>CAMXIF010000020.1 GCA_947243845.1 uncultured bacterium
ATGAATACGAGATAGAATCGGACTGAAAACAGTAACCGTAAACCATGCACCACCCCATGTTGGAGAAAGGGGGAATCATCTATGCCTTGCACAGAAGCATACAGAGAACACATCATGTATACTTTCAACGGCTATTGCAAGATTGTCATACGCTTTGCAGTTATCAACGCATGGCGTGACAGGAGCAGACGGCGGCAAAAGGAAATATCCCTTGAATACCTCACAGATGAAAAATTTTACCCTTTAGGCACAACAGACGAATATTTTAAAGCACTCTATGAAGAACACCCTATAACGATATGCGGTCAGACAGTTATCCTCACCAATGGGGAGCTTGCCGCCGCCCTGTTCAAGTTCCGTTTTGACGGACAGGCTACATAATGGGATGTGAGATTTGTCGGTAAAATAATCATGCTTACATTCAACGACACAGAGGAAAAAGCAGTTGAGAAAGCCATAGCCGCCCTTGCCGAGCGAGCTTTCTAAGACGCTGGAAGCCACGGGAAACGCCGGGCATTCTCCGTCACTTTGCTGAAAACAGCCATCACGATAAAACCATAGTAATTCCCTCCCATTTATGATAAGATATTTCTGTATTAATTATAGATATATCATTTAGAAACGAGGCTATTATGAACAGCAAAGTACTGCGTGTTTTAGAATATCACAAGATTATCGACCGGCTGACTGAAAAGGCCACATCACAGCCCGGAAAAAAGCTGACCACTGATCTTCTGCCTATGACCGATCCTACACAGATAGAGACGGCACAGACACAGACCGCTGATGCTTTAAGCCGGCTTTTTAGTAAGGGTTCCACATCCTTTGGCGGCAACAAGGATTTGGGAATGAGTATCAAGTCCCTGGAAGTAGGGAGTGTACTCTCCATTTCCGAGCTTTTAAATATTGCATCTTTCCTGGAAAATGTTAATCGCATCAAGGCATACGGACGTAAAGACAGAGACGATATCCCCGGTGATTCACTGGATGAGTTTTTTGACAGTTTGGAACCTCTGACGCCGCTCTCCAACGAGATTAGGCGATGCATTTTGTCTGAAGAGGAGATTGCCGATGATGCCAGCCCTGCTTTAAAGCACATTCGGCGGAGCATGATGATCACCAATGATCGGATTCATTCCCAGTTAAATTCCATGATCAACGGCTCCTATCGAACCTATCTGCAGGACGCTGTGGTAACGCTGCGCGACAACCGCTACTGTATTCCCGTTAAAGCAGAATACAAAAGTCAGGTGCAGGGTATGGTGCACGACCAGTCTTCTACCGGTTCTACCTTTTTTATTGAACCGGCGGCAGTGGTCAGCCTGAACAATGAACTGAAAGAACTCTCTCTCAAAGAACAGGAGGAGATTGAAGCGATTCTGGCGTCTTTAAGCGCACAGACTGCTGCATATACAGATACCCTTACAGGTAACCAGAAAGCCATGACCATGCTGGACTTCATCTTTGCCAAAGCTTCCCTTGCCATGGAGCAGAACGGTTCTAAGCCGATCTTCAACACAGAACACCGGATACACATCCGCAAAGGAAGGCATCCGCTTCTGGATAAACGCAAAGTTGTCCCCGTGGATATCCTTTTAGGGACGGACTTTGACCTGCTTATCATCACAGGACCCAATACCGGAGGCAAGACCGTAGCCTTAAAAACAGTGGGGCTGCTCACGCTGATGGGACAGGCGGGACTGCATATTCCAGCGCTTGACCGCTCAGAACTTTCTATTTTTCGGGAAGTATATGCAGATATCGGTGATGAACAGAGTATTGAACAGAGTCTCAGTACTTTTTCTTCCCATATGACGAGTATTGTATCCATTTTAAAAGAAGCGGATACCGATTCTCTCTGCCTTTTTGACGAATTGGGAGCAGGTACGGATCCCACGGAAGGGGCAGCGCTTGCCATCTCAGTGCTGGATCATCTGCACAGCCGGGGCATCCGCACCATGGCCACCACCCACTACAGTGAGTTAAAGGTCTATGCCCTCTCCACGGAATTTGTGGAAAACGCCTGCTGTGAATTTAATGTGGAAACACTGCAGCCCACTTACCGCCTTTTAATCGGTATCCCTGGTAAGAGCAATGCTTTTGCTATCTCTTCCAAACTGGGACTGCCCGACCACATTATAGAAGATGCCAGAAGGCACATAACGGAAGACAAGGAAAGTTTTGAAGACTTACTGGCCAATCTGGAAAACAGCCGCCTTACCATCGAAAAGGAGCAGCAAGAGATAGAGTCCTACAAGAGGGAGATCGAAGCCCTGAAAAAACGGCTGGAATCTAAACAGGAAAAAATTGATCAATCCCGTGACCGCATTCTCCGGGAAGCCAATGAAGAGGCCCGCGAAATTTTACAAAACGCCAAGGAGATAGCGGATGAGACCATTCGCGCCTTTCAGAAGGCAGGCACAGCCGTTTCCATTAAGGACTTGGAAAAATCCCGTCAGAAAGTGCGGGATAAGATTTCCGAAAAGAATGAAAAATTGGCATTCAAGAACGATAAATCCAGCCACAAAACATTAAAACCCAATCAGATCAAACTGGGTGACAGCGTCAAGATCGTCTCGATGGGACTCAAAGGCACTGTCAGTTCCCTGCCGGATAAGAGCGGACGGCTTTTTGTACAATGCGGCATCATCCGTTCCCAAGTGTCCCTTAATGATCTGGTACTGATTGAAGAAGAAACCATCAATACCGGCAAAATGCAGCGCACTTCTTCCGGCAAACTTAAAATGTCTAAAAGTTACACCGTTTCCACAGAAATCAATCTGCTGGGAAAGACCGTGGACGAAGCGCTGTCAGAACTGGATAAATATCTGGATGACGCCTATCTTGCCCATCTGCCCAGTGTACGGATTGTACACGGCAAGGGAACCGGCGCCCTGCGCAATGCAGTGCAGAATTACCTTCGCAAAAACAAAATAGTTAAAAGCTACAGGCTGGGTGAATTTGGCGAGGGAGATGCCGGCGTCACAATTGCGGAATTTAGGGAATAGGAGGAGTTAAAATGGTCAACAGACAAAAAATCTTAATTGTAGATGACGACAACAATATCGCGGAACTGATTTCTCTTTATCTGACTAAGGAATGCTTTGAGACCATGATCGTCAATGACGGCGAATCTGCATTGACAGCGGTGGACAGTTTCTCTCCGAACCTGATGCTTTTAGATCTGATGCTGCCGGGCATAGACGGCTATCAGGTCTGCCGCGAAGTCCGCTCCAAATCTTCCCTGCCCATCATCATGCTCTCCGCCAAAGGCGAAGTATTTGACAAAGTGCTGGGCTTAGAACTTGGGGCTGATGACTATATGGAAAAACCTTTTGATTCCAAAGAGTTAGTAGCCCGTGTCAAGGCTGTACTGCGCCGCTATAAGCCGGTGACCGAACAGCCGAAGGCCCCCGATGTAAAGAGTGTGGAATATCCTGATCTTATCATCAACCAGACGAACTATTCCGTTATTTACATGGGCAGAACCATCGAGATGCCGCCAAAGGAACTGGAACTTCTCTATTTCCTGGCATCTTCTCCTAACCATGTCTTTACGAGAGAGCAGCTTCTGGATCAGATCTGGGGTTACGAATACATCGGTGACACCCGCACAGTAGATGTTCATATCAAACGACTCCGTGAAAAGATTAACGATCATGAAAGCTGGCGGATTGCCACCATATGGGGCATCGGTTATAAATTTGAATCCAAGGGGTAACTATGAGAAAAACACTATACCTCAAATTAATACTCGCCTATATCATCTTCGGATTATTTGGATTCGTGGTCGTAGCCACTTTTGTTTCCGATATGACTATTAATCATTTGACCAAAGAGAAAGCAGATGCCCTCTACCGGGAAGCAACGCTGATTGCCAATACTTACGCTACCGATCTGTATAATTCAGAGGCTTCTCTGGAAGCCGTCAAGTCACAGTTAGATGCCTTGGACACCTACCTTGACGCCACCATCTGGATCATCAACCCCTCTGGCCGAATGGTTCTGGATTCTTCATCCCCCGTGGATGTGGAAAATGAAGTGGTGATTGAGAATTTCAATCCTACCATCACTGCCGGTTCCTATTATACGGAAGGAAACTTCTTCCAGACATTTAATCAGGAAATGCTGAGTGTATTTGCACCCATCACCTCCAGCTATAAGGTGAAGGGCTATGTGGTCATCCACGCTCCCCTGGCTGACATCCAGGAAGAGACCAATCAGCTTCTCAATATCTCTTACCTGATGCTGGTCATTCTCTTCCTATTGTCGCTGATTATCCTAATCTTTTTCACGGAGATGATCTATATCCCCTTGCGTAAGATCACAGAAGCGACAGAGCAGTATGCCAGCGGTAATATGCACTATGAATTTAGTGTGGAGAGTGAAGACGAAATGGGATATCTGGCCGCCACGCTTTCTTATATGGCCAGCGAAATTGCCCGTTCTGAAGACGATCAGAAAAAATTTGTGGCCAATGTTTCCCATGATTTCCGTTCGCCCCTAACTTCCATCAGCGGCTATCTGAAAGCAATGATCGATGGCACAATCCCGCCGGAACAATATGAAAAGTACCTTACCATTGTGCTAAATGAGACAGAGCGGCTTACCAAGCTGACCAACAGCCTGCTGACACTCAATAACCTGAATACCAAAGGGATTATGCTGAATAAGACGGATTTTGATATCAACACAATCATCCGCAACGTTGCCGCTTCCTTTGAGGGAACCTGCAGACAAAAGATGATTGGTATCGAACTTGTTCTCACAGGCGATGAAATGTATGTGGTCGCAGATATGGATAAGATTCAACAAGTTCTCTATAATCTGCTGGACAATGCCATTAAATTCAGCCACCATAATTCCGTGATCAAACTGGAGACAACAGAAAAGCACAATAAGATTTTTGTCAGTGTCAAAGATTCCGGTATCGGAATACCCAAGGATGATCTGAAACTGATATGGGATCGCTTCTATAAATCAGACTTATCCCGCGGCAAAGACAAAAAAGGGACAGGGCTCGGCCTGTCCATTACCAAAGAAATCATTCAGTCCCATGGGGAAAATATCAATGTCATAAGCACAGAAGGCGTGGGAACAGAATTTATCTTCTCGTTACCTAAGTCGGAGATAGAGGATGAAGATTAATAATAGATATATGTATCCTATCTCGCATTGTGGATTGTAACATGTTTGCCGTTTTTCAAGCCTCTCCCCACGAAAGCCGGTGCAATTCCCCCTCCATCTGCATATGGGCAAAATGATTCTGCCTGAGCGCCTCATACAAGACGATTGCCACAGAATTGGCAAGGTTTAACGACCGTATTTCATGAAGCATGGGAATCCGGATGCAGGTCTCTTCATGCTCTATTAGTATCTCCTCTGGTATCCCGGCGCTCTCTTTACCAAACATAATATAGTCATCCGGACCGAATGACACCTCGGAATAGACCTGTTTTGCTTTTGTGGTGGCAAACCAGATCTTGGCCTCCGGATGCTTTTCCCGAAACTCCTGATAATTGATATAACGGGTCACATCCAGATGTTCCCAATAATCCATCCCCGCGCGTTTGATGGACTTTTCATCGAGCCGAAATCCCAAAGGCTCGATCAGATGAAGCGCCGTACCTGTTGCTACACAGGTACGGCCGATATTTCCCGTATTGGCCGGAATCTCCGGCTGATGTAAGATGATATTCATAGTATTCCCCATAGCGGAGCAGCTTACTTCCATAGCAACACAATCTACTGCCCACAACTGCATCAGTGTCAATGCCTCTCCGCACGCAATCTCTCTACAAAATCTGCCAGTTTCCCAATCGCCAGCTTCAGGCTGTCGAGGGAATAAGCATAAGATATCCTCAGATATCCCTCGCCGCAGTCGCCAAACGCCGTACCCGGCACCACTGCCACCTTCTCCTCCGCCAAAAACCGCTCCGCAAATTCCTCGCTGGTCATGCCAAACTCCTTGATGCAGGGGAACACATAGAACGCCCCGAAAGGCTCGAAGCACTCCAGCCCCATCTCCTGAAAAGCATGTATCAGATAACGTCTTCTCTGGTTATAGGCTGTCCGCATTTCCTGTACGTCCGCATCACCGTTGCGCAGCGCTTCCACCGCCGCATACTGGCTGGTTGTAGGGGCACACATGATCGCAAACTGATGAAGTTTCACCATCTGCTCCAGAATCTCTCTGGGGCCGCAGGCATAACCCAGCCTCCAACCCGTCATGGCATAAGCCTTGGAAAAGCCATTAATCAGGATGGTTCTCTCTCGCATCCCTTCCATTTCTATGATAGACACATGCTTTTCCTTATAGGTCAATTCCGCATAAATCTCGTCAGACATGACAAGTATGTCATGTTTCCTGATCACTTCTGCGATCTCTTCCAGATCTTTCCGCTCCATGATGGCTCCCGTTGGATTGTTCGGGAAAGGAAGGATCAGAATCTTGGTCTTTTCTGTGATAGCCTCTTCCAATTCCTGTGCCGTCAGTCGAAATTCGTTCTCCGCTTTCAGTTCGATAATGACCGGCACACCGCCTGCCATAATAGCACAAGGCTCATAGGAGACAAAACTTGGCTGTGGGATCAGCACCTCATCTCCAGAATTGATCACAGCCCGCAGTCCGATATCGATGGCCTCAGACCCTCCCACAGTGATCAATACTTCATGCAGGGGATCGTATGTAACGCCCTGTTTTCTTTTAATATAATTGCAGATTTCTTCCCGCAGTTCTTTTAAACCGCTGTTAGATGTATAGAAGGTGCGTCCCTTCTCCAATGAATAAATACCTTCGTCCCGAATATGCCACGGAGTATCAAAATCCGGTTCGCCCACACCAAGGGAAAGTGCGTCTTCCATCTCGCTGACGATATCAAAGAATTTGCGGATACCCGAAGGTTTTAAATTTACAGCTTGTCTTGACAACATATCTCTCACGGTGTCACCTTCTCTCTGGTATCTTCATATTTCTTAGCCAGGATCGTCCCATGATCCTTATATTTTTTGAGGATAAAATGTGTTGCTGTACTCAAAACGGAATCCAGCGTTGACAGCTTGTCAGACACGAACCCGGAAATTTCTTTCAGAGACTTGCCTTCCAGTGTAACGAGCAGGTCATATCCCCCGGAAATCAAATATACGGAAGTCACTTCCGGATATTTGTAGATGCGCTCCGCAATATTGTCAAACCCTTGTCCTCTCTGGGGCGTCACACGCACCTCGATCAATGCTGACACCTTCTCGATGGAAGTCTTTTCCCAGTCGATCATGGTGTGGTATCCACAGATGATTCCCTCGTTCTCCATCGCCTCCAGTTCATTGACCACATCGATCTCCTCAACGCCCAGGATTACTGCCAGTTCCTTTAAATCAATACGGCTGTTTCTTTCCACAATCGCCAACAACTCTTCTCTCATGATCTTTCCTCCTCTTCTTTACTATAAAAATGATACATCTGATCCGTCTTCGGCATATCTAAAAAGCGCTTTTCCTCGCCATTATACAGTATCCGGTCATTACTGTCCGTGGTCTTTCCGACTGTCACTGCCGGTATCCCGGCTTCGGCAAGATCCTCCACCAGCTTTTCCCCGTCCTGTGCCGTCATGATTAGACATCCGCCCGACAAAAGTTCATAGGGATTTAGAGCAAAATATTCGCAGATCTCTATGGTCTCCTGCCGCACAGGTAATTTCTTAAGGTCAACATACAGTCCAACGCCTGCCCCGGATGCCATCTCCCACAGCGCGGCAAATATCCCGCCCCTTGAGACATCATGCATACCGCAAACGCCGGACTTCACGGCGGTGGCGGCCTCCGGTATGACTGACAGATATCTGTCATAATCAGCCGCGTCCTCTATCATCCGCATGGGAAATCTCTGACGCAGTTCCTCCCGATAACGTTTTGCAATCCGGGCGGTACCCTCCAGCCCAATCCACTTGCTTATCACAATATCCTGTCCGGGCGCAGTCCCTGACATACATCCCGGCTGTGCGTGTATTCTTTGTCCGATACCCGTCACCGTCATCACAGGCTCTCTGACCACCGGCGTCACCTCGGTGTGTCCTCCCAGAATCTCCACCTGCTGTTCAGCGCATATCTCCTCCGCCTGCTCCATCAGCTGTGCAAGATCCGGCTCCTGCGTCTCTTCCGGCAATAAAATCGTAAGCAATACTCCTACCGGTTCTGCTCCAGCCACCGCCACATTATTAAGCGCCATGGGGATTGCATAGCGGCCAAGTTCCGTAAGCGGCGCCGATACTGGCGTTGTGGAAAGCACCGTTTCCATGCCGTCTTTATGCGCCAAAATGGCGCAGTCTTTCCCTATCCCTGCGCCACTTACCACTTCTTCCCTGTGTGTCTTTATCTTTCTAAGGACGGAACGTCTCAGAACGTTCTCCGATATTTTTCCTTGTCTCATCTTCCCTATGCCTAACCGTATCCGGAACTTACTCTGCCGGCACTTCCGCCGGAGGCACCTCCGGTATCTGTCCCGCTGCAATAGCCTCTGCCTGCGCCTGTAATGCTGCTTCCTGCGCCGCAGCGGCATCCTTATATGCCTTGGCTACAGCCTTGACCTCATCCACACTGTTCGTTGCCACTGCCGCCATAATAGCATTATAGGCTCCCGGATCTTCTGTGGCCACACCCACGGTAGCGCTTCTGGGCGCCTTCATATAGGAACTGCTGTTGATCTGTTCCCGGCTTACTTCTACACCGTTTTCCTTCACAACTTTCCACAACTGTGCCTTATACCCCACATGGGCAGACTGCACCACACAATATCCCACCGGCAGAGACGCATCTGTATAAATCACTTCCGTATCAGGCGCTATCCTCTCCAGCACAACGCTTTCATACTCTACCTCACGGCTGCTGTCTCTGTCTTCCACACCATAGATTGTAAAGGTAATCTTCTTCTCCGGTGTGGTATAACCTTCTATATAGATAGGATATTCCCGGTTATTCTTAAACTTAAAATCCTTGCCCGATGACTCCGCAATGGCAGCGTCTGCGGAAGGATCTACATAAGTCACGATCATGGAGTGGTTATAGCGTTCTGTCACCTCAAGTTCCGCCCGGAGTACCGCATTATACAATGTAGTAGATACCTGACAGATACCGCCTCCCAGACTGTCTACCACCTGTCCGTTTAAATAAGAGCCCGCCATATAATAACCATTGGCTTCTGAAAAGGGAGCTACCGCCTCATAGGCTGAAAACTCCTCACCCGGATACAGTATTGTGCCGTTGATCAGATTGCATCCATTGGCCACATTGGCGCTTCTCGACCCGCCGGAGGTGGAATAACTGGTTGTAAATGTGCCCAGCACATCCTTGACCTTTGCCAGACTTTCCACCGTTCCCTGAGGTTCATCTACTGTCACAGCCAAATCCACATCGCAGGCGTTTCCATCCCAATCCTTCGTCAGATATCCGTATACCGAATCCACAGAAGCATCTATGTCTACTACCTTGCCCATCTCGCCTTCCGTGATCTGAAATCCCTCTTCTGTCTTAGTGAGCGTAGCGTTGACAGCTTCCTTATTATACTGCTGCGCGTTCTCTTCGATCAAACTCCGTATCTTATCTTTATCAAACTCAAAAGTGACCTGATATGTCCTATTCTTATGCTCCAGGTCTTTCAACTCTTTATAACAGCGCAGAATATCCCCGTCTCTTCCGAAACTTGTCACCTCATCGAGAATTTCCTCGTTACCCCATTTGAGGCCCAGATCCGCGGCTGTTGCCACGATTTCTCCCTCTTCCTCAATATGAAGCGTAATCTGCGCGTCTTTAAATGAACTGACATATTCTTCTATTTCTTTTCTTGCTTCTTCCGGCGACTTGTCGGCAAGATCGATGTCATTGACATAGATACCCCGGTGAATGACAGCCTCTCTGGCCTGCGCCGGCACACCAACAGCCAAGGCCGACACAAATATTGTCAGTAACAGCCCGAATCCTTTTTTCATAAAACCCCTCTCTCCCCACAGGAATTGCCTGCCCGGAGAATCTGTGATAAAATAAGCTTGATTTATAGCCTTATAATACACCAACAATCAGCGGAATGATCATTGCCAAAACCACAATGATAATAATAATGGAAGAAATAATCTTCCTTGTTTTCCTGTTAAACATCCTATAAAACCTCCATACTCACTGAAAGGAATTATATATGAATTTCTTGATTTTTGCAAGCACTCTCGTGTTTGGTTTCATAATCGCCATAGCGGTTTCCAGAAGCAATAAAACGGCGGCTGCTCAACAGCAGAAATACTGGCAAAAGGAAATGGCCGCCAACAACACCAGACGCAAACCTCTGGATGACCTTGACTATATCAAACTGCCCCTGGAAATCTTCCCCATGGATCTGCTGCCAGACGTCCCTAAGGTCAATGATTACCGGCAGATTATCCTCTCTCTCGCAGAATGCCCTATCGTTAATTTTACAGGCATCTCCAATACGGATCTGAAACTGCGCTACGGCGCGCCCAATATTGAACTGCTGACCTCTTATGACCAGAACTATACTCTGTTAGTACGAACCGTGCAGCAGTGGGCGCAGGCGCTCTATGATGCCGGCTGCATGGCAGAGGCTTGTCAGCTTCTGGAGTTTGCCGTATCTACGGGAACAGATGTAAGCGGAACATACCGCCTGCTGTGCGAAATCTACCACAAGCAGGGAACCCCGGATAAAATCGCCGGCCTCCTTCCCATTGCAGAATCCCTAAATTCAGCCATGAAGAAACCTATCGTCCGTATTTTGCAAGAAGCTGATCAATCTTCCTGCTAGCCTCGCTGCGCGTCAGGCTTTCAATCTCATAGTCTATTACCAGTTTATGCTTGTCCATCAGTTTATATAACTTCTCTTTCTGCGGAATAGTCAACGGTGTATCGCGCTTCGCCTGGTAGAGAAGCTGTTTGGGACGAAAAAGGCTCTTATCCCCTTCCTGCTCTTCTTTCTCATAAAAGTCCCTGGCAAATCTCCCATACAACGCTGCCGTGGCTTTGGCATCCTCCAGAGCCCTGTGCGCCCTGTGCGGTATCTGATAATACTGACAAAGATATCCGAGGCTCCGGCTTTCCAAGTCCTGCAGATATTTGCGCGCAATCCTCAAGGTATCAATACCCTGACGTTCGAACGTCATCCGCTCATTTACAGCCGCCTTTTTGAGAAAGGAAAAATCAAACAGCACACCATGCCCCAACAGCACCCGGTCTTCTACAAAATCAAGAAATTCAGGCAGTATCTCGCCTATCGTTGGAGCATCCATAAGCTGTTCATCCCGAATCCCCGTCAGTTCTACAATCCGCTCCTCCAATTTTCTTCGCGGATTGACAAAACGTTCCCACTGGGCCATAACCTGTCCGGCTTCCACTTTGACCGCCCCGATTTCAATGATCTTATCCCGTTTGGGATCGAGACCCGTTGTTTCCAAATCAATACATACATATGAATCCGTCACTTGTATTCTCCATTCCGCCTCTTTTATCTGCGAAAATGCCTGCATTTTCGCATTTTACACAAACACTGTCCTGGCCTCATGCGTCAGCGCATCCCTTATCCTATAATCAAACACCAGCAGCACAGGTTCCGCGCAGGGTTCTGTATCCGGCGTCAAATCTTCACACCACACAGGATACCGGAAGATTTCCGCATGAGTCATCTTACTCATCTGTCTGCTGTCATATCCTGCATAAGCAGACAGACGCTGTCTCTCCATCTCCTCTTTTCTATAAAAATCTCTGAGTTTCTCTTTATAGACTGTCCTTGCTTCCTCCCCGGAAGCAAAATCCGGCCTGTTCTTCACATGTTCCCGCAGATAAAAATCATAAGTCAGCGTTTCCCGGCAGAGACATTCCCTGTCCTTGGACATGACAGACATCATAAACGCAAGCAGCGCCTGATAACGAGCCGTCCGCGCCTGTGCCTGCGTCAAATATCCTTCTCTTCGGCTAAACTTTGCCAGCGCCTGATACAACGAAAACGCATCGGGGAACACCCGTTCCAGCAGACGCATCGAATGCGTAAACTGCCCGCTGTTATAATAAACCTCCACCATTTCTTCCACTTCCTTTAAACAGAGCACCTTCTCATAAGGAAGCCATCTGGTGGACAACACTTCATAAGGCGGCACGGACAGGTACTGCATCTCGTAAGCATCCGCCATATCATGCATGGGAGAACCCTTTAATATTTTCAGGAAGCCCAGCTGCAACTGATGGGGCCGCATTTGATACACTTCATTAAAAGAGCGGGCAAAACTTTCATAATCTTCATAAGGCAGTCCAGCAATCAGATCCAAATGTATATGAATGTTATGACCCTGTCCAAGCTGCGCGACCACTTCACGAAGCCGTTCCATGTCCGTATGGCGGCAAATTTCCCGCAGCGTTTCCGGATTAGTTGTCTGCACACCAATCTCCATCTGGATATATCCTGCTCTCATACGGGAGAGAAGTTCAAGCTCCTCCTGCGTGAGAATATCGGCCTCTATCTCAAAGTGCATATTTGTGACATTATTGTCATTTTCCAACAAATACCGCCAGATTTCCACCGCGTGCTCATGATTGCAGTTAAATGTCCTGTCCACAAATTTTACCTGTGCTACGCGTTGATCCAAGAAAAACTGCAGCTCCCTTTTTACCACATCTATATCCCGGAAACGTACTGTCTTATCTATGGAAGAAAGACAATAACTGCACCGATATGGGCAGCCCCTGCTGCTCTCATAATAGATAATCCTGTTGGTAAAGTTAGAAAGGTCGGAATAAAGAAACGGCACCTTGGACAATTCCAGCAGTTCCCGTTCTTTGGTTCGCACAATCCCCTCCTGTCTGAATACAATCCCCTGAATATCAGAAAGCCCCCGCGTCCCTTCCACAAGTTCCCGAAACGTCTCTTCGCCTTCTCCCACCATAATCCCCTTCACCATGGGAAACTGTTCAAGAACCTGCTCCGGATTATAAGAGACCTCCGGACCTCCCAGCCAGATTTCCGTCTGCGGCAGAATCTTGGGAATCTCTCTCAACAACAACGACACAATCTCCCAGTTCCAGATATAGCAGGAGACTGCGAGCATATCCGGCGCCTGTCTGTACAGATCCGCCAGAATGTCCTCCCGGCGATGATTGATTGTATACTCCGCTATAGCAATCTGCCGATCTTTTATCTGACCCGCATATGTTTTCAGACTATACAACGCCGGATTGGAATGAATATATTTTGCATTGATCGCAGCCAGCAGGATTTTCATGGATAATTTCAGATTCCTTTTCTTAATGATTATCTGATTAACAGATAGTACGAGTATATCATAACATATTTTCTTCTATCTATTGTAAATTAACTCATAGTTAATTATTATCCTGTATTATCATATCATAATTAATGAATCGTGTAATCTTCTATATATATTGTTTTATTCACAAAATATCACTACATATTGTGTTTTTTATATAAAAAATACGAATTTTGAGGAGTATTAAACGTAATTATTCCATATTGAATATTCTTATTAAAAATTAGAATATTTTTTCATTATAAATCAACTACAATGACAAAAAGGGTGTGCGAATGAAGACAAGGATCAGAGAATTACGATTAGAGAGAAATCTGACACAGCAGACTTTAGCAAATCATCTGGGAATTAACCAGACAAGCTTAAGTAAGATTGAACGTGGCACAAGTACTCCGGATGGAATGCTTTTGATTGCCCTTGCCAGAACTTTCCATGTCACAACCGACTACATTCTATTTCTTTCTGAAGAACGTCTAAATGCAGACTATTTATTAGCTGACAATATGTTTCATCTCAAAAAATATCAGCATCTTATCACCGTTTATCAGAAAATGAATCAGAAACAGCAAGAACATTGTTACAATTTTCTTTGCAGTATGCTGGGCATGAATGAGGAACTGTAAGGATCAAAACCAATGCCATGGTGAATCCATGCCTTTCATATTATAAACTATTTATGTCATTTCTTTCGGTCTGACAACCTCCTGTTAACGAAACCTAAAATTGTCAGATACGGTCTATACGCTGTCAAGCGTATCTAAAAGGCGGAATCCAAAGATTCCGCCTCACTTCATATCATCCACATACCATCTGGCACATTGATCCATCTACAAAATGCCCGTCCGTATATCGAATAAACTTCCCTGCCGTCTACAGGGATGCCGTAAACCTGTCAAAGGCTGCCTGGCCTTCCTCGTCACGTTTATAAACACCCGCATCCTCAAGCACCTGCATGAACACATTGCCAATCTCTTTATGCAGAATCTCCATGATATTTTCACGGTTCACATCCTGATATCCGGGCAGGAACTCTTCCACCCAGTCCGCATGCTTCTCCAATTCCTCATCGGCCCTGATGTCGGCGCCCGATACGATGGCTTCTGCCAGATGTTCCATCTCACCTTTGAGTCTGGCCGGAAGTACCGCCAGGCCCATAACTTCGATCAGACCGATATTCTCCTTTTTAATATGATGCAGATTCGCATGGGGATGATACACGCCCAACGGATGTTCCTCAGTCGTAATGTTATTGCGCAGTACCAAATCCAGTTCAAACTGATCGCCGCGCTTTCTGGCAATCGGTGTGATCGTATTATGCGGTTCCCCGTCTGTCTCGGCATAGATAAATACCGCTTCATCGCTATATCCACGCCATTTTTCCAAGATTACATCCGCCAATGCCACCAGCCTGTCGGAATCCTTATGTGATATCCGAATCACAGACATTGGCCATTTCACAATCCCGGCCTCCACATCCTCGAAACCCTTGACCGTAAAAGTCCTCTCCACAGGCGCCTTGGCCATGGCAAACTCATAACAGCCGCCCTGGAAATGATCGTGGCTCAGAATAGAACCGCCCACGATCGGCAGATCCGCATTGGAACCCACAAAATAATGAGGGAACTGCTTCACAAAATCAAACAGCTTACAGAAAGTATCATGTTCAATCTTCATCGGTATATGTTTGGAATTAAACACGATGCAATGCTCATTATAATACACATACGGGGAGTATTGAAATCCCCAGTGGCTTCCATTGATAGTCACCGGAATCACCCTGTGGTTCTGCCTCGCCGGATGATTGATCCTTCCCGCATAGCCTTCGTTTTCCATACACAGAAGGCACTTGGGGTAACCGCTCTGCTTCGCATTCTTGGCCGCTGCAATGGCTTTGGGATCCTTCTCCGGTTTGGAGAGGTTGATCGTGATATCCAGATCGCCGTATTTCGTTGCAGATACCCACTTCTGATCTTTCTTGATACGATAGCGTCTGATATAGTCCGTATCCTGACTCAATTGATAAAAATAATCTGTCGCTTCCTTCGGATCTCTCTCATACTTTTCTTCAAATTTCCTGATCACTTCACTGGGACGCGGCACCAGCATGCTCATAATCTTCGTGTCAAAAAGATCCCGGTACACAACACCGTTTTCCGAAAGGATGCCCTGTTCATAAGCGTAATCCAGCATCTCTCCGAGAATCCTCTCAAGATCATCAACGGTAATCTCTGCTGTATTCTCCGTCTCCTCCAATTCATCTAAGCCGAACAACTCCAGAAGCCTGTTGGTTGTATAGATTCTATCCGCTTCCTCGATCAGACCGGTCAGTAAACCATACTGTACAAGTTCCCTGATATTTTCCTGAATCATCTTTTCTTCCTCCATGATCCTGCCATACTACATCATTTTGATGCGGAATACCCCCTCATCGCCAGACCCCTTATATTACATTTTCTGAGGCCCGTCTCCAATCTCTACCACATAGAAGTCCGCAGTCTTGCCAACGCGTTCCTGATAGGCTGCACCCACTTTTTCCTTAAACTGCTCCACCATCTCATCCTTCACGATGCTGACCGTGCAGCCGCCGAAACCGCCGCCTGTAATCCTTGAACCGATAACGCCTTCCACCTTCCAGGCTTCTTCCACAAGCACATCGATCTCCTCACAGGATACCTCATAGTCATCCCGCAGCGACACATGGGAAGCGTTCATCAATTCGCCGAACAGCTTCAGGTCATTATTCTTAAGCGCTTCTACCGCGCGGATGGTTCTCTGGTTTTCATAGACTGCATGTTTTGCTCTTCTTACGCAGACCTCATCTTTGATCGCACTTTTATACTCCTCGAATTCTTCCTCGCTCAGATCACCAAGTCCCGCTATCTTCACCACAGTCTGTAACTCTGCCAGCGCCTTTTCGCACTCGCTGCGTCTTACGTTATATTCAGAATTGACGAGAGAATGTTTCACATTGCTGTTGGTCACCACGATCTTTGCCCCCTCCAGCACCAGAGGCGCATACTGATAAGACAGATCCGCCGTATCCAAAAAGATGGCATTGTCCTTCTTACCCATAGCGGAAGCAAACTGATCCATGATACCACAGTTCATCCCATTAAAATTGTTCTCCGAATACTGGCCAATTTTCGCCAGATCGATGTTCGTCACCTGGAATCCATACAAGTCTTTCAAATAATAACCTGTCAGCACTTCCAAAGACGCCGAAGAAGACAATCCCGAACCATTGGGAATATTGCCGTTTAAAACAATATCCAGCCCGCAGTCCATCTTCATGCCCTGCCTGGCAAAAGCCCACATAACGCCCTTCGGATAATTCGTCCAGCCCGCCTCATCGGAGGGTGTCAGATCATCCAGACTACTCTCAATGATTCCCAGGGAATCAAAATTCATGGAATAGAAACGAAGTTTCCTGTCCGTCCTCTTTTTGACAGCCGCATAGGTTCCAATCGTCAGAGCGCAGGGAAAAACATGCCCGCCGTTATAATCCGTATGCTCACCGATCATATTCACACGTCCCGGTGCAAAATAGACATTAACTCCCTCTGCGCTGCCATAGATTTCTTCAAACTTTTTTAATACTGTTTCCTTCATAGCCGCTCTCCCTTTCCCTGTTATATTCCTTGTTTAATGTTAGATTAATCCGCCGCAGTGTAACTCGAAAACTTACGGTTTCCTCGTTCACGTATATTTACATCTTAGTAAATATTTCTGCAACTTAAAATATCCCTTTGTTATATAAACCTGTCAAAATGTTATTTTATTAACCTGATTAATAAATTCTTCCACTTGCCGCAGATACTCCCGGTTTCTCCTCGTCTCGCCCTTCTGCATTTCCTTGCGGTAACTGCTGGGCGACATCTGCTTCATCTGCCGGAACGCCTTCGCAAACACAAGCGGATCCCGATACCCGCACGACAGAGCAATACTCTCGATTGGAATGGAAGTAAGCTGTAAAAGCTCCGTTGCCTTAGTAATCCTGAAAGTCGTCAAAAACTGCTGCGGCGACATCCCCATAGAATTTTGAAACAGCGTATAGAGATAACTCCTGTTGATACACACATACTCCGCCACGTCCGTTACCTTGATAGGATTATAGTAATTACTCTGGATAAAAGATACCGCTTTGCGCACATAAACATTTGCCCGGTCCGCCTCGCTGGTCTTCTCTATCCTGCTGCCCTCCGCGATAACGGACAAAAATACCCCCAGCTGTCCATTGCGTCTAAGGTCATTGGACAAGCCAAAGGTATTATGTTCCATCATATCTTTCACAATCTTGTAAAGTTCTTCGGATGCATCCGACCTGAAAACAGGCTGCCTCACCGACAGCCCAATATTTTCAACATATTCCGCCGCCTGTGTGCCGCTGAATCCCACCCACACATAGGTCCAGGGTTCCTTTTCATCCGCCTGATAAAAAGCCAGTTCATCAGGCGTGATCAAAAATCCATACCCCGCCTCCAGCGGATACTCCTTACCGCCTATGGAGAATCTTCCTTTGCCACTCAAAATATAGTGAATCAGATAGTGAGGTTTTAACGCCGGCCCAAAACTGTGCATGGATTCCGTCCTGGACAGCCCGCAGCAATTCAAATACAGACTCCCTGTCTGTTCCCCGGCAAACTCCAGCTTGTAGGCTTTCTCCATTCCTCACGACTCCTTTTCCAATGCCTGTCTCCAGGAGCATGCCTCCTTTTTACAGGCATGATAATCAAACTGGTCCACCGCTCTCATGATCCTGTCCCTGCGTCCTGACCATGCTTTACCCAGATCATACTCCTGCAAAGTTCCCGCAATCTCCTCACCGCGGTCTATATCGTATTCATCCATACATTTTTCCAACTGCTGCAAAAGCGCATATACCTCTTCCCGGTTAAAACGCTTTCTCTTGCCGGTATAAGATCTGTCAAGCCGATAAGGCGCGATACTTTGATATAAACTCCTGTACGAAGAGAGCAGTTCCGGCGTATCCAACTCAACAGCCCGCCAGTCCTCTCGTTTGGCGTCAGCTTCCAACGCCTGTGCCATATCAGCCACTGTCACAGCGCCCAGATATCTGGCCGAACTTTTCAGAGAGTGAACTCCCATGATATACACGTTAAGATCCCTCTCTTCCACTGCCTGCTCTATCTGCGCCGCCCGCTCCTCAATACTGTCCGCAAAATCCGTCAGCACTTCCAAGTATAATGCCTGGTCATTCCCGGAATAGGACATACCGGTTTCGACATCAATTCCTTCCATCTGCCAATCAGTCATAGCCGCCTGACCTGTATCCATCTGCCCTTCTCCGAGTTCTTCCCGCTCAAAAACCATCTTCTCTTCCGGAATCCATTTGGATAAAATCTTGTCCAAACTGTCCATTTCAACCGGCTTCGTTATGAAATCATTGATACCGGCTGCCAAAAACAGTTCTTGGGTCTCCTGGTCTGCGTTGCCTGTCAATGCTACGATTACCAGCTTCTTATACGGATCTCCTTCCATACCACGAATGGTCTTTGCCACGTCAGCGCCATTCATGTCTGGCATCATATAATCCATCAAAACCAGATCATAAGCATGTTCGCGCACCATTTCCACGGCGCACGCCCCACTGTCCGCTGTCTCTACCTGCATTTGATAAGGCCTGAGCAATCCCACTGACATTTTCAGACTCACCCGATTGTCATCCACAATCAAAATCCTGACAGCCGGTGCCGTAAATGTGACAACCTGTCCTTTGTTTCCCCTGTTTTCTTCCCGTCTCATACGTTACAGAACACTTTCCAATTTTCCAAGCAAAGCTTCCTTGGATATCGGCTTCACAATATATCCTGCTGGATTCAACGCAAGGCACTCTGTCACAGTTGACATGTCAGACTGGCCTGTCAGAAAAAGGACGGGGATATCCTTCATATCTTCCCTGCTCTGAATCGTCTTCAAGACATCGGCTCCGTTACACGCAGGCATCAGGTAATCCAACAAAATCAAATCTGGCTTATGCTTCTGTAAAAAGTCCAACGCCACCTCTCCGGAATTGACTACAGACACCCTGTAAGTATCCTGCAGGTGGTAGCGCAGCGTCTTTAGGACTGACACATCATCGTCAATGATCAATACATGTTTGCGGTCAGCTCTGTCATCGGCCGGTTCCAAAATTAAATCTGATTCCCTCATAATGATCAACACTACCTTTCTCTCAACCTACAAATCCTATCTTATTTTTATTGTATCACCTAACAGCAGTCATTTCCACAGAAAAGTATCGGAATTTCCTAATTATTTACAGAGATTGTCCCAAACAAAACAGCGGCCCCGTTCCTATGGAACGAAACCGCTGTTTTATATTCTAAACTATTATAATCTCTTCAAAAGTTCTTCCCTCTGCGCCTCATATCCCGGCTTGCCAAGCAGAGCAAACATATTCTTCTTATAACTCTCCACACCCGGCTGATTAAAAGGATTCACACCCAGCAGATAACCGCTGACGCCGCAGGCAAACTCAAAGAAATAGAACAGTTCGCCTAAATAGAACTCATTCACTTCCGGAATCGTAACCATGAAGTTCGGCACCTGACCATCGGTATGTGCAAGAATCGTACCGTTCATAGCGCTCTTATTGACGAAGTCCACGCTCTTTCCTGCCAGATAATTAAGACCATCCAGATCCACCGGTTCCTCACCGATCAAAATCTCTTCCCTGCTGGTTTCAATATTGATGACTGTCTCAAACATATTTCTGGAACCATCCTGAATAAACTGCCCCATAGAATGCAAGTCCGTGGTCAGATCCACGCTTGCCGGGAAGATACCCTTCTGGTCTTTTCCTTCTGACTCACCATAAAGCTGTTTCCACCATTCAGACACATAATGTACACTGGGCTCATAGTTTGCCAGAATCTCGATAGCTTTGCCTTTTCTCAGTAAGATATTGCGAAGCGCCGCATATTTCACCGCATCATTTTCCTCAAAAGGAGCTTCCAGCGCCATCTTTCTGCCTGCTGCCGCACCTTCCATCAGCTTATCGATATCGGCACCGGATACTGCAATCGGCAGTAAGCCCACAGCTGTAAGAACAGAGAAACGCCCTCCTACATCATCCGGAACAACAAAGGATTCATACCCTTCTTCCGTAGCAAGATTCTTCAAAGATCCCCGCGCCTTATCCGTGGTAGCATAAATCCTCTCAGCCGCACCCTCTTTACCATATTTCTTCTCCGCCATCTCCTTAAACACACGGAAAGCAATCGCAGGCTCCGTGGTCGTACCAGACTTGGAAATCATGTTGATAGAGAAGTCTCTGTCACCGATAACATCGATCAGATGCTTAATATAGGTGGAACTGATGGAATTACCTACGAAATAGATCTCCGGCGTTTTTCTCACAGACTTGTCTACCACATTATAGAAGCTGTGACGTAAGAATTCGATCGCCGCTCTTGCCCCCAGATAAGAACCGCCGATACCGATCACCAGAAGGACCTCGGAATCGCTCTGAATCTTTGCCGCCGCCTTTTTAATCCTGTCAAACTCTTCCTTGTCATAGTCCACCGGCAGATCGATCCATCCCAGGAAGTCATTGCCCGCACCAGTCTTGCTCACCAACAATTCTTTGGCATCCAGCGCAAGTTTCTTCATGGACTCTACTTCATTGTCCCCAATAAACGATGCCGCCTTAGAATAATCAAATGTAACTTTGTTCATCTTCGCCTTCTCCTTTTTCATTTCTGACTGTGCTGTCTACCCACAATGCACCCTGGGCACCACTGCACTAAGGTCGTTTTTTCTTTTCTAAGTGTAGCATTGACGACCGGGTTTTTCAAGGGGTATGCACCTTACGAAAATCTAAACTTTTCCACAGGAACATTCGACACATTGTATGATATAATTTCCCGCAGACTTTTTGCAATCCTACAGGTCGGCGCAGAACAGAGAAATCCCTGCCAGACAGATTAATTTCGTCTGATAATTTGATATATGCGCAACCGCCTCCCGAAGGGTTCCATATGGAGGACTCGCCATATATGTTCCATCTCTATCCTTGAAATAGGCATTATGTACTACAAAGCCGCCGTCCTGCCCGCGTGTGATGCATACGGTATGTATCTGTCTGGTGATATCATATCTGTCATTATATACCGTAGCAATCATGACTTGGCTCTTTTGCTCGATTGCGTTTATGGTATCATCCTCTCCATATGATAACAAAACATCAAACCCCTGCTTCTTAAAGTATTGTACCACCGCCCAGGGAGACGTCCCAAACGATCCCCATAACGCCGCCCCATTTGATTCATAAAGGCGGATCATCTCCGTCATTTCTTCCGCACTCCCTGCGCCTCTCAATACTTTCTGCGCATTAAAGACCGCTATGATCTCACAGCCGGAATACCCCATATTGTGATGCCTTCCGGCGCCAAACCTGACATCGCCCCATTGTGCCTGATTCTCAATACAGGCTAAGGGATCCTGCCAGAGTTTCGGATTCATCCTTTTCAGGGATTGCAGATTGTGTTGATAATTCTTCTCTCTGACAGACTGCGGCACTTTAATCCATGCCAGGATCCGATAGACCCTGATAACAGTTTTATTGCTGATGTGTTGTGGTATGAAAGAAGCCAAAAACTTATAAGTTCCAATACCGACTACTCTTGCCATAGTTTCCCTCTCTTAACCGCTCTACTCCCTGGTTGCTTTCCGATATTCCTCCGACTCTGCGCCGCCCCAGCTAGTCTTATGAGCCTCATAGACTTCGTCCTCCTCCAAATTCACGGCATAAAATTCCCGCAGGCTGGTGTTATCCAGCTTCGTTCCGTCCACATCATAATGTTCTTCCTCCGCCACAAACAGATAACATTTGCCATTTTCCGACATGCCATTATACACCAGCAGAAGTTGGGAATGATTCTTTTTCATCACTTCCGCATAAAAATTACCCTTTGCATTATAGGTACAGTATGGCACAGGCAGGCTGTTAGGATTGTCACGATAATGCTTGTTATAAATCATCTGCACGGAATCCACCAGCGGCCAATCCCCCTCTCCGATATCCCGATATTTAACAGCTTCCTTTTTCTGCCTGTATATTTCCAGAAATTCCCACCTAAGATTGGACAGAGAGCTTTCCGAATACCTATAAACGGTCTCCTCCATCGCCTTCACCGGTTCGTACTGAAACGTCATTATAAAGCAGATAATAATAAATGTTGTTATGATTCTATACCATCTCATTTTGCTTCTCCTATAGCAAAAGCCAGGCTATGGCCTGGCTTTTATAATTTATCTCGCGTTCGCTTCGTCTTCAATCAGTCCGATGATCGTTCCGATGGCATCCCTCTGACTGCTCTTGCTCATAGCGTCAATATAAGTAAATCTGTTGAAGTACAGTTCCTGTATCTTCTCAAGGAACAGCTTATTCGTCAAATCATCCTCATCGATCACAATGCTGAATCCCTGAGATTCAAAGGAATTTGCATTCAGGATCTGATCGCCCCTGCTGCTGCCCGCCGGAAGCGGAATCAGGATATTCGGCTTCTTAAGCGCAAGAATCTCACTGATCGCATTGGCACCGGCGCGGGAAATCACAATATCCGCCATCGCAAAGATATCTTTCATCTCTGATTTTACATACTCAAACTGCTTATAACCCTGTGTGGTGAGAAGCAGGTTATCTACCTTTTCCTTTCCGCACAGATGCACGACCTGAAAATCTTTCAGCAGTTCCGGCAGTACATCTCTCACAGCCTGATTGATCGCTGCAGACCCAAGGCTTCCGCCCACCACCATGATAACCGGTTTGGAGGCGTCAAACCCGCACAGTTCATATGCGGCTTCTTTACTTCCTGTGGCCAGTTCCTTACGGATTGGGGACCCTGTCAGCACCGCTTTGGCCGCCGGCAGAAGTTTAAATGTCTCAGGGAAGTTGCAGCATACCTTCTTCGCTACCGGAATACACAGCTTATTGGCCAGCCCCGGTGTCATATCCGACTCATGGATAATACACGGGATTCCCAGAGTATGTGCGGCCCGCACTACAGGGACACTGACAAATCCCCCTTTGGAGAAAAGGACATCCGGTTTGATCTCTTTTAAATATTTTCTTGCTTCACTCATTCCCTTGATCACACGGAATGGATCTGAAAAATTCTTAGGATCAAAATATCTTCTGAATTTGCCCGTTGCAATTCCATAATAGGGAATATCAAAATCCTCGATCAGTTTTTTCTCAATCCCATCATATGATCCTATATATACTATCTCATAATCCAGTTCTTTAAGTCTGGGTATCAATGCCATATTCGGAGTTACATGTCCTGCGGTACCACCGCCGGTAAGTACAATCTTCTTACTGCTCATAAGAAAGAACCCTCCTAGTCACCTATAATTTCCTGTAACGCGCAGGCCAGCTGATCCGGACAGGAAGTACTTTTAAATCCACATCTGATTCCCTTAAGTCTGTCTATTGCATCTTCCACCTTCATGCCGGCAACCAGCCTTGAAATACCCTGCAGGTTTCCGTTACATCCTCCCGTAAATTCGACAGATTTGATCACTCCATCTTCTACCTGCACATCTATCGTGTTAGAACAGACTCCCTTTGGTCGATAAATCATATCTGCTCCCTCCTATTCATGCTCTCCAAATTTTCAGGATAAATTCCTTTCTCCCTAACGTTTTTACTATACCACAGTTTTTTGTGACTTTCCAGTACTCTTATTGATGCCTTTGATAAACCCGTTTACACGATCATCAAAACCGCGCAGAATCTGTCGATGCCTTACGTCTTTTTCCCTGCGTATATTCCAATATAATATAAGTATGCACTACATTTTAATGATGACGAGGGGTATTGTCCAATATGTTTACACTCTTTTTCCGACACAAAAATTATATGATTGCCATCCTGATCCTTCTCTTACTTAGTATCATATGCCAGATTGTGATGGGAGTGATATATCATAAGCTGATCTGGGAGACAGAAAATATGTCTACCACTACAAACAGAAACTTACAGAAACTTAAATTGAAATTCTCAAGCTGCCGCCAGCTTCATGAGACTGTTCCTAATGTACCGGTATTTGTGGACAAGTTTATAAACCAGATCAAGGTGGGACGCCTTCCTTTATCTTTCTTAAAACACGTATCCGGACAGTTCACACTTCTGGCGGTACTTGTCGCTGGCATCGGCGCCTGTATGGGCATTATCCATAATGAAAATTTCTTTCAGATCGCACCCTTTTATCTGATCAGTTTTCTGGGATTATATTGTTACTTCGCAGTATCTTCTCTGGTGGACATCCCCGGCAAAATAAAGATTCTACGGACAAATTTGATTGACTATCTGGAAAACCATCTTTCCAGTCGTCTGGAACAGACAAAGCTGGATATGCGGATAATCCAGCCTGAATCATCCGCAGAAGATGAGCCCGATAAGAAAAGCGTAAATTTTGCCGATATTTCCCTGCCAAAACATACCGAAAAAGACATGGAAAATTCCCCGGCTTTCACCTCATCGGAAGCCGAGGAACTGGAACTTTTGTTAAAAGAATTTCTGACATGACACCCCTGTGTCATGTCTGCTGTTGGTATTTACTTTTTAACTCTGATAACCGTAAAAGTGTAACGGAATCAATACCCTCCGCGCTTCCATGATTCAGATACGCCGCGTAGGACAAGATTCTTTCCACATGTTCTGATTCTATGTTTGTAACTTCATACGACATACAGTCATCGAGTAAAACACACAGTTTCCATTGCCTGCTTTTTATATCCTGCAAAGGTATCCAACGCATAGCGATCTTCCACCCATTCCAAACAATCTTTTCCTTTATCATTCTATCATTGTACAAAAATTTTCGTAAGTTAAATTTTTATACAATCTCTAAAATGGGGAAACACCGCTCTATCCACTATCCTTCCGATTCTGCATCTACTTTCCTGTATAAACCACAATGCTTGGCCCTACATAGTATTCCTCTGGCGCATACCGAAAAATATCCAGATAGCCAATACGATACTTCCACTCTCCGCCGTAAGAAATGCCCGGATAATTCTTAACCGCCACATATCCGTCAACCTTCTCCTCGTATGCCGCCTTTTTATCCGGATACATATCCTTTCCCTGACAGATCAGATAGTCTTGCCGCTGAGAAAAATAACCCGTAGCATACTGTACATCGATATAATATTCTCCTGACACAAGCCGGTCCGGCAACAGGGAAATATCTTCTCCGATAGCAACAATGTCGTACTTATCTGCATCCATCACCGGTGCAAAGGAAGTGCAGTAAACTTTTGCCCCTTCCGGGATCAACTCTGCAATATCTGCAGACGCCTGCGTATAAGTCAGGCCATAACGATAATTGTTACACACAACTACTATATTGCATATGATCATTAACACCACGACACCTGTTACAACCCCTGGCGCCGTAAACTTATTCATGAACTTTTGGTTATCCCTGCCATTCTCTCCATCCTCTTTATGTACTTCCTTTTTATGGAAAAAACGCGTAGCCAAGATCCGCTCCACTTCCATCAATCCATAGGTCATAAAAAGAAATGCAAAGGGAAGTACCAAAGACATATTCCTGCCAAGCACAATCTGATACTTGGATAGCAAAAGCAGGATGCAGACCGGCATCAACAAATATACCGCCAACTGCCCCCAGTCCTTTTTACGAATCAAATGCGCGACCCCGATAAACAGTAATATTCCACCCACCGCGCCATAGTTCGTAAACCCGAAAGCCTCCAGATAGCCCAGAAGCGGCAGGTTATGTTCGATACCCGGATGTCCCCAGGCATAGTGATTCAAATTATACAGATTGTCCCCGATAAAGGTCTTAAAATGAAAGAACAGAGAATAATTGCACAGGCAAAATACCATCGCCAGCACAATGCAGTCAATAAAGAACAGGTAATTATTTCGATGACTCTTCCAATACTTCTTCCGGATATGTAATGCCAGCCAGAAAATACCAAACACAACGCCATGATATTTGGCGGCCATTGCCAGACCAATGCAGACTGCCATCAGCGGATACCATAAATACACCACACGTTCCTCGTTCTTATCCTGAAAGATGATGCAGCCAAGCAAAAGCAGCACATTCGCCACCGCATACAAAAGGGTATCCGGCCCCGTATAATAAAGATAAGCATAACCATACAGGGAAAAAACCGACAACAGAAATCCCAGATAGCCAAATTTACGGTTTTCCGTCATAATCTTTACGGCAAAATACATGCAGAGATTGGAAAGAAGCGCTGTACCGCAGACCACATAGCGAAGAAGCACTACAGTATCCACCCCGGTCAGGAATTTCCCTAAGATTCTGACTCCTGCCGCCGCATAGTAAAAAGTCAGATGGGGATAGCGGAAAAAGTCCAGCACATAGATATCCCCCGTATAAAGATGCTGCTCCAACAGGTCATAAATATTCTGCAATGACAGCATTTCATCCACATTGGGATACAGCGGTAATTCGAACTGCCAATGTCTGTAAAATAGAAGCATGCCCGCAATAAGCGTACCCACAATGGCAGCCGCCATTCCGGCTTTTTCTTTTGTCTTCCTATTCATTATTCCATCCAGTCCTTAATATGATAGCTCTTGGTACAGATAGCATCAAACACAATACCCTGCTCCCTGATGTACTGCTTATATTGTGACAGTTTTTCTTCCTGCGCTTCCAGTTCAGGGGATACGAAACATAATTGATAGCCAAGCTTTTTTAATTCCTGAAAACTATCCCGGTCAATCGGCACCTTCGTAAAGCAGTCCACCCACACCCACTCGGCCTTGCCCGCCATATTGCGGATTGTATCAAGCCCCTCTAATTCACTGAACCGCAGCGCAACCTGATGTACCCCCATGTCAGTCAACAATTTGATCATCGGAAACGAGGAATCCAGGAAAAAGTACTTTTCTATATGATACTGCTCCATATATTCGAGCACTTTATGTTCGATCCGCTCACTCTTAATGTTTAGGATCATGGTGCCATGATGATATTCCTTACAGTAATCCTCAAAATCCTCGCCCGCCTCGAAGGGATTGTGGGAAATATAAATCCTGCCGTTTAAATCATCCCTTAAATCCAGCTCCACACCATACTCTGTAGGCAGTTTACGAAGTTCCTCTACTGTATTTATTCTGTGTGCTATGTATTCCATACTTCCTCCTTCACAGTTTCCCACTCTTCTTTAGTTTCACACTGAAATCAATGGTTCTCTTAATAAATTTCCACTTTGCTTTAAGACCCGTATTCCATTTGGATTCCCCATGAATCCTTTCCGGGAAGAGCACCGGAAAACGGACTACTTTAAGCCCTTTCTTCCGGGCCATATACAAGGCATACAGATCCAGTGAAAAATCATGGGGCGGCTCCACCCAGCCATCAAAGAAAACTTTGGGGAAAATATTGGGCTGCGCATTGATATCATACAACTTCTTATGTAGATAACAGGTCTCAAAAAAACTCATGCCAACCGTAAAGAATACATCAAATAGCGGCCGTCCTTTTCGATTACCTTTTACAAATACAAGCCCCTTCTCCCGCTCAATAATATCCAGCGCTTTAATGATATCCGCCGGATCCGTCTGCATGTCCGCATGCGTCCAGCCGATATACTCGCCCTGGCACATGTGAAGTCCCTGTAGGATACCGTATCCGTATCCCTGGTTCACCTCCACCAGTGTCGTCTTTGCAAAGGGATACTTTGGCAGTAATTCTTCCAATACCTGCGCACTGTTGTCTGTAGAACCATTATTCACCAGAATGACTTCCATGTCTTCCCGTTCTATCACTTCCTGAAACCGCTCTAAAATAAGCGGTATGTTATCCTCTTCATTATAACACGGTACTACGATTGAAAGTTTCATATTTTTTCCATTCCTTTCCTGGTACTACTGTTCATCCACCAATCTATTTAACAGTTCTTCCAGCTGCCTGTAATCTTTCACGATATGATAATCTTGGCCGCTATTCATACTTTCTGTCTTCTCTTCCGGACAGAACCAAACTGCATGCATTCCTGCTGCCACAGCTCCCATCACATCTTTTTTGTAATCGTCACCTATAAAACAGACTTCCGCCGGCCGTAACCCCAGTTTCTCCAGACACAGTGCAAAAATTTCCGGTGCAGGCTTCTCCTGCCCAGTCTCCTCACTGGTCACCAGACAATCCACATCATCGACAAGTCCTAAAGCCTCCAGTTTGCGATGCTGGATATGCGCTGTCAGATCCGTACAAATTCCGATTTTAATTCCTTTATCATGCAGTCCATCCAACAGTTCCCGGACACCCGGCCGCAGCCGCATCTGTGTAAGAAAAGTGCCCCAGTAGGTCTCATACATCTGCAAAGACAAAGACAGGGGCTTACAGTCCAAATATTCCAATGTTTTCTGAAAATACAACATTCTGTTGTGTGATGCTCCGGTATTGCCAAGGCTGTCTTTGGTCGCCTTGCGTCCACGCTTAAAAGCCTCTTCGTATCTTTCCTCACTGACCTTCAGGTTCTTACAGACAAGCATTTTCACCCTGTCCCCAGCTTCCCGGTCCAAGGCCTTATAGCCATATAATGTATCGTCCAGATCAAAGATTGCTGCCTTTATCATTTTATATCATACAACGTATTGTTGTATCTCCCTTCCTCAATCCTTTTTCATAATTTCACCGATCACCAGCAAAAGCATTAACTGTACGGCGCCGTTTACCCCGTCTTCCCAGACCATATGACCGCCTGTCAGATCTTCAATCTGTGGTATGGCACTACATGCTGCAGATGCCCAGAACTCTTTATCCACCTTAAGTTCTTCACTCCGAAACACAATTTTTTGATGTAAAAGGTCATCGTACGTTAAAGCGCCGAAGATTCCCTGATCCCGTAAGATTGCCAGCATCGGTTCCGCATTGACTTCTATACCTATCAGAAATTCCAAGCTCAAAGATGCTTCATAGCCTTCCGGAGGATTTTGCTCCACTGACAACAGGGGATCAAAATAGCGAATTACCAGATCGGCGTACTGCTTTTGTGGATGAATATAACGTCTGGCATCCTCCCGGCGGGCCTTAATCTGTTCCATGACAGCAGTCCTGTCATGTCCTCTGCTGTCCTGATCTCTTTCCAGCTTCCAATAGCATCTGAGATCCTCGTCCGTATCCAGATAAATCTTCATATCCAACGCCTGCCGCATCTGCGGCAAATAGAGGGAATGCAACCCGCACATGACGATATAGGGCTTGGGCGCTACCCGCTTTTTGTTGGTGAAAGTCCCGGTTTCATGATCATAATCAGCCCGTCTGACCGCATTATTGCCGCGCAGCACCTGCAAATCCTCCGCCTGGCGATAGAGATAATTCGCCTGGGGGTTTAAATGCGTCATCTCTTTCCAATTATCATTGCCGCGCTCCCATTTATGGTCTCCATCACCTTCTACGCACAGGATATGATCCTCTGACAGAAGTTCTTTTAACATAGTAAGCAGCCTGCTCTTACCCGCACCGCTGTCGCCCGCAATCCCAATCGTGAAAGGACGGTTTCTACGGCGATAATAGGAATTGCTGTTGACACCATACAAATACATGCAGACTACCAAAATCAGGAAAACGCCTACCATCAGCGTAAATACAATATCCTTCAGCGCAGGATACGACAGCTTCAGAAAACTTAAATCCCTGCCAAGGAAATATAAATCCACAAACTGAGTCTTATGAAAACATACATAATACAGCAGATACAGCAGGTTAAACACTCCATAAACCAGAACCATCTTGCCCCGGTTCTCTGAAAGCCCCGCCAGATATAACATAACAAACGGTACGATCCAGATAAACCATGCCTGCATCGCGGGCACAAACGCAAGAAAGACCGAGAAGAGCAGTCCCGTCATACTGATCAGCAGATCCCGGTTCATCTGATTGATCTGAAAAGCCTGGAAATAGATGAAGAGCAGCACCAGCACGGAAAGCAGCAAATGTGCATTGCCATAATCCAGATAGACACTGTCGATTGCCTGCTGCTCCTTGTTAAACAATACCATATTGATAAATCCGCTTCCCCAGAACGGCAGCACAACAGCCACCGTGGCCAGGACAGGCAGTCCCATCATGACAATGGCTTTCCGGCGCCCTTTTCTTTTATAGATATAAAGAAAAAACAGGGGAAGCACCGCCGCGATATGAAACTTGGACGAAAGTGCAAGCGCAAGAAAAGCCATAAACTTCCACTCATTGGACAAATGCTTCTCCGCCATAGTATTCGTCTCCGCCAAAAAATAAACCGCTCCCACCAAAAAAACGGTGGGAATGATATCCAGCTGTCCATGCATATAAGCGGCATATAAAATAATCGGAGACAGAAAATACAGCACCAAAATATATTTTCTCTTATCCTTAAAAATCTGCATCAGGAAGTACAGCCCAAGCAGATCCAGCAAAAGAATAGGCAGTTTAAAAACCAGATTCTGAATAAAAATGGGCATCCCCGCAAAGAGCGTAACAAAAACGCCGCCAATACATTCTATAAATAACATCACCGGTGGATAGGGAAAAGACGAGAGCAGCTGATGGTCATAATAGAACTGATAGGGATTCTCCCCGCTTAAAAAGCACTTCACAAAGGGAATGAACATCAAATCCTGATAATCGGAAGAAAACAATCCCATCAGGCATAACTTGAATAAGACTCCCACAATAATGGCAGTCTTTATATATTTTTGATAGTTTTTCTCCATGTCAAGTGCAGGTAATTTTTGCAACATCTGACAGACCAATGCCTTTCTTTCGTGTCTATCTTCTATCTTACCAGACTTTCTCTTTTAAGGAAATCCTCAAAATATTTGTATGTGTGTTGATAACCCTCATAATCCGCCGGTGTACCCCAGCCTACATAACGGTCAATGTCAAAAATCTTCGCCTGATACCCAAGGTCCAGCACATGCTTCACTGTCTGATCCACATAAAATTCCCCGTTAATTCTGTCATTCTCCTCAATCATTTTCGCCGTGGCTTCCAGGAAAATCCTAGCCTCTCTAAACCAGAAAGTGGCAACCACTGCCGGATCTTCCATCGGCGTATCGGAAATTACTTTTTTGATAGAAGTACCCGTAATATTCCCCTGATCATCAGTGATCATCCAGCCATAAGCGTTGGGATTAGCTAAGACCGCCTCATTGTGCCGATAGGTAAACACAATACAGTCACAGTTCTGCGTCAGACGCTGGAACACTTCCGTGTCAATATCCATCCCGTTATCACATCCCGCAATCAAAAGCGGTTCCTCCAGATCAAGATATGCTTCCGCCAGCATACAGGTACAGGCCTGTCCCTCTGTCAAATGGTCAATGGTAATAAACTGTGCCTTCGGATAATACTGTTTGACAATATCCTCCACACCATCTTCCTTATGAAATGTACGATCCACATAGATCACATTACTGCCGTCTTCCCTGACACCCGGTAAATCCTTCGTTGCACAGACCACCATGGGCTTTTCCTGTCCGTCCCAACGGTCTATGGTCATAATGGCCGGTTTATGTTCTTTATATCCCGCTTCCGCAAACCGCTGACCGGCACCCGCCATCGGTATCAGCACTTTGCCGGCCGATGCCGCCTCTTCTGTCCGGTTCCCTGCCGGACTGCCGCTTTTTGCCTGTCGAATCAAATCCGTCCAATATACAAATTCCTGCATATCCTCCGGCGTGCCCCACTGACAAAAATAATCCACATTCGCCGGCACCCATACTTTCAGGCCGTCCTGCACCATAAAGTTATAGGGCAGACTGGCATAATATTCGCCATTGATAGCACACTCCTCGTGCTCTGTCAGAATCTGACAATATTTTTCCATGATATCGCCGTTTTTAAAATAATACAGACCCGGTGAATGTCTGGCTTTCGTCTTATCTTCCTCGAAGGAATACTTTTCCCGAATCTCGATCAGATTATCCTCTTCGTCCGTCAGACAAGACGCATAATAATTCTTCTGTGGCAGCAGGTTAGGATGAAATCCTGTATAACAGGGCACACTTCCATCACAATCCCTTTCCTTCGCCATAGCCGCAAAGGCCTGAAAATCCCAGGTCATGTAAAAATCACAGTAATTGATGATACAAGGCGCTTTCGCATCAATCCGGTGCGCCTCTTTTAATTCCCGATATGCCCGAAGTACATCATAGACAGGCCCTTTCTTAATCCAGTTCTCAATCGCTACAATCTGTGCCTGTGGCGCGAGCGCTATAAGCCGCTCTTTCATGGCAGGGTCGTTAGCAAAATGTTCTCCCCGACATACAAATATGAAATCCGTATCAGCCGGATACATTCTCTTAACAATCCACTCTATGATCGGCATCTCCATAATCGGTATAAAAGGCTTTAACTCCTTATATCCGGCCGCCACAAAGCGGGAGCCATAACCTGTCATCGGAATCATTACATACATGGCCGTCCCTCCTATTTCAACATCCTGCGATATTTCTCACTGTCCCAGTTTAACAGTTCATCCTGCTGATCCTCATTCAGATAATTCATCTTTTTCTTCAGATTCGCTGTCTGAACCTGCGCGGCAAAACTCATCACATTCTCAATTTCCTGCGCCTTTTTCACACTTTCCGCCACAATATAGATATGTCTGCGGTAACAGATCATTACCGGCCTGCCATGTGCATCCATGAAATCCACAATATCCCGGCGGCTGAAATCATCACAAAGACATAATATCTTCTTGGCCCCATAGACTACACAGTCCGGGCAAAAAGCATGGTTCCACCGTCCCGGCCCTATCAGGGCATCTCCTATGTACTCCCATGACAGATACTGGCTCTGCGTGGTATATACGATCATATCCTGTAACTGGGGAATCCGCAGAAACATATCCCATATCCGGGTGGCTGAAGAATAGATCCGATAGGAAGCATGCAGATAACCGGCAATCTTTCTAAGAATCTCTTCCGTCTTCTCTATCACCCGTTCGGGAGTATTGGCACTGACCACAAGGCCGTGATTTTCCAAAAAGATTACTTCGCTATCGCCATTCGGCGCCGACTGTTCCTTGCATGCCCTGTAACAGGCTTGCGCTAACACCGCTCCCGGTTTATGATAAGACACCCAGACAGCCTCCGGAAAAAGTTCCTGAAGCTCCTTCTTTCCACCTTCCCTGGCAGTCAGTATATTTACAAGCATGGGATGAGAATGTAGGGTATATTTTCCCGTCATTGCATGTAAAAAGGTCTCAATGGAAGCATGTCCCTCCTCCATCTGCGCCTGTACAAGCAGTTTTTTACCATCCTCTTCTGTCATTGCACCCTCTTGATTCTCAAAATAATCCTGAATCACACGGTAATTTACTTTCATATAACCATTATCTGCACTTACGTCAGCCAGCTGGCAGCCTGAACTTTTGACCAGCATAACTTGATTATCCAACTTGACAGATGTATTGCCGCCTCCTGCCTGCGCCAGATCATTCCTCATACCTGCATACTTCGAAATCTGAATAAGTCCATTCATCACTATTCTCCTACTTTTCATCCTGCTAAGTTAACGTATCGTGAATTCTGCTAAAATGATATATCACCCATATCATTCTATCATAACTTTGGACTTATTACTACGTTAAATAATACACATTTTCTCTTATTACTCAAGAATTGCCTTTTCCAACACATAAAGCGCTCTTTCGTTTTCTTCCAGACAGTAAGCTGTCACCGCATCAGACCCTTTATCAGCCACCACTGTAGTGTCTGCTCCCAGCTGTACGAAACAGACATAATCATTGATCGTCTCCATCCGGGAGGCCTTGGCTTTGCCAAAATTCTGCGGATAATTGCGGTTATCTTCAATAATTTTGCTGCGGTATTCTTCAAGCGCCTGTTCCACTGCCCCCACACAGCCTTCCTTCGCATGAACGATGATCATGGTGTCAATATGGGAATCCATGGACTGTTTTTCCCCCAGAAAATCCACATACATATCTTCTGATATACCAGTCAGCCTCTCCAGTTCTTCTTTGGATAAATTATCCTCCGGCCAATAATGATCCCCCAATAATTCTTCCACTTTATCTTTTAATTCCGGCAATGTGTAGAATTCCTTTCCGCCCTGATAGCTTTCCAGAGAAAGAAAAGGAAAACTGCTGGCCTGCAGATCATCATCCCCCTCTGTCTCATAGGCGCGGCTGTTATGCACCAATTCATCCTCCGGCATATTGTCGCCACACCCTGTAAACAAGAGCATAATTACCATTCCTGTCCATATCACTTTTTTTCTCATATCTTCTCCGTTTCTGCCCATTTTGGTTAAATCCGTATCTTAATCCGGAAAACGGGGCATTATACATTATTGATTTTATCCAACCATACCTTCTACAGTCTTATCCCACAGCTTTTATCCTGTAAGGGTATTTAACTTGTAACCTTTGACTGGATTTGCTATACTAAAGCAGACTATAACGATTCGTCACTATTATTTTTTACCTATATTAGAAAAATATGTATGCAGGAAGGAATTCCGGTATTTTATGTTATTTAACTCTTATATTTTTATCTTCATATTTCTGCCCATCGCGCTGATCGGATGGTATGGGTTCAATCGATACGGACGTTATAAACTGGCCAGCCTTTTTCTGGCCGGTATGTCTTTATGGTTTTACGGCTATTTTAATGTCAGTTATCTGGCCATCATCCTCTGCAGTATTGGCATGAACTATGCCCTGAGTTATCTTCTCACCAAAATTCCGGCAGACAGACCTAAGCGGGAGGAAACTTTGACAGACAAAGGGACGCATCTGGCGCCCTTAAACCGTCTTGGTCTTATATCCGGTATCATTTTAAATCTGGGCATCTTATTTTATTTCAAATACTATGATTTCTTCATTGAAAATATAAATTTGGCTTTCCATACGGACTTTAACCTGAAACATATCCTGCTGCCTTTGGGTATCAGCTTTTTTACCTTTCAACAGCTGTCCTTTATCATAGACCGGGCTCTGGGCAGGTGCGAACATTACAGCTTCCTCAATTACCTGACCTTCGTTACCTTTTTCCCACAGCTGATCGCCGGCCCTATCGTACTCTATAAGGAGATGATTCCCCAGTTTGAAGACCGGTCCAAACGCAGTTTTGACGCTTCTTTCTTTGCCAGAGGCATTTATCTGTTTGTATTGGGTCTTGCCAAAAAAGTCTTGCTGGCAGACACCTTTGGTCTGATGGCCAATTATGGATTTGCACAGACCTTTTCTCTGGACAGCGTCTCTACCATATTTGTGATTTTGGCTTATTCTTTTGAGTTATATTTTGATTTCAGCGGATACTCCGATATGGCGATCGGTCTGGGCAGAATGTTCCATATTGAACTGCCCGTCAACTTTAATTCGCCTTACCGTTCCTGCAGTATCAAGGAATTTTGGCAGCGCTGGCATATCACCCTGTCCCGCTTTTTTGTCACTTACGTCTATATTCCTCTGGGCGGAAGCCGAAAGGGTAAGGTTCGTATGCTGATAAATACCTTTATTATTTTCCTGCTAAGCGGTCTGTGGCACGGCGCTGCTTGGACCTACGTAGCCTGGGGCGCCATGCAGGGAATCCTGGTAGTCTGGGATAACCTGGGCATCATCGGCATTCAGGGTCGGGAAGAAAAGCGGCCTTCCCGCTTCCATATCCCCCCATGGCTTGGCTGGATCTTTACCTTTGCGCTCTTTAACCTTTCCCTTTTCTTTTTCCGAAGCGAGAGTATGCTGGGCGCGTTGCAGCTGTTTAAAAACCTGTTCTCAGGCAGCTATACCGGCAAAATATACGAGGTCGCCGCACAGCTTGACATCTCTGAAATTTATATTGTCAAACAGGCGCTGGATATCGCTGCCCCAGGCATTGTAAATTATATTTATTTAGTCTTAATGTTTGTATTATTCGCGCTGGCTTTCTTCCTGATCTTTCGAAGAAATGCCTATGATCGGGCAACCAATAACGAACTGACCTCCGCAAAGTGCTGGGGAATCTGCATCCTCTTTACCTGGTGCGTCATCTCCCTCTCACAAGTAAGCACATTTTTGTACTTCAACTTTTGATAGCAATGAGCAGTGCTAAAGCATAAGATGACAAATTGGCTGCTTGCAGACAGATTTGTCAGATTGTGCTTTAATAGGGCGAACGCCCAGAAGCGAGGAAACCGAAGGTTTTCGAGCTTGCACTGCAGAAAGACAGGTACACACCATGGAACAAAAATTCATCCGATCCTTTTTCATAAGAACAATTATCCTTCTGGCAGCAATCATTGCGGCAGTGGTTGTTTTTGACCCTTTCTACCACTATCACAAACCCCTGCCCGGCCTTAAAGCCGTGCTGACCGATAAAGAATACCAATGTGTGGGCACCCTGCGCAATTTTGATTATGATGCCCTCATCGTAGGTTCCTCTGTCTGTGAAAATTATAACAATGGCTGGTTTGATCAGGGTTTTGACTGCACCACTATCAAGGCAATCCGCTCCTATGGCGCTACAGCTGATCTCTGCTATCTGCTGGACGTGGCATATGAAAGTCATGATCTGGACTATATTTTCTATAATATAGACCCTTCCTCCTTGTCCGCAGATACCACACCCACTTATGAATCCACCGGGTGTCCCATGTATCTGTATGACACAAACCTGCTAAATGACTATCACTACGTATTGAATAAAGATGTCCTGATGGAAAAACTTCCTTATATGCTGGCCTACTCCTTTATAGGCGATTACGATGAGGGCAATTCCTACAACTGGGCACAGTGGAAATATTTTGGAGCCGACCTGGCAACAGGGCTTTACGGCCGTCTCCCTATTATCAAAGAAATGCAGCCCGAAACCGCTAATGCTGAGGCTCTTCAGGGAAATATTGCACTCCTCACTGCGCAGATAGAGGCACATCCGGAAACCACTTTTAAATTTTTCTTTTCCCCTTATTCCATGCTCTGGTGGGATAACGTCTACCGTACTGGCGAGCGGGATGCCGTAATCTATAATGAGAAGCAGGCTGTCAGGGCATTGCTTGCTTACGACAATGTAGAAGTATATTTCTATCAGGATGACAAAGAAACCATCACCAATCTGGACAATTACATGGATATGATCCACTTTTCCAAAGATATCAACAGACAGGTTTATGAAAATCTGGCAAACGGGAAAGGACAGCTTACCCTGGAAAATTATGAAGAACGCCTGGATGGGATGCATGCTTTGTCAGAAGAGATTGTGCAGACTGAGATTTTAAGGTATTACCCATTAAAGTAATTATCCCTATCGCCTGAAGGAAATGGAAAGGCACAAAGCAGAAATTGAAGTATCGCAAACTGTAGTATATTCTCAAAAAATACAGGTGGTGTTATAATGAAAAATAAAATGCTTTCTCAAAGCGTTGCAGATAATATATTGTCTATGATAACCATTGAAAAGCGGTTTTCTGCTGGGGCCAAATTGCCAAATGAACTTGATCTATCTGCGGAACTAAATGTAAGCCGGACTACTTTACGGGAAGCCATCAGGATATTAGTCGCTTATGATATTTTAGAAATACAGCGTGGCAAGGGAACTTTCGTTACCGAAAATGCACTAAAACAACCGCAGGATTTAGCCCCGTTATCTGATATAAAAGTCAATGCAAAAGACCTTTATGAAATGCGCCTGATTTTTGAGCCGGAAGCCGCATATTTCGCTGCTTTACGGGGAACGGACGCAGAGATAAAAAGAATATTGGACTATGGCAACAAAATTGAAGATGAAATTCTCAGCCGCAAAGACCGGACAGACAATGAACACGCTTTTCATAAAGCGATAGCGCAGGCTACCCATAACGAATTTATGAACAAACTAATGCCTATTCTATATCAGGCTATTTCAAAGGGAGTTGTATTATCTCTGCAAAGCGACAAAGCTATCAAAGATACTGTTACAGACCACAGAATGATTATGGATTTTTTAGAGCAGAGAAACGCCGAGGGTGCGAGAAATGCAATGAGAATCCATATTATGCACGCCATGAAAGAATTAGATATTCAATAGCTGCCGGAATACTTGTTTTAAGCAAGTATTCTTTTTTACTCCTAGTTGTCATACAACACATTGACATTATACAACTTATGTGTATAATAAATGGCAAGGGTTTATAAGTACAGATTATAACAACACGGAGGTAATGCAAATGCGAAGTGACAAAATTACAAAAGGTATCACTGCCGCACCACAGCGGGCTTTGCTTCACGCTTTAGGCGTGACCAATCAGGAATTGGGAAAACCTTTGATCGGGATTGTCAGTTCCTACAATGAAATCGTACCCGGACACATGAATCTTGATAAAATTACAGAAGCGGTCAAACAGGGCGTTCTGCAAGCTGGAGGAATTCCGTTTGTCTTTCCCGCGATTGCAGTTTGTGACGGTATTGCTATGGGACATGAGGGCATGAAATTTTCACTTGTAACGAGAGAACTGATCGCAGATTCAACAGAAGCAATGGCAACGGCACACCCTTTTGACGGCCTGGTTCTGATACCAAATTGTGATAAAAATGTTCCCGGTCTGCTTATGGCAGCCGCCCGCTTAAATATTCCCTCCATATTTATCAGCGGTGGTGCAATGCTGGCAGGGAGACTGAATGACCAGAAAATAAGCTATTCCAACATTTCCGAGGCAGTCAGTGAATATCAGAAAGGAACAATCAATCAGGATACATTATGTGCATATGAAAACAAGGCTTGTCCTACCTGCGGTTCCTGTTCCGGTATGTTTACTGCAAACAGCATGAATTGTCTTACTGAGGTTTTAGGTATGGCGCTTGGCGGAAACGGAACAATCCCCGCAGTCTATTCAAAACGGCTCCGGCTTGCAAAAGAAACAGGCATGCAGATTATGGAACTTGTTAAAAAGGATATCAAACCAAGAGATATTATGTCAAAAAGGGCCTTTGAAAACGCCTTAACGATTGATATGGCTTTGGGCGGCTCTACAAACAGTCTGCTTCATCTGCCTGCAATCGCATATGAATGTGACATCAAAATAGATTTGGATATGGCAAACAGGATATCTGACAGGACACCCAACGTCTGTCATCTGGCCCCGGCAGGAACCCACTATATCGAAGATTTGGACAGGGCGGGCGGTATTTGTGCAGTCATGCACGAAATCAATAAATTAGGGCTTCTCCATACGGAGTGTATTACCTGCAATGAAAAGACAGTGAGCGACAACATCTCAGGGCATGAAGTAAAAGACTATGAAGTGATCAGAAGCATTGACAATCCATACAGTAAAAATGGCGGGATTGCTATTCTAAAAGGCAATCTTGCACCGGACGGTTGTGTTGTAAAATGCTCCGCCGTTGCAGAAAGCATGATGAAGCATAAGGGCTGCGCCAAAGTCTTTGACAGTGAAGAAGCAGCAATAAAAGCCATTTACAACAATGAAATACAGCCGGGTGATGTTGTAGTAATCCGATATGAGGGACCAAAAGGCGGTCCGGGTATGCGGGAAATGTTGAACCCAACGTCTGCTATCATGGGAAGCGGTTTGGGGGACAAGGTAGCTCTCATTACGGACGGAAGATTTTCCGGCGCTACCCGTGGCGCGGCGATCGGTCATGTTTCTCCGGAAGCCGCCGTAGGCGGTAACATAGCATTAGTCCAAAACGGAGATACCATAGAGATAAATATCCCCGAAAAGACAATAACGCTTCTGGTTTCAGATAGGGAAATGGCATATAGACGCTCTATGCTGAAGCCATTTGAGAGCAATGTTAAAAAGGGATATCTGTCAAGATATTCCAGATTGGTTACGTCCGGCTGCAATGGCGCAGTTTTACTCTAAAATAACATACCGGCTGATAAAATTCTTTGGTATTGTAAAACTTGTCCATACACTTTACTCTCAAAGACTATGACACACCGTTTTGAGGAAAATTTAATAAATTCTGTTGATAAACTAATACTAAATACCATATAATAGTTGTACCTGCAACACAGGCAATTAAAGAACTGGATTCCTTTCCCAAAGGATTTCAAATCTTATTGTACATAATGTAGAAAATACAGAAAATCAACAGATAGATTCTTTTTAATCCTCCCGCTTCGCGAACTCGAATAAGCGGAAGCATTAAAAACAAAAGAAGGGAGACTACCATGAAATTTATTTCTTGGAATGTGAATGGTTTACGGGCCTGTGTGGGCAAAGGATTTTTGGACTTTTTTAAAGAAGCAGATGCTGATATCTTCTGTCTGCAGGAAACCAAACTGCAGGCTGGGCAGATAGACTTAGATCTGCCGGGTTACCACCAATACTGGAATTATGCAGAAAAAAAGGGATATTCCGGTACCGCTGTTTTTACCAAAGAGGAACCTTTAAACGTTTCATATGGAATTGGCATAGAAGAACATGACCATGAAGGCCGTGTGATCACTTTAGAATACCCCGACTTCTATTTCATTACAGTCTACACTCCCAATTCTCAGAACGAACTGGCTCGTTTGGACTATCGTATGAAATGGGAAGAGGATTTCCTGACTTATCTGAAAAAGCTGGAAGAGGCCAAACCTGTCATTTTCTGCGGCGATTTAAATGTAGCCCATAAGGAAATCGACTTAAAAAATCCTAAATCCAACCATAAAAATGCCGGCTTTACAGACGAAGAACGAGGGAAATTTACGACTTTAATGGAGGCTGGTTTTATCGATACTTTCCGTTATTTTTATCCGGATTTGGAAGGTATCTATTCCTGGTGGTCTTACCGCTTCAGCGCCCGTGCAAAGAACACTGGGTGGCGTATTGATTACTTTATCACATCGGCTTCCCTAAAAGACCGGCTGGAAGACGCTGTCATTTACAAAGATATCCTGGGTTCCGATCACTGTCCGGTAGGATTACTATTGCATTAAACAATCAAAGAAAATCTACTGATTCCACTTTATCCGATTTGGTTATAATCTCATAAATATCCGTATTCTCCATACCCTTCCCGGTATGGAGAATCAGATATGCCGAAATACTGTCGCCAATTCTGGACGAACTAATCTCCATAGAATCCACTGTAATGCCGGCGGCTTTCAAATCTTGAATAATCACATGCAGATACCGGCTCTCCTCCAGATCAATAATCACATTACAATATCGGGAATTTCTGGTGGCAAAGCGCTCCACATAGGGAAGGACATGCAGGGAAATAAGCATCACCAGTGTGATCAGCACACCGCCCTCAATAAATCCGATCCCCACCGCCAGACCAATGGCAGCACTGGCCCAGAGAGTTGCCGCAGTTGTCAATCCTCTGACACGATGATTGGAAATGATGATCGTCCCCACTCCCAAAAAACCAACCCCGCTGATCACCTGTGCCGCCAGTCGGTTCATATTGGCAAGTCCCGGAAAATAAATCTGAATATACTGCTCCGTCAGCATGACTAATGTGGCCGCCAGACAGACCACCGTCATAGTTTTCGTACCCGCGCCACGATGTTTCATCCCCCGATCCAGACCGATAATGCCTCCAAGGAACATGGATACTACAATCCGTATGATAAGATTCTGCATTGTCCATTCTGAAAAATTGCCAATCAACACTTTGTCCCCCTGTACTTTTCCGCCAGCTGTAATTTTATCCGGTTGTCCAGATTACATTCCAAACATATTCCTGAGCGGATTAACTCCTTTCGCCTGTTCCAAAATCATGGCCTTCTGTTCCAGAAGATAAGCCGCAAGTCTGCCGACTTCTTCTTCGGTAAATCCCTCTGATTTCTCAATCTTTGCATCCGGAACAATACCTTCTGCCCAATCCTTTCCACGTAAAAAAGATACCCGCACAAAAGATCTGCCGTCTTTATGAAGCAAACCTGTCACCAGCATATTGACATCTTCCGGAATCTGGGACTGCAAGGATACATCCCTTCTTACACTCCCCGATTCATCGCTCTCCCTGATGACTTTCTTTTTTAATATTACTTTTCCATCTTCCATTTCTATATGCATACCCCGATTTTCATTATTATCGTCTATATCACTATCATACACCGAACAAAACTATTTGTCATGTAAATCACTATGCAAAAGCTACAGAAAACAGACAGAAGAATGGAAGGTTGTGGAGAAAATTAAATATAATATTTAAGGAGCCGGCTTTCCCAGCCGGCCCCTTCCAAACAATTCTCTTTCCAATACACCCATTAAACTTTCTCTACAAGTTCCTGTATTTCATTCACATTAGGCATCACACGAAGAGCCCCTTTGCGGGTAGTGATAATAGATGCCGCCGCGTTTGCAAAAGTCAACATCTCTCGCAGCTTTTCTTCATCCAGCCCATCCAGGCTGTACTGTAAAATATAATGCAGACAGCACGCCCCAAAAGTATCTCCCGCCCCTGTGGTCTCTATCGTATGCTCCTGCAGAAACGGGGCAACTTCCACACGTAAATCTTTATAATAAGCACGGCTCCCGTCTTTTCCCATAGACAACACGATCAACGGAATGTTATACTCTTCTCTCAGTTTACGAATCCCAGCATCAAAGTCTTCTTCCCCGGTAAACCACTGAATCTCATTATCGGAAATCTTCAGAAAATCACATTTAGCTAAACCATAGGCAACCTGCTGCCTGGCATCCTCTAAGGATTTCCACAAAGGCTCCCTCAGATTAGGATCAAAGGAAATGACTGCCCCAGCCGTTTTCGCTGCTTCCACTGCCTTTTTCGTAGCCCGTCTGACTTCTTCGTGTGTCATTGACAATGTCCCGAAATGGAACACCTCCGTATTCTGTAATAAATCCTCTTGCACCTCTTCTTCCCGGAGCATCATATCAGCGCCGGGGTTTCTGTAAAAGGAAAAATCCCTGTCCCCATCCGGAAAAGTCTCCACAAATGCCAGAGTCGTTCTGACCTCTTCATCCATTACCAGATTGGAAGTGTCAATCCCTGTCTCTGCCAGTATCTCTTTAAGACGATTTCCAAAAATATCCTGTCCAACCTTGCCGATAAATGCCGTCTTTCTTTCCAGTTTTGCAAGCATGGCTAACACATTGCAGGGTGCACCGCCGGGATTGGCTTCATAGATTGGATTTCCCTGTCCGCTGACTCCGTTTTCCGTAAAATCAATTAACAGTTCTCCAAGTGCAATTACATCATATTTTTTCAAATTTGAATCCCCTTTCTTATCTATATTGCGGCTCTTCTACATCTTTCTTGCCTTTGTGTCCTGCCCTGTCCTTAATTATCCTGCATGGCATATCTTACATGTATATGTAAATTGCCAAAAACTCAATCTAACGTATATTTCACAACGTCCATTGATACTTCTCCATCTGCGTAGAAAGAGATGCCTTCTGCCGTAAGATCAGTATAGATAGTCGCACTCAACACATACTCACCGTCATTCACAAACACCTCTACACTGAATCTGTCAAGTATGACCCGCATCTTTATATTACCATCTTTGTTGTGCACTTGGCAACGGCGTTGATGGATAATCGCCCTTCTTGAACCGGAAAATTTCCTGTCTATCTTGACAATGGATTCATACGGCCTGAAACTGATGGAAGTATGGTATGTATCGTTCTGCGCAAACCTTACTGCAAATTTACGATAAATATTCCCCGCATCTGCAGGACGCAATGTCAATTCCATATCTACTTTGCGCCCCTCCACCCCGGCAAGTCTGATCACATCCTGGAAGGTGACATTTTCATGTCTTACTTCCTCTCCTCTCATATCTTCCAATTCGCGTATCGGATTCTGATACAGTCTGCCGTTTTGTATCGACAGCTCCCTGGGCAGACTCATCTGGCCAAACCAGGGCTGATCGGGGGAGTGAAGATTGCAAGTATCCCAATTCTGCATCCAGGCAATCATAACTCGTCTGCCATCCGGCGTCAGAATGGTCTGTGTCGCATAGAAATCAATCCCATAATCCACTGCCTGATCATGTTCCTCCGTAAAGGTATCAGTCTCTTCATCATAGGAGCCGATCAGACATAAAGTTCCATTTCCGTTATGATATTCAAACCCCTGCGGGAGCATATCCATGGGACTGGTAAGCAGCACTGCCTTTCCGTCCAGTTCAAAGAAATCCGGGCATTCCCACATCATGCCATAGCGTTTGTTATTCGCTGTCAATATCTTATCATACTGCCAATGGAAGCCGTCCTGACTGCTAAAAAGGAGAATCTGCCCATCTCTATCCGGTGTACAGTTCCCTACGACACAGCGATAAGAACCGTCATTCTTTTTCCAGATTTTGGGATCACGAAAATCAAATTTACTTCCATTATCCGGAAGGTCATCTTTCGTCAAGACCGGATTTCCCACATATTTTTCATAATCTATCCCGTCACCCACCGCAAGGCACTGTGTCTGAACATCACGCATACTGCCGTCTGGCTGTGTCGTTCTGACAACACCTGTATAGATCAGCAGCTGACGTCCGTCAGGCAATACCACTGCACTGCCGGAAAAACATCCATCCCTGTCAAATTCTGCATCCGGCGCAAGGGCTGCAGGAAGATACTCCCAGTGGAGCAGATCTTTACTCACCGCGTGCCCCCAGTGCATCGGCCCCCAGTGAGAATCATATGGGTGATACTGATAAAACAAATGATATGCACCTTTGTAATATGAGAATCCATTCGGATCGTTCATCCAGCCAACTCTGGCCGCCAAATGAAACCCCGGGCGGTTCTTGTCGTCAATCTTTTTTTCCATCGCTTCTTCATATTTTCTTGCGTCACGTAATATCTGACTGATCATAATAATCCTCCATAATGCTGCGAGCAGTTAAAAGCTTCTCTCTCACTATTCTTCCACTTCAATTCCCGCATAACGGTTATACGCATCCTGATATACTTCCAACAGTTTGTTCATACCGCATTTCTTTTCCAATAACTCTATATAATCCTGCCACTCCTGATCTGTAGGCCCACCGTTCTTTAACCACAAACCTTCATTTTCTGCTACCGTATTCTCAAAATTGGCTTTATACCAATCGATGGTATCCAACTCTCTTCCTGTAAAGACACAATCCACGGGATATGTCACGGTACTATCTACATATGGCATCCAAAAATCCTGCAAATCTGTCAGACGCTCAATCGCACGATCCTCCATCTTAAAAGTCGTACTATAGTAATCACTGAGAATCAATTTGGGACCCCATACTTCCTGTTCTCCTTTTAACTCTCCGGCGCTTTTGCCATACTTCTCCTGACATTCCTCATTCGATATACTCAGCCATACACCATTTTCATCTTTATCCGTAAAATACACATCAATCGGGCCATATTGCAGCTGCATCACGATTTCCGGGTCATACCATCTGTCAAAATATTTTAAAAGATTTGCCGGGCTCTTGCAAGCTTTTGTAATATTCAGGTTACGATCAGATTCAGCACCATGATGGAAGTCAGCTGCGGCACATCAATGTGCAGAATTCTCTGGAACATGGAAGCGCCGTCCACCTTAGCCGCTTCATAGAGGGAAGTATCCACACTGGCCAGAGTCGCCATGTAAACGATGATGCCCCATCCTGCATCCTGCCAGATTCCTGATGCTATGTATATGGTTCGAAATGCCGCTGATTCTGTCAGGAAATCTATGCTCGTTCCGGCAATCAGATTGATCAGACCGCCAGACGGACTTAAAAAGATCCGGATCATACCACAGATAACCATGGTAGAAATAAAGTGCGGCGCATAGAGCACTGTCTGTGTCACCCTCTTAAAACGCTGGAATCTAAGTTGATTCAACATTAACGCAAGAATGACTGGAATCGGAAATCCCCATAACAGACTGTATAAACTTAAAAGCAATGTATTCTTGATCATACGCGCGCAGGTAGGTGCGGTAAAAAACCGTTCGAACCATTCAAACCCGATCCATTCACTTCCCCACATACCTCTGCTGGCTTTATAATCTCTGAATGCAATCTGTATACCATACATTGGTACATACTTATAAATAATGGTCAAAACCACCGGAATCAAAAGCATCAGATATAACTGCCAGTTATCCTTGATGCGCTTTCCAAGCGGTTTACCTCCCGACATTATTGCCGGACTTGTAACTGCCGACTTACTTCCACTCATATCCTTTCTCCTTCCCTTTGCATGTGGTTTATGTCCCTTCCACATCCTATACGTGAAACGTTATATCACTTCTTGTCCGTATGCTAACACTAAATTATAAGTCCGTCAATGTATTTGGGCTATTTTGTTGTGATACTTTATACATTTTGTTATTTTATACTATTTTTATTATTCATTTTTGTATAATTTACACATTATAATTTCATGTAACGTTTCATATTATATTTCATTTTGGTCTTTACAAACCGTTTTCTGTACCTTATAATAATTTCAGTACAGATATTTCTCTATTGAATAGTAAAACAAATATTGACTTTGACATTCTATATTATTTATTTGAAAGGTATATTTCATAAAGTTTCATATTTGTTCATGAAACAGAAAAGAGGTTGAAATGAGATCAGAACACGCCGTTCCTACTATGAAAGATGTAGCAAAAGAAGCCGGTGTTGCCCTGGGAACCGTATCCAAAGTAGTAAATGGTATCCCTGTCGGTGAATCTTACAGACTTCGTGTGGAGGATGCCATTAAGAAACTGAATTACCAGGTCAACAGTTATGCACAGGGTTTAAAAGCAAGTAAAACCTATACCGTTGCCCTTTTGATTCCCAATACGGAAGAACCTTTTTTCGCTTCTCTTGTCTACTATATTAATCTTGCACTTTTGAAGCGTAAATACCGTATGCTGTTATGTTCTACCGATTTTGATTCCGCACAGGAACAGGAATATGTGACCATGGCACAACAGAACAAAGTGGACGGTATCATAGGCCTGACTTACAATCCCAATCTGCAGATTGAAGAAAATACCCCCTTCGTTGCTATCGACCGTTCCATGGGAACCAAAATTCCCTGTGTAGCCAGCGACAATTTTGCAGGCGGACAGTTAGCAGCAGAAAAATTGGCGGATTTGGGCTGTACTAATGTGGCCTTTCTTCGTATAGGTTCTTCACTGGACAACGAACCAAATAAGCGGAAAGCCGGTTTTGAGAACGGCTGCCTGTCACGAGGACTTTCCTATGAAATGAAGGTCTTAGATGACGGGGATTCCTATGATGAATTTGAATACTTTCTTTCCGAACACATCCATGACGGAAAGCTTTCCTTTGACGGCATTTTCTGTGTCACAGACCGATTGGCTTACCTGATCATAAAAACACTCCACAGATTAAACCTACGTGTTCCGGAAGATGTGCAGGTGATCGGATTTGACGGCATCCGTCCTTTTCAGGGAACAGATTATATATGTTCTACCATCGTGCAGCCTGTGCCGGAAATTGCTGAAATGTGCGTTAACCTGCTCTTACAGGAGAATATCTCTTCCAAACCGCCCCTTGTTTGTCTGCCCGTCACGTATGCTTATGGCGGCACTACCAGGGAACAAGATATGCGGCAGGATTGATCTTTCTAATCTGCCCATGAAAATGCATTCGGCAAGCCACTTTTGCATGGAGGAATCATATGAAAAACTGGTGGTACTATCATAAATGGTATGTGATTATCGGCCTCATACTGTTTCTGATTGCCTGCAGTCTGATTGAAAATGCTCTGGGACTTTTCCAAAAATCTCCCGACCTGCAGATTGCATACGTGGGGAAGGCCCCGCTTTCCTCTGATACAGCTGCTGCCATACAGAAAGCCTTTACCTCACTGGCAGCTGACTATAACCATGACGGTGAGATCCTTGTCCAAGTCAATCAATACGTAGACGGCAATGACAATATGGATGCAGATACCGCTTATTACCAATATGCCTCTGAGATAACATTAATCGGTGATATCTCAAACTGTGAGAGTTACTTCTTCCTGCTGGAAGACCCTGTGGACTTTCAGCGCAGCTATCAGCTTCTTGCTGCTGCAGACGGAAGCTGCCCGGAGCAGTCGAATTATGAAACGGCAGATAAAACTTTTCAATGGTCTGACTGCTCTGTTCTCGCAAAGATGGAACTTGGCGCTTATTCTGACGCATCTCTTGGCCAGACATCCGAAGGCAGCAACCAGGATCTCCTTTCCGGGCTTTATCTTGGCAGGCGTTGTTTCTATACTGATGCTGTCACAGAGCATGTCGAGGAATGTGCCGGATTATGGGACACTTTATATCAAGGTATCCAAGGAGACTAAAAATTTCCATATAAGAAACAAATATTTTAACCTGACTAAAACAACAAAAAATGTATGGGGAAACGGAAAATGAACGATTGCTTAATCTGTGAAAGAATCGCGCTAATTAAGGAAAATCGGAATCCTTATTTTGTCCGAGAATTGAATACGGGATATGTCGTGATAGGCGACCAACAGCGGATAAAGGGATACACTCTGTTTTTATGCAAGCAACACGCCTATGAACTGCATCAGTTGGAACCTCAGTACCGAGATGAATTTCTTCATGAGATGGCCATTGTAGCCGAGGCCGTATACCACGCCTTTCAACCGGATAAATTAAACTATTCACTGCTGGGTGTCGGACGCGGCCTGCATATGCACTGGCACATACATCCCAGAAGAACCGGCGATACGCCTGCTGCCGGCCCTGTCTGGCAGCTCGGTAAGGAATTGACAGATAAAAAGTATAATCCGACAATGGAAGAACTGGAAATATTAAAAACGAAATTGAATGAGGAACTGGACAAACTTTTGCAGCAATCTGTGCAATCAAATATATACAGTCTTAATAGAACGAAGACAGGAAAACCAGGAGATGGAAAATGAAACGCAAATCCATAAAAGACTATCTGATAACCCAGAAAATAATTATCATGATTTGTACCGTAATATGCTCTGCCATATTATCCGGCTGTGCGCTCATACCCAATCTATCAGATACTGCCAATAATGTATTAGATGAAACGTCCGGACAGGTGGTGATCGGTTCTCATCTAACGATACACAATACGGATGAGAGACTGACATTGTCCAAGCACATGGATACTCTTTCAGCCGATGGCCTCTATTATGCTTCATGGGTTGCCGGAGAATCCACCCCTTATGAAAACATTGATGGAGAATCTGTTTCTTTATATGATGCACAGCTTTATGTTCTGGCAGGAGAATTCAAATCCACCGAAACCGCACAGGAAAATATGAATAACTGGCTTGCCGCCGGAAGGTCAAACTATGAAGTAATAAGTGAAGACAATATTGACTGTAACGGTCAATCATATTCCCTAATCACCTATCAGTTTACCAATACCGAAAATCCCTACGACCACGGCGTATCTGTATTCGGCGTTTATGAAGATACGGCTGTCTGTATGGAACTGACATGCGTGAAAAACTATAATGAAGATTTACGGCAGATGCTGACTGAATTTCTGGGAAACTGTACCTATGAATAGATAATTCCAGTTTATCAGACAGAAACAGGCCATACACAACTATACAATTTACGATGTTTTATTTTTCTGGCACATCGGACAATACACACTGCTCCTGCCGCCTATGACCATACGGCCAAGCAGATTCCCACACACCGGACAGGCTTTCCCCGCATGACCATATACCTGTAAAAATGGCGTGTTTCGGTAATCCCGTCCTTTTGTCTTTAGATACTCTTCCGGCGTTATCTCATTCTTTTCAATAAAATAGGACAAACGTTCCGGAATCACCCTCGCAAGCCGCTCCCACTCTTCCTGCCCCAGACTGCCTGCCGGGCATGCCGGATGAATCCCAGCAGTAAATAATATTTCATCCGAATAGATATTACCGATACCCGCAATAATACTCTGGTCTAACAGACATTCTTTAATCGCTTTCTTACGTTTTCCCAAACGGAGGATCAGATATTCTGCTGTCAATTCATCATCAAAAGGCTCCATTCCCAACTTTGCAATTCCGCTGTAGGTATCCACTTCCCCACTTTGAAGCAGCCAGAAGCGGCCGAAACGGCGCATATCTGAAAAACGTAACTGCCTGCCGTCACTCATTTCAAAAACAATATGCGTATGTTTCTCTTGCGGAAAATCGGCCGGAGTAAACAGCAGACCACCTGTCATCCGTAAATGTAAGATAACCCGGCATCCATTTTCTAATAAAATATATAAAAATTTTCCCCTGCGCATCATGCCCGATATGTTCTGTCCAATCAATAACCTGCAAAACTCATCTGCTACAGGATAGGCCGTTACCTCCGGACGATTTACCGTTACTTTAGTAATCGTAAGTCCTTTCAGCTGTGGTTCCAGTACTCTCTTGATCGTTTCAACTTCTGGTAATTCTGGCATAAACTCAATCCTCTTTCTGTATAATAATCTATTACAATAAGATCATCCTATTATCTACATCCACGCCTTCTAAGGAGAGTAAATACTTCTTTTTATCCACACCCCCCGCATATCCTGTCAGACTGCCATCGGAACCAGCAACCCGGTGACAGGGTACAATAATGGAAATTGGATTGTGCCCTACCGCCCCACCCACAGCTTGGGCAGACATATGAGCAAGGCCTTTTTCCTCGGCAATCTTTCTGGCCAATTCCCCATATGTTGCTGTCTGTCCGTAAGGAATCTGCCGCAATAATTTCCAAATGCTGATCTGAAACGGTGTACCGATCAGATGTACAGGCGGTATAAAATCCGGTTCCTGTCCGGCAAAGTAAATATCAAGCCATTTCCTTACACTCTTAAATACCGGCAGGTTTTTTTCTTCATGTGCCGGGTCGAGATTATGGGCAAAATACTTTTGTCCATCAAACCAAAGGCCTGTCAGGCCAATCTCATCAGCAGCAAGAAGTATATTCCCTATAGGCGATTTACAAGTAGATATGTATTGCATCTGATCCCTCCGAAATGTAAGAAGTGTCTGAGTGCACTGTTGTAATTCTATTATAAAAAAGTATAGCATGTCCCTGGTTGAACTACAATGTTACGCACGGATATGATTTATCTTCCATAATTTAAAAACTCCTCATATTCACTCTCATATCGTCCTCATTATTGTCCTATAACAAAAATTTATCGAAACTCAATAAATTTTTGTTGACATTCATTTTAACCCGTGTTATTTTGGTGAATAGCAAGACGAGAGTCCCATTTGTAATCCAAGACTCCCGTTTTGTAAGT
>CAMXIF010000021.1 GCA_947243845.1 uncultured bacterium
TTTAGGGGCTTGTGGGAGCGCATGGGGCGTTAAAGGATAAGGCTATATATAAACAGGGCATGTTGAGACGATTGCTCTGCTGACGAGAAAGGCCCAGTAATCAAAGAAATTTTCGGGCATACGCTTGCTATCAAGAATTGCCGTCACCTGTCATTTCATTTGCATATAAAATGGCGCATTGTAGCCGCTCATTGAAACGCATCTATTTGGTTTTTATTCCTTATCCTCTAAATCGTGCAGTGTCTTGCCATCCTTTGTTTTCCAGGATGTCCAACCATTTGCACTTTTACCGATAACGAACATAGCAGCGCTCGAAGGACTGCTAAAGAGCACATCTTCCTGCAATATATGGTTTGCATCCACCATTGCGTTCTTTCGCTTTTCTTTTACTCCGGGCTGTATTGTGTTGTCGTCCTTCGGCGAGACAATACTGCCGGAGAGGACAACAAATCCCTCAGCGGTTTGACGTGCCTGTGCATGAATTGTAATGTTATATTGTTTGATGGCGCGGGAGAGATAGAAGATGGTATCCTCGCCTATTTCCTCTTTTTCTGCTTCTGTAAGTAAACTAGAAGACTCGGTCTTGGTCAGTGGAATAAACACCTTGTGACCAAGGGTACCCATGATGAGTTTGGCGTAATCCAAAAACTCTTCAAGCTCGCTTTCTTTCTCCTCGGTGATGTTACCAGATGTAGGGTCGTTCCCGTTTTTCACTTCATACCGCTTGGCGGCAATGGCGAGATTGCAGAAGCGATTCTCAAGATAGCTTATCTCTGTAGGTCCGAAGGAGTTATTGGAGGTTGTGAATACCACGGCTTCTGTCCAGTAGTCCTTGTCCGGATTGCGTTTATGCTCTTGGAGACGGTTGAGGATTCCTTCGCCGTTTTTTCGTGCACCTGCCTGTCCGATATAAACAACAGGTTTGCCTGTCTGATCGGAGGTTCCAAAAAGGAAGTATACACCGCTTTGCTTGAGGTCATCGCGTTCTTTGCATTTGTCTATCTCCGTTCGTGGAATTTTATAGGCGATACCTGTCCAATTTGCAAGCGTGCACTTCATACGGCCATTTGCATCTCCATCCATCAAAAACAAATTGATACTTTTACCGCGTGGCATTGTTTTTCCTCCATTTATCATTGTAGTATTTTAGCTTTGTTATTTTGAGATATACAAAAAATTTAGAGCGTTGTATCAAAGCTTCAGATAGCAAAGACAACGCTCTTTTATGTTTCAAGTTCTATTCAACCCTAAATTGTCCGATCAGATTTTTCAACGTATTGGCCTGATTCGATAATTCTTTAGAGACATCTGCACTTTCTTCGGCAATTGTGGTATTAGCCTGTACCACCTTAGAGATATCCTTGATGCCGTCTTCCACGGAAGTGATCATTTCTGTCTGCTGGACGCTCGCCAGAGCGATTTCATCCATCAGAGTCTTAATGGATTCGATACAGTCATTTATGACTTGCATCGCTGAAATTGCCTGATCTGTAGATTTTGATCCGGTCTTGATATCCTGGATAGAGGACATGATCAGTACATTCGTGTTCTGGGCAGCCTGGCTGGATTTGGACGCAAGGTTGCGTACCTCATCGGCCACCACTGAGAAACCTTTTCCGGCAGTGCCGGCGCGGGCAGCTTCCACAGAAGCATTGAGTGCCAGAATATTTGTCTGGAAAGCGATATCCTCAATAGTTTTTATGATACTGCCAATCTGTACAGAAGATTGGTTGATGTTTTTGGTAGCTACCGTCAGCTGTGCCATTTTCTCATCGGCTTCATCCGCATAGCCATTGGCTTTGTCCACCAGTTCACTGGCATTGTTGCAGCGGACAGCACTGTCGTTGATCTGAGAAGTGAGGTCTGACACATGAGCTACGAGTCCGCTGACGGATACTGACTGTTCCATGGTTCCCTCGGAAAGTGTCTGCACCCCGGAGGACAATTGATATGCGCCGGAGTCCACCTGGTTTGCTACACGGGAAATATCCCGCATCAGGTTTGTAAGTTTGGTACGGATTGTCTTAAGGCTTTCGGAAAGAATCTTAAAATCGCCGATATAATAAGATTCATTTCGAGTAACATCCACCGATATGTTTCCCTCAGCCATTTCACCCAGAATCCGGCCGATATCATCGATGGTTTTGCGCAGACCGTCACAGAGGTTATGGGTTGTCTGGGCGATCATGCCGATTTCGTCCTTCCTGCCGTGGAAGGACTCCAGTTCCTGATCAGCGCTTAGATCCAGATTGCCCAGGTGTCGGATGGCGCTTTCCACCCGCATGAGTTCCCGGCCTTGGCGGCGCAGGATGAAGGAAGTAACAAGAATGATGACAGCCTCCACAATAGCACATAAAATGCCGACCACGAAACGGACTGTGGTCACGGTTTCATAGACCTCATGGGCATTGTTGCTTACCATGAAAACCCAGCCTCGGTATTTTAGATATTTATAGACGACCAGACGTGTAATGCCGATATCATCCTGATAGGTATAGGTACTTGCCTGTGTGTTGTCACTGGTCCTAATCTGTTCCATGATTTCCAGATAGCCGGCATCAGTGGTCTCAGTGTTCAGCAGTTCCTCATTCTGATGATACAGATATACGCCGGTATCTGCATTCAAAAATACGTATTCACTATTGGGAAGACCCTTTATTTCCAGCCCCAGTAAAACATCCATCAGCTGGCTTGCATAAACGCCGGCGCCCACATAACCGATACATTCATCTGCTTCGTAGATGGGATAATACATGGAAAGGATCATACTGCCTGATCCCGGAGATTTCATAATACCGAGATTGGTCAGTTCCCTGCGCGCTAAGATGGTATCCTGAAACTGTACGAGGGAGTCTCCGGAACGGGTGGTGATGCCGATAGCGTCATGGGATGTGTGTGTCAGGACATGGGTGTCCGGAGTGGCTACGTACAATCCCTCGAAGATGCCTTTGACAGAGGCAAAATCCTCTGTATATTGCTGTGCCTTTGCCAGAAGTGCGGGATCGTCCGGATCTGCAAGCAGGTCGTGGACTTCGCTTCCCAGGGCGAAGGCGGTCATATATTCCTCGGCTGAGGCTACATAGTCATTGATGATAGAGGCTCGTGATTCCACAGCATCAGTCATCTGGTTGGAAATGTCGTTTTTGACGATGAAAGCAACATTGTTGGATACGATGACCCAGAGAAGCATCATGCCAGCCATGGTGACTGCAGTGGTAATGATACCGATGCGAGTTGCAAGTTTTTGATTAGACAGAAGTTTCATATATGTATACCTCCATTTTACTGCTATAAAAGTATAGCACGGAGGACATAACAAATCAATATAATAATAAGCAGCATATGGGTATTCCATACACTGCTTATTTCGTCTTCAGTTCTCTGTTATCAGCGATGACATCCGTGATGTCCGCCGCCGCGTCTGCTGTATGTGGTTGTCGTACTGACAGTTGCACAGGTACCATCGCAGTATCCGTCTGCATGGTCATAACCGCAGTAATCACATCCGTCATGGGTATGCCTTCCGGTTTCCGTGCATCCTTCCACGGTGCATACCGGGCAGCTGGTATCGGTCACTGTTGCAGTTGTTGTCGCCGTTGCTGTCTGACGATGATGATGCCCATGAGCAGAAACCGGGGTGACAAAAAGAACGGATATCAGTGTGACTGCCACAATTGTGCGTAACAGCTTTCTGATTGACATGGGAATCTCCCTCCTTCTTAATAAAAAAGATAGTAGTTCTTAATAATCAGTGTAGCACAGCAGGCATAAGTATGCAAGACAGGTGCAAATTTTCCGGGGCATTTCTGGTTATAATTTTCCCGGTTAAATATAAAAATTTTTAAAAACCCCCTTGACCATACAGTAACTGTACGGATTAGACTGATATTAAATCAAAAACGGACGAGGAGGAGAGGTCATGATGAAAATGAAATGGATAGGTATTGTTGCAGCAGTTATCATTGTCGTAATCGGGGTGGGATTATTGTGTTTTGGAGATAAGATAAAGACAATTTATATCTCGCTTAACAGTTTCAAAGACAAGAATCTGGCGCATACCTTTCAGCACACGCCGGAGATACAGCCGGTAAAGAAGATAGCCAGGGGAGAGGAAGTTTTCCGGTTTCCGAGAGAAGAAAATATTGTGCTGGCGGACGGGTTTGCCTTTGAAGGCAGTGTCTATTCCACTGAAGAATTTATAGAAGATACGAAGACAACCGCCATGCTGGTCATCCGGGATGATGTCATCAAATATGAAAAGTATTTTATGGGCGGGGATGAAGATACGTTGTTTTCTTCTAATTCCATGGGAAAGTCTTTTGTGTCCGCGCTGATGGGGATTGCCGTCTCGGAAGGGTATGTGGAGAGTATAGAGGATCCAATCGGGAAGTATGTACCGGAGTTCGTGGGTACATCGCTGGAAAATATCCCGATCAGGGCATGTCTGAAGATGGCTTCCGGTATTAACTTTAATGAGGATACGGATATGAGCGGGTTTTCCATGCGAACCCTGATGGGCAAGCCTGCAATGGAAGTGATCGCCGGGTATGGAGTGCAGGAAGAACCTTTTACTTATCGGAGATATTTAAGCATTAACACGGAGATTTTGGGAAATGTTATCACCAACGCGACAGGGTACAGCTTGGCGGAATTCATGGAAGAAAAACTGTGGAAGAAAATCGGAACCGCTCATGATGCCTATTGGACACTCAGTAACGGTACGGAACTGGCGATGGGAGGACTTAGCGTTTCATTGGAAGATTATGCCCGCTTTGCCAGATTGTATCTGCATGAGGGAAACTATCGCGGGGAGCAGGTGCTGCCGAAAGAGTGGTTGAAAGACAGCATGGATATCAGTGGTGGGTGCCGGAGGGAGATGAAGGAGAGTTCATGGCAATCGGTGTCTATGGACAGTGGATCTATGTGAATCCGACTAAGAGCGTTATCATCGTCAAGACCAGCGCAGATCCGGACTTTATGGCCAAAGGATATGAACTGAAACATGTGGAGTTTTTCAGGGCAGTCGCAGATGGTATCTGAGGGTTCCTGCCCTGATGCATACGAGGAGATTAGGAAAGGATTGGAATTTCAATCTGTACAATATAGTCCTCAATCCGGTCAACCACATTTTCATTGATGCCCATTTCATAGGAATAACCGGACAGAGTCACCCCCTGCTTTGCTGCGTAATCAAAGATTTCCTGGTAACGCAGGGGCATTTTGTCCCAACCGCCTTTATGAAAAGCTCTGAGATATTTACCGGCGGGTTGTATGTGAAGGTTGTCATTTTGCTTGAGAAAAGGTATCTCAATAAAGAGTTTGGAATAATCATCATATTGCCCGTTCAGCAGGCTGGTAACAGGGATCATGGAACCGTAGGAGGCATGGTGAAGCCGTCCGAGCTGATATTTTAAGGTCTCAGCAGTGATCAGTTCCACTTCCTGCTCAAAGGAGGTGTCTTTGTCAATATCTACAGTGACCAGACAGTGCGCTTCCTTCTCTACAATATCGATTCGGGACAGATCCATGGTCAGCAGCGTGACCATATTTTGATGGTGGGTGCATAAGGTTTCCCGCAGTGCCTGCAGGTGGGTGATATTGCGGTCCAGGTCGGTGATCTTCTCATCCAGAAGGGTTTTCAGGCTGGCGGCGGAGCGGTCTTTCATGAAACTTTGTATTTCTCCGATGGATACATCCAGTTCCCGCAATAGAAGAATGGTCTCCAGAATGGGACTCTGGTAGTAGGTATAAAGGCGGTAGCCGTTTTCCGGGTGGATAGCGGCCGGTTTTAAGAGATCGATCTCATCATACCACATCAGGGTCTTTTTGTTGATGCCGTGCATGGCTGAAAACTGGCCGATTGTGAGAAATTTGTCTTCCATTTGTCTGTGTCTCCTGTCTGTGGATATAAACTGTGTAGTGACTGTGCGGAATTATAGGTATAGCCGTACAGTAATTGTATGGAATATGGACGTAACCGCGCTGTTACTGTATGGTATATAATACTGGATAGGAGTGTGAAATACAAGAGTTGTTCTGTGTAAAATGAGATATCTGCCGGGAAATGAGAATTCTTGCTTTCGATAGGGGAGTTTGCTATACTGTAAAAGAGACAGCACTTAATGCTATGGGAGGATGTAACTCAGTAACAGGAGGCGACATGCGATGAAAAATATACTGTGGCATCGTGGCAGATCAAAGGATACACAGTATAAGGGACGGACGAGTCCTGCGAAACGATTGTATAGTGACAGGGAAAGCGATGCGCTTACCGGCGTGGCGGATCGCAAATATTTTCAAAAGACAGTGGAGGCAGCTTTGCAGGAAGAAGGCGTACAGGGGTGTCTCCTGATCCTGGATGTGGACTGGATGAAGGAGATTAATGAACGTTTCGGGCGGAATATGGGAGATCGGGTTCTGCAGAATGTGGCTGTTATGCTGCGGGAGAATTTCAGGAACTGTGATAGTATCGGGAGACTGGGGGAAGACGAATTTGCACTCTGGATCGGTGGGCTTTCGGTGGAGCATGTGGATGGTATCCGCAGGCGGATTGCGCATTTGAATGATAAGCTGATGCACCAGGGAGAAGATATGCCGGTGGTTACATTGAGCGCCGGGGTGGCGCTGGGGGAGGCCGGGGAGAAATTTAAGAGTCTGTATGGACGTGCCAGAGAAGTGCTACAACGTGTAAAGGAGCGGGGACGGTGCGGCTGTGAGATTTATGAGAGGCACTAGCCGTGATCTGGATGCACAGCGGAGTTGACAGGCGGTCAATAGAGAAATTGACGTAGGTTAGATTGAGAAACAGGAGGACATCATGGGCGGTTTTTTTGGAGTGGCATCAAAGGAAAATTGTATATTTGATCTGTTTTTTGGAACTGATTATCATTCCCATCTGGGAACAAGGCGGGCCGGTATGGCGCTTTACAGTAAGGAGGAAGGGTTTGACCGGGCAATCCATAATATCGAGAACACGCCTTTTCGTACGAAATTCGATAAAGATGTCAACAAGATGCATGGCACGCTGGGCATAGGGTGTATTTCCGATTATGAACCGCAGCCATTGATCATTCGCTCTCATCATGGTACTTACGCTATCACTACGGTAGGTAAGATCAATAATAAGGATGAGATCGTATCGGAGATTTTTAAGAATGGCAGGGGACATTTCCTGGAGATGAGCGGGGGAGATATCAATGCCACAGAATTAGTAGCAGCTGTTATTAATCAGAAAGACAACCTGATTGAGGGAATGCAGTATGCGCAGGAACTGATAGATGGTTCCATGACAATGCTGATCATGACGGAGAAGGGGATTTATGCGGCAAGGGATCGTTATGGTCGTACACCGGTGACCATTGGCATAAAAGATAACGCCTGTTGTATCTCTTTTGAAAGCTTTGCCTATTTGAATCTGGGTTATAAACCGGAACGGGAATTGGGACCGGGTGAGATTGTGGTTGTGACACCGGAAGGCGTCCGGACGCTGGCGGCGCCGGGCAAGGATATGAAGATCTGTACTTTCCTTTGGATTTATTATGGATATCCGACTTCTTCCTATGAGGGAGTCAGCGTGGAGGAGATGCGTTACCGTTGCGGCGCAATGCTGGCCAAACGGGATGATGTGAAGCCGGATATTGTGGCGGGAGTGCCGGATTCCGGAACGGCTCATGCCATTGGCTATGCCAATGAATCGGGGATTCCTTTTTCCAGGCCCTTTATCAAATATACACCTACCTGGCCAAGGTCGTTCATGCCCACAATTCAGAGTAAGCGTGATCTGATCGCGAAGATGAAACTGATTCCGGTACATGATCTGATCAAAGACCGCAGCCTGCTTCTGATTGATGACTCCATTGTGCGGGGGACGCAGCTTCGGGAAACCACGGAGTTCTTGTATCAGAGTGGTGCCAGGGAAGTGCATATCAGGCCGGCCTGTCCGCCGCTTCTCTTTGGTTGTAAATATCTGAATTTTTCCCGCTCCACTTCGGAGATGGAATTGATTGCCCGCCGGGTGATCCAGGAGCTGGAGGGAGATAACAAGTATCCGAATCTCTCTGTCTATGCGGATCCGGAGAGCAGTGAATATAAGGAGATGCTTAAGAAGATTGGGGAAAAACTTAACTTCACATCACTTCGTTATCATCGGTTGGACGATATGATAGCTTCTGTTGGCATTGATAAGTGTAAGCTGTGTACATACTGCTGGGATGGCCGGGAGTGATCTATTTCTTTGGAATAAGACGGATTCGGGACTGACTAAGAAAAGGAAACAGACAAAATTTTCATAATAGGCATTGACGCTGGTTTCCAGTCCCATTATAATAGAATACTATAATATATGAGGGAGTAGTCGGCGTCTGGCAGAATCGGACGCGGTATGCCAACATACTGATGGAGGCTGTTTGGGGCTGATATCTGGTATATCTTAATTGATGAGACTCATGTATGGCGGAGCGCTGTACGTGTGTCTTGAGCGAAATTTGAGGGATAGATACCGTATAGTATCTGTCCCTTTTCATATGTCAATATGAAAAGACGCATGCGGGAAAACACCTAGGATAAGAAAGAGAGGATTGGTCATGATCATTTTTGTGACAGTGCTGGCAACGATCTTTATAGCAGAGATGGGGGATAAGACCCAGCTGCTATTAGTAGCGATGGCGGGGAAATATAAGATTCCTCACATTCTGACGGGAACCTGGCTTGCCACGGCAGTGCTAAATCTGCTGGCGGTAGGAGTAGGAGCAGCCCTCGGCAGTTATCTGGATATGCGGGTCATCAAAATAGCGGCGGCGCTTGCTTTCTTCTGGTTTGCTTACAGTACGATCAGGGGTGAGGAGAATGACGGAGAGGAGAACGAGATAAAGCATCGCTTTGGTCCGATCCTTGGCATTTTCATTTCGTTTTTCATTGGAGAATTGGGAGATAAAACACAGCTGTCTGCGATCACACTGGCAGCAACGTACACGGATCATAATTTTGCTAACGCATGTTATGTATTCTTTGGATGTACATTGGGACTGATTTTGGCGGATCTGATCGGTCTGATCGTGGGAGTGGTCTTAAAAAGTAAGATGCCGGCCGGACTTTTGAATAACCTTTCCTTTGCAATTTTTGCTCTCTTTGGAGCCGCCAGTCTGCGGGAGGCCTTTGGTCTGATTTTTGGAGCGGGCAGCAGGATATCTGTGATTCTTACAGTTGGGATTACCATGGTATTTATGGGAATCTGTGTGCTGGCGGTTTACAGAAAGACAAAACGCGGCGGCCGGGAGTAGGCAGTGCTGTAAAAGAAGGCTGTCATTTTATAGAGATATCGATTAGAGTGCCAAAATGTGCAATCTGCCAGTTAAATTTTATGAAAGCACCTTTTGACACCCTAATCAGATATCTGATAAAATAGGATAGGAATATGGCAGGACGAGAATATAGATGGTATGGAGCAAGATGAAATATTGGTATCATAGATTACAGATATCATAGAAACAGGGGGAGAATGAATGTTATTTAAGTGCAAGAATTGCGGCAGCAACGTGGTTTATGAACCGCACAGGGGAATTATGTACTGTCCGCATTGTGAAGGGGAAGACAGCGAGGAGCGGATCGACAATCATTCCATGACACAGTGCGTCAACTGCGGCGCACCCATTGAGGTGAAGGATTACATATCTGCGTGTCGCTGTGAACACTGCGGCAGTTATTTGGTTATCAATGAGCGCGTGGAAGGGGTTTATGAACCGCATATGATCCTTCCCTTTTGTGTGAGTAAGCAGGCGGCGGTAGCCGCAATGGAACATGAATTTTCCAAAAGACTGTTTACGCCTTCGGATTTTATGTCTGCTAAGAGTTTGGAAAAGATGGAAGGAATTTATGTGCCCTTCTGGCTATATGATTATGAAGCGGATTACGATTATGCCGGGGAAGGTATCAAGATCAGGACCTGGACCAGCGGGGATACGGAATACACAGAAACTTCCTATTATGAGGTGCTTCGTAGAATGGCGGTAGACTTTGACAGGATTCCGGTGGATGCGTCCTATGCCATGGATGACGGGGTCATGGATTTGATGGAACCCTATGATTATCAGAAACTGGCAGGATTTAATCCCAAATATATGTCAGGCTTCTATGGGGAGATTTATAACCAGAGCGCACCGGAATTGGAGGGCAGGGCGCAGGTCAAAGCCAGAAGTTCTTCTCAGGAGATGATGCAGGCTTCTTTAGGAGGATACAACCATGTGAGGCCCTTTAGAAATAATCTGAACCTTTCCAGAAACGGCGTCCATTATGCGCTGATGCCGGTATGGCAGTATTTGTATCATTATAAGGGTCAGACATATCAGTATCATGTTAATGGACAGACTGGGAAGGTGATCGGTATCACACCGGTGTCTAAGGCGAAGGTGCTCTCCTATGCGGCTTCTGTACTGGCAGCTGTGACGGCGGCAGGCTATATGCTTGTGTGGGCATTGGAGATTCTATAGAGGGAGGAGAGCAGATGAGAGAGTATTTTCGTTATTTTAAATGGATTTATATTATCCTGGCTGTGCTGGGAATCTTGCTGTTTGTTCTCCATGTCGGGCATTGGGGTATAGCACTGACGGCAGATTATCAGAGGACGAATAAGGAATGTCTCACAGATCAGAGAGTGTTTGATTACGGTGATGTGCTGACGGATAAGGAAGAACAGAAGCTTGAGAAGCTGATTGCCAAGAGAGAGAAACAGACCGGATGTGATATCGTGCTGATCACCTTGCATGAGTCCTTAAAAGAATATGCCAGGGAGATTGAACCGGGGGTAAGCTACAATGAATTTGTGGGGGTCTATGCAGAGCAGTTCTGGAAGGAAAACGGGCTTGGTTATGACAGGCCGGATGGAGATGGTGTTGTACTTGTAGACAACTGGTATAGGGAAGATGATGGGGCAATCTATACCGGGTTTTCTGCCAGAGGGCGAGTGATAGATGCGTATACGGATCTGCAGATAAACCATATTCTCGATAATGTGTACCGCTATGTGGAACAAAATCCGTACCGGGCTTATAAGACCTATGTTAATGATTTCTATCATGATATGCTGGGTATAAATGTGTTTTCGATTTATATACCGCGGATTGCGTACTGGATCGTAGGAATAATATCGGCTGTTATATTTATTTTGTACAATTGGCGTTCCAGGAAAGGGAGAAAAACCATTACGGCGGTCACCTATGTGGCAGGCGGCAAACCGGTTTTCCGGGTATGTGAAGACAGATTCATCAGAAAAACTGTGACACGGCGCAAAATTGAGAGGAGCAGCAGCGGAAGCAGCGGTGGAAGCGGTGGCGGCGGTGGCGGAGGCCGTTCCGGGTTCGGAAGTCATAGCCGCTAACTGACCAAGCTGCGTTCAATCTTGAGGATTGCTTCGCAGCTTCAGAAAGGCATAAAAAAACAACCCACAAGACGGTATGGGTTGTTTTTTAGTGTCATCATTTTATGCCTTAAAGATTATTCCGCAGGAATTTCTTTTAGGCCATTTTATTAACGGCAGTTGCAAGACGGGATACTTTCCTTGCAGATGTATTCTTGTGGTAAACGCCCTTCTTTGTAGCCTTGTCAATAGCGGAAGTAGCAGCGAGCAGTGCGCTCTTTGCCGCTTCTTTATCATTAGCCTCGATGGCAGCATTCACTTTCTTGATTGCTGTCTTGACGCCGGACTTAATTGCTTTATTTCTGTCCGCTTTGGTCTTGTTTACCAGGATCCTCTTCTTTGCAGATTTGATATTTGCCATAATTACACCTCCTATGCTCCTTCTGTCAGGATTGACTGAATGTATTATAGACGTGTCTCATTAAAGCCGGACACGGACGTTTTAATGGAAACACACGTATATTATATTAGTTTATGGGAATGGTGATGTCAATACATATTTTGTTTATTTTTGCAAAAAATAGAAAAGAAAATAGGCAAGTAAAAGGAAAACGCATATAAATATAACATAAGATGCTGCAGACGGCAGCTTTATGTGGGCGCGGGAAGGAAGGAGCATGATATGAACAGCTGGTCAAATGTCAGGACGGACTTGGCGTTGGAAGCCAGAGAAGGTATTGGAGAAAAAGAGTCTGAACTACATGGTGTTATCGTAGAAGAGGAGTATGATGAAGAAGCAGATGTGCATATTACCAGGGTTCTCATTGAGACTAAGAATGGTGCCAAGGCGCTGGGCAAGCCGATGGGAACCTATATCACGCTGGAGGCGCCGGCCATGACGGAACCTGAGGAGGATTATCATCAGGAAATTTCGGCGATTTTGGCGGCGCAGATTCGCAATATATTGCCGGATCCGGATAAGGAACAGTCCATTCTGGTGGTGGGACTCGGCAACCGTGAGGTGACTGCGGATTCTCTGGGGCCCAATGTGGCAGATAATCTTTTTGTAAACAGACATATTGTGAAAGAGTATGGAAAGGTGGCGTATAATCAGTCTAAAATGCATTTGGTGAGCAGTTTGGTACCGGGAGTCATGGCGAAGACAGGCATGGAGTCAGCGGAGATCATCAAAGGGGTCATCAATGAGACGAAGCCGGATGTGGTAATTGTGATAGATGCACTGGCGGCTCGTTCTACGAAACGCCTGAACCGTACCATACAGATTACGAATACAGGAATCCATCCCGGCTCCGGGGTGGGGAACCACAGAAACGCTATCACACAAGAGACACTTAATGTGCCGGTATTGGCGCTGGGGGTGCCTACCGTGGTGGATGCGGCCACGATCGTGGGAGATGCCATGGGAGAACGACCGGCAACTTTGACGGAACTGAATAATATGTATGTAACAACTAAGGATGTGGATCAGCAGATTCAGCAGATCAGCCACATTCTCTGTGATGGGATCAACAAGGCGCTGATCTTCTAGCGGATGGCATGAAGTCATGTTCTTACTGCATATATCTTAGTATGGACATCAAAAAGAAAATTCCGAGGATAATTTTAATAATACTTGTTACCATATCGCTTTTCTTTGTTATGAAAGAGTGGGGGCAGGAGAAAGAGAAGACGGAGAAGGGACAAGGGGCGCTTTTAGACTGGGTGAAAGAAATGGTAATGGAACCTTATCTTCCTGTGATCAGCAGGATGAATGAAGGAAAGAGCAGCGCTTTTCAGGGGGATGTGATTACCAAGGGAGTGCTTTTGGAATATCCGGTGTTTCTTTTTTATCTGGAAGAGGCGGACAATCAGGAGTATGTGACGGAGAGTGATTATGCCAGACTGCTAGTGTTAGAGGGCAGTGACGAGGACCGTAAGTCGATTGACGAGGGTGATTTGGAGTATGGGGATGACGCCATGCATCTTGAGCAGGGCATGGAAAACGAATTGTTAAAAGAAAACGAACGTTATTTATCGAAGCAGTCAAATGATAATGTAAGTGATGAGTCAGAGGAGGCCATAGTTTTTCAACCGGCAGCAGAGAAGAGTTTCCGCTATCAGTGGGAGGGCCTTGTGGATTATGATGATCTGATCAAGGCTTTTTATGCTGTGGACAGCACTACGAAGGCCGGGGAAGAGCTTTTGGAGGCGAAAGAACTTCTTTCCAAGGACATGCGTATCCATGGAAGCGCGGAAGAACCACAGATTCTGATCTATCACACCCATTCCCAGGAAGCCTTTGTGGATTCGATACCGGGGGATGAGAACAGCGGGATTCTGGGCGCAGGCGAGTATCTGGCATCTATTTTGCGTAAACGGTACGGATATAACGTGCTGCATCACACAGCCTGCTATGATGCGGACAGAGATTATGCCTACAGCAATTCTCTGCCGGAGATTGAGAAACTACTCAAGGACAATCCATCCATTGAGGTGGTGATAGATCTTCATCGGGATGCGATGCCGGCAGATAGGCGTCTGGTGATGAATCTGCAGGGTAGACCCACCGCACAGTTTATGTTCTTTAACGGGTTGAGCCGTACCAAAAAAGGAGAAATCTCCTATCTGGAGAATCCTTTTCTGGAAGAGAACCTGGCCTTTTCTTTCCAGATGCAGACGGTCTGCAATGAATATTATCCGGGGATCGCACGCAGGATTTACCTGAAAGCATATCGTTATAATATGCATCTGTGTCCGAAAACACTGCTGATCGAACTGGGGGCACAGAATAACACGGAGGAAGAAATACATAACGCATGTGATCCTTTGGCCCATGTGCTGCATTTGGTCTTAAGCGGGAAGGAGCCGGAGAGATGAGAGTAGACATCTTTTATTGGATTTGATATACTTTCTCCATATGAAAGTGATCAGGGAGGAAGTATATGGCAGACATAGATCAGAGCAGAATCAGAAACTTTTGTATTATCGCCCATATAGACCATGGTAAGTCCACATTGGCGGACAGGATTATAGAGAAGACGGGACTTTTGACCAGCAGGGAAATGCAGGCTCAGGTGCTTGATAATATGGAGCTGGAGCGGGAGCGGGGTATCACCATCAAGGCTCAGACGGTAAGGATTATTTATCAGGCCAAGGACGGCAATGAATATATATTCAATCTGATAGACACGCCCGGTCATGTAGATTTTAATTATGAGGTGAGCCGCAGTCTGGCGGCCTGTGATGGTGCGATTCTGGTGGTAGATGCGGCCCAGGGAATTGAGGCCCAGACATTGGCCAATGTCTATCTGGCGCTGGATCATGACCTGGATGTATTTCCGGTGATCAATAAAATTGACCTGCCAAGCGCTGAGCCGGAGCGGGTTAAGAATGAGATTGAGGATGTGATCGGCATTGAAGCGCAGGATGCGCCTTTGATCTCGGCCAAGAACGGTATCGGCATCGAGGAAGTTCTGGAAGCTGTCGTGCATAAGGTGCCTGCACCCCAGGGCAGCCCGGATGCACCGCTTAAGGCGTTGATTTTTGACTCGGTGTACGATTCTTATAAAGGTGTGATCGTGTTTTGCCGGATTAAAGAGGGCAGGGTGTGCAAAGGCACTTCGATCAAGATGATGGCGACCGGCGCCACAGCCGAGGTGGTGGAGGTAGGATATTTTGGAGCGGGACAGTTTATCCCCTGTGAGGAACTGAGTGCCGGCATGGTGGGCTATCTGACGGCTTCCATCAAGAATGTGAAGGATACTGCTGTAGGTGACACGGTGACGGATTTGGACAATCCCTGTGCGGAACCCCTTCCCGGCTATAAGAAGGTAAATTCCATGGTCTACTGCGGTATGTACCCGGCGGATGGGGCCAAATATCCGGATTTGCGGGATGCCCTGGAGAAGTTGAAATTGAATGATGCTTCCTTAAATTATGAACCAGAGACATCCATTGCCCTTGGATTCGGATTTCGCTGCGGATTTCTGGGACTTTTGCATCTGGAGATCATACAGGAGCGTTTGGAAAGGGAATATAACCTGGATTTGGTGACAACCGCACCAAGTGTTATTTATAGGGTGTACAAGACCAACGGGGATATGATCGAACTGACCAATCCCTCCAATCTGCCGGATCCTTCCGAGATAGACTATATGGAGGAACCGGTGGTGAGCGCCGAGATTATGGTGACTACGGAGTTTATTGGGCCGATCATGCAGCTTTGTCAGGAGAGGCGGGGCCGGTATATCAGTACGGAATATATTGAGGCCACCAGAGCACTTTTAAAATATGAACTGCCCTTAAACGAGATTATTTATGATTTCTTTGATGCTCTGAAATCCAGATCCAGGGGATATGCTTCCTTTGATTATGAGTTGAAGGGGTATGAGCAGTCCAGCCTGGTGAAACTGGATATTCTCATCAATCACGATGAGGTGGATGCGCTCTCCTTTATCGTTCACGCGGACAGCGCCTATGAGAGAGGCCGGAAGATGTGTGAGAAGTTAAAGGACGAGATTCCCAGACACCTTTTTGAGATACCGATTCAGGCGGCGGTGGGCGGCAAGATCATTGCCAGGGAGACAGTCAAAGCCATGCGCAAAGATGTCCTCGCCAAATGTTATGGCGGTGATATCACGCGGAAAAAGAAACTTCTGGAAAAGCAGAAAGAGGGCAAGAAGCGGATGCGTCAGGTAGGCAACGTGGAAATCCCTCAGAGTGCATTTATGAGCGTACTCAAACTGGACGATAAATAGAACAGAATATAAGGCGGGCGTTACGGATGAGAGATTTAAGCATATATATACACATTCCTTTTTGTGTCAGGAAATGTCTCTACTGTGATTTCTTGTCTTATGCAGCGTCAGCGGCGGAAATGAAAAGTTATGTAAACTTATTGCTGAGGCAGATTAAAGCAGAGTCAGTATTTTACAGAGATCACAGGGTGGTCTCTGTTTTTTTGGGCGGCGGTACGCCCTCTTTGCTGCCGGCAGAAGAGGTGGGAGGGATTCTGCGGGCGGTCAGGGAGAATTACCGGATGGCAGATGAGGTGGAAACCACCATAGAATGTAATCCTGGCACTGCAGCAGCAGAAAAACTGAAAGATTATATAACATATGGTATTAATCGTCTCAGCATTGGCTTGCAGTCTACCAAGAACGAGGAACTTGCGCGTATTGGAAGGATTCATAACTATGAGACATTTCTGAATACCTATCAGGCGGCCAGAGAAGCAGGATTTACCAATATCAATATTGATCTGATGGCTGCCCTGCCGGGACAGAGCATAGCATCCTACCGAGAAAGTCTGGAACGGGTGACGGCTCTTCTGCCGGAACATATCTCCGCCTACAGCCTGATCTTGGAAGAGGGCACGCCATTATATGACAGGAGGGAACAGTATCATTTTCCGACAGAGGAAGAAGACAGAAACATGTACCAGATGACGAAAGAGTATCTGGGGGAAAAGGGATATCAGCGGTATGAGATTTCCAATTATGCCAGAGAAGGGTTTGCCTGCCGCCATAATCAGGTATACTGGCAGCGGGGGGATTATGTGGGATTTGGCCTGGGGGCAGCTTCTATGGTGCGGGATGTGCGGTGGAGTATGCCGGAAAGTATGGGAGCATATCAAGATTATGTGGAAGGTATGCCCGTTCGTGTGGACAATCTGTCATATAGACATTTTCCAGGAGCGTATGTTCTCACGATACAAGAGCAGATGGAAGAATTCATGTTTCTGGGCCTTCGAATGATGTGCGGCGTGGACTGCCGGACTTTTGATGACAAATTTGGCCAGGAAATGGAAGCAGTATACGGTCCGGTGATTGCCCAAATGATGTCTCAGGGACTTATACAAAAGGAAGGTGGGCGGATCAAATTGACCGACAGGGGGATTGATGTCAGTAATTATGTGATGGCGGAATTTCTTTTTGAGTAAGCGGGTATGGGTATTCTGATAAAAATACCTGCCGCTATATTGAATTTTACACCACATATTTGTATAATATAAAGTACAGGATTCATTTTCCAAAGATGGAAAGGCACTTCAGATGCCGCCGGGTCATAGAATAGAGTAAATGGACTTTGGGGGCTTCTTTTGAAAACATTTAGCCAGCCATTAACTGCGGAGGAAGAGGCCGTATATTTAAAACGGCTTGGAACAGGCAGCGAAGAAGAGCGAAAGGAAGCCAAGGAGATCCTGGTGGAGCACAATCTGCGTCTGGTTGCACATATTGCTAAGAAATATCAGAATGTAGACGAGGATATGGAGGATCTGATCTCCATTGGAACAATTGGCCTTATTAAGGCAATAGATTCCTTTGATTCTGGCAAAGGAAAGTTGAGTACTTATGCATCACGCTGTATTGATAATGAACTTTTGATGCTGCTTCGAGCCAAAAAGAAGACGTCCAGGGAAGTGTCCCTCTATGATCCGATTGGCACGGACAGGGAGGGGAATGAGATCAATCTGCTCGATATCATTGAACAGGAGCAGGTGGATGTGATCGACAGAATGGAAGTGGAAGAAAGGCTTGGCAGACTCTCTGGGCTGATTCATGAGCAGCTTTCCGAGCGGGAGCGGGCAATCATCATGCTTCGTTATGGACTTTCCAGTGAACATGAGATCACACAGCGGGAGATAGGGCGCAGGCTTGGGATATCCAGAAGCTATGTGTCAAGGATAGAAAAGAAGGCTCTGGAGAAACTCAAAGAGGGTTACGAAGCACTGGGAACTACATAAGACGGTCAGGGAGGAGGCAAGAATATGCTTTTTGTAAAGAGGGATAACTTGAAGACTGGTATGAGACTGGCACGTCCTATTTACAATAAAAATGGTGTCCTGCTGTATGAGAGAAATTCTAAGTTGACAAAGCAGGGCATCGAGAGTATCCGCAATTTCGGGTTGATCGGTATCTTTATATTAGAGCCGGCAGAACCCGTTCCTCCCATGACGCAGGCGGATATTGAATTTGAACGCTTTCAGACGATGTGTGTGTTCTCTATCCGCGAGGAACTTGACAAGATTCTGCAGACGAGGCGCGTATTCAGGATACAGATGATTTCGGCCAATATCATCAAGAATTACGGACATCTGGATAAAAGAATTAATTTTATACAAAATCTTCGCAGCAAAGAGGATTATATTTATAAACATTCTTTAAATGTGGCAATTTTATGCGCAATGATAACGCATGTTATGAATATAAGAGTGGATGAACAGCTGGAGACTGTACAGGCGGCCTTAGTCCATGATATCGGTAAACTGACAGTGGTGGATATGATAGAGAGCGAGAATCCATCCCAAGAGGAAAGAATGAGGGTTCGGGTGGCTGAAGTAGGCGGTTTTGACCTGATCGACACTGCCTTTTCTTCCGTGCCTAATGTGAAACGTATCTGTGTGCAGGCCCAGAGAGGGCTTACCAGTCTGGAAACAGGGGAAGATATTGAGTCAATCAGGATGGGAAACGGCGCGAGGGTACTTGCGGTGGCCGAAACTTATGACAGGATGACGGCGGTACAGTTTGATAAGGAGCCAAATTCTGAAGTGGCAGCTTTGAAATATTTACTGGACAATCCCCAGATTTTTGACAGCAGGGTGGTGGAAGCATTGATCAGATCCATTAATATTCTGGTACCCGGTGTCAGTGTGGAACTCAACACAGGAGAAAAGGCGCTGGTGCTCGCAGCCAATGAGCAAAATGTTCTGCGGCCCATGGTACTGATGTTCCGCGACAACAGTATTGTGGATCTGTCGGATAGGGAGATGTATGAGGACCTGGAGATCAGGGACATTATGAAGACGATGGACAACCGTTATGTGATGGATATGAATCTGCTCAAACAATCCGGTGTGGAGGTGGAAGAGCCGGAATATGTAGAGATTGCGATCATATAGGTATAGGAATATATGGATCGAAAGATCCTGATATATAATGAAATATACATAAAAGGGGTAGAGAAATGCCAACGATAATTGAAATTATGCACACTGCGTGCGATGCCGGTGCATCGGACGTACACATTACTGTGGGAATACCACCCAAGATGCGAGTTAACGGCAATCTGGTCACCATGGAGTATCCCAAAATGTCACCGCAGGATACTCTGGCGATCGCCTATTCGATCATGAATGATGTACAGAGAGAACGGTTTGAGGAACGAGGAGAGTATGACATGTCCTTCTCCATTCCGGAACTGGGAAGGTATCGTGTCAATGCATATAAGCAGAGAGGTTCTGCCGCGCTTGCACTGCGTCTGGTAGGTACAAAAGTGCCTTCTCCGGAAGTACTGGGTGTACCGGAGTCGGTCATCAATCTTTATGAGCGTAAGAGAGGGCTTATTCTGGTGACAGGCCCTACCGGAAGCGGTAAGTCTACCACACTTGCGGCAATCATTGATAAGATTAATAATAAGAGAGATGCCCATGTCATTACGCTGGAAGACCCGATCGAGTATCTGCACCAGCATAAGCTGGCAATGGTCAATCAGAGAGAAATCGGTTTGGATTCCCAAAGCTATGCCAATGCATTGCGGGCGGCCCTGCGTGAGGATCCGGATGTAATCCTGGTGGGTGAGATGCGTGACTTTGAAACGATCAGCGTGGCTATCACGGCGGCAGAGACAGGCCATCTGGTACTGTCAACCCTGCATACAATCGGTGCGGCCAGTACCGTGGATCGTGTCATTGATGTGTTTCCGCCACATCAGCAGCAGCAGATCCGCGTACAGTTTGCCAATGTATTGGAGGCTGTCATATCCCAGCAGCTGATTCCCACAATGGATGGTGAGGGGCGTGTGGCGGCTTTTGAGGTGATGCATGCCAATCATGCGGTCAGAAATCTGATTCGTGAGGGTAAGTCACATCAGCTGGCAACCGTTATGCAGACTAACCGTAAGATGGGTATGATTACGATGGATGACGCGATCATACAGCTTTTCTATGAGGGAAAGATTGACCGGGAGATGGCAATACAGTTTGCCCAGGATCCGGACGGGATGCAGAATAAAATTATGTAAGAAAAGTAGTTTGCTTCGCAAACAACTTTGCGAGAACCGCTTCGCGGCCTCGGAATATCACTGCCTGAGTGACGGATAAATACCGTTATTTGGGCAGTTTTGTATTTGCTGGTGTGATTTCGTAAAAAAGTAGTTGACAAACAGAGAAAAAGCATATAAACTATGTCTATCAGAGAAATTCTAATGATGTACAATTCCGTACATTCAGACAGTTTCTGTCAGATTTTCTAACGATTTAATTTAATATGGCAGGAACGAAGATGGCGAAAGAGGCGCATGGCGTGTCCTGCTGCAGACAAAGGAGGACAGCTTATGCAGAGTACGAAGGGAAGAAAGAGGACAGGAAGGAAACAGATCACAGGAGAAGGTTATGCCATAAGGCATTATCCGCATCCCCCTATCGGGCGTTCGGGCTGGTGGGGGCACCATAAGGTTCGTAAGCAGGTCAAAGACAGGCTTTTTAGATTTCTATTTGAAAAAGATAAAGAGGCCCTGCTGGAGTTGTATAATGCGCTGAATGGAACAGCCTATCAGGATATCGCCGGATTAAAGGTGGTGACGATAGAGAATGTTGTATATGTGGTGATGAAAAATGACCTTGCTTTTGTGATTGCTGGCACATTAAATCTTTATGAACATCAGAGTACATATACCCCCAACATGCCGGTGAGGTTTCTGATTTATCTGGCGGAAGAATATCAGAAATTGCTGAAACAGGCAAGAGGCAATATCTACGGAACCAGACAGTTGAATTTGCCTACGCCGCAGTGCATCGTGTTCTACAATGGCGGACGGGAAATGCCGGAGGAACAGATTTTGAAGCTGTCAGATGCTTTTGAGAACCGGAAGGTAAAGGGCTGTATAGAACTGAAGGTGCGGATGTTGAACATCAATCATGGAAAGAATCAGGCACTGATGGAGAAGTGCAGGATTCTGGAGGAGTATTCGATGTTTGTAGAGAGAGCCAGACAGTATCTGGCAGAGGGCAGGGAGCATCAGGAAGCCCTTAATCTGGCGATTGATTACTGTATAGACCATGATATCCTGTCAGTGTTTCTGAAAAGATATCGAGCGGAGGTACTGGGAATGTTGTTAGAAGAAATTGATATGGATGCCTATGAGAGAACCATCAGGGAAGAAGCGAGAGAGGATGGAATAGAAGAAGGGATAAAAGAAGGCATGGAACAGGGAACTGACAGAGTGGCTGAGTTGGTGGGGATGTTGTTAGATTTAAATCGCATGGAAGATTTGAGGCGGATGACAACAGACAGAAGATACCGGGAGAAGCTATTTCAGGAACTGGGGCTAAAGTAATATAATACATATCGGATAAGTAATGACATCGTCTGGATTCTACTTAATTCTATAGTTTCATATACGGCATATCGCCGTAAGGTTTCAGAGAATATCATAGGAAAGGACAAAGGAGGAAAAAAAGTTGCTTAGTACAATTATATCAGGGGCAGTTTATGGCATGCACAGCTGCCTGATTCAGGTGGAGGTGGACGTCTCTCCCGGATTACCCTGCTTTCAGATTGTAGGACTGCCTGGCTCGGAGGTGCGGGAGGCCAGGGAGCGCGTGAAGGTTGCGCTTAAAAATGTGGGTGTGAAATTGCCTCCCATGTGTATCAATGTCAATCTCTCGCCGGCAGATCTTCCCAAGAGCGGCACGATGTTTGACCTGCCTGTAGCAGTGGGCATCATGACAGCACTTGCCAGAATACCCCAAGAAGCGGTGGAGGATACCCTGCTGATTGGGGAACTGGGACTGTCAGGGGAACTGAAACCCGTGAAAGGGGTTCTGCCTATCGTGCGGGAAGCGGCCGGACGCGGTATCAGAAGGTGCGTCCTGCCAGCGTGCAATGCATGGGAGGGCGCATTAATTCCGGAGGTGGAGAGCATTGGCGTTGCCGATATGGAGACTGCCATTGCCTTTTTGCTGGGAGAGGAACAGGGGGATTCTGCGCTGAGCCGTAATGTATCGGTGGATTTGGAAACATTGATACAACAGAGTACGGCTGATGAGAATCTGGATTTTGCCGATATCAATGGACAGGAGGGCTTGAAGCGGGCCGCAGAGGTGGCGGCGGCCGGTTTCCACCACCTGTTGATCATTGGGGCGCCGGGGTCTGGCAAGACAATGCTGGCCAGACGGCTTCCCACCATCCTGCCGCCCTTGTCAGCGGAAGAAAGTCTGGAAGTATCCACTATCTACAGTATCTCAGGTCTGCTGCAGTCTGCGGCGTCACTTAAGACAACGAGACCCTTTTTGAATCCCCATCATACGATTACCGGCAGAGCATTGGCAGGTGGCGGCCGTATTCCCATGCCGGGTTTGATCAGCTTGGCGCATAGAGGCGTTCTTTTTCTTGATGAGCTTCCGGAATTTAAGAGGGAGACTCTGGATATCTTAAGACAGCCTCTGGAGGATAAAAAGGTGCAGATTGCCAGAAGCAGTGGTACCTATATCTATCCTGCAGATTTTATGCTGGTGGGCGCCATGAATCCCTGTCCCTGTGGATTTTATCCGGATATGGGACGCTGCCGCTGTACGCCCTATGAGGTCAGACGTTATCTGGGAAGGGTGTCAGGGCCTATTTTGGACCGCATGGATATCTGTGTGGAAGCCGTGCCCATGGAGTTTCATGATATTACCAGACATGCAGCAGGGGAGAGCAGCAGTGATATCAGAAAACGCGTGATGCTGGCCAGGGAGAGACAGAGGGAACGGTTTGCCGGTACCAGAATACAGTTCAATGCGGATATGAGCGCCGGGGAAGTGACAAAATATTGCAGACTGGGGGCAGGGGAACTGCACTATATGGAGAAGATGTTTCATAACATGCAGCTGTCGGCCAGAGCCTATCACAGGATTCTGAAAGTGGCGCGCACCATAGCCGATCTTGCAAACAGCAGTGAGATCAAAGAAATGCACTTGTCAGAGGCGGTCTGTTACAGGCGGATGGATCAGAAGTATTGGCAGAGATTATAGATAGGAGAGGGAAAAGATGACAGAAGAAGAGAAAGCCTATATGCACTGGCTGTATCAGGCTGTGGGCATGGGCAACCGCAGACTGCTCCGAAACTTGGAGGCAATCGGAACACCGCGCGAAATCTATCAGATGGCCGTTTCCAACAGTCTGACAGATAAAATGGCAAAGCGATATAAAAATAAAATAACAAGTATAATGGAATCAACCTCGGATTATGACGTGCAGGGAGAATACGAACGTATGAAAGCCAGAGGGATTCAGATGGTAGCGGCAGTGGAAGCCGAATTCCCAGAACGATTAAAAGATATCTCAGATCCGCCTTACGTTCTGTATTATGCGGGCAGACTGCCCTCCATGCGTCAGAAAGCGGTGGCCGTCATAGGAGCCAGAGACTGTACGGAATATGGCAGATATATGGCTGGGCAGTTTGGCGCCGGGCTGGCGCAGGCGGGGGTACAGGTTATCAGTGGGATGGCCAGGGGCATTGACAGCATCGGGCAGCAGAAAGCCCTTCTGGCAGGAGGATATTCGATGGGTGTGCTGGGGTGCGGCGTTGATATCTGTTATCCACGGGAGAACCGGGAACTATACGAAGCGTTGATACAACAGGGTGGTATCTGCTCTGAATATCCGCCGGGTATCGGTCCGCGGGCTATCCTTTTTCCGCCCAGAAATAGGATTATCAGCGGGATGGCCGATGCCGTGCTGGTGATCGAAGCCAAAGAAAAAAGCGGTACCCTGATTACAGTGGACATGGCATTGGATCAGGGACGGGAAGTTTATGCCCTGCCGGGGCGGGGGACAGATCCCTTAAGCCGGGGGTGTAATCGATTGATCAGGCAGGGAGCCGGGCTGGTATCAACGCCGGGTGAGTTGTTGGAAGAACTGCTTGCAGAATATAAAAATAAGGAGGAAGTATGCCAGCAGGAACTGATCTTTATGGATAAAGAGAAGCAGGATATCCTGAAACTCATGGACATCAATCCCCAGTCAGCGGAAGTATTGCTAAGAAAATATGAAGAAGAATACGGGTGTTATCTTTCGTTTCCGGTTTTGTTGCATAAACTTTTGCAGCTTTGTGCAGACGGATATGTCAGACAGGTGGGCGGCAGTTATTATGCAAAGCGTCTGGAATAGAACGCAGGGCCGGATGGAAGGATTGGATAAAAGGTAAATCAAATCTTGCGCCACATCTAAATAAAGAGTAAAATGGATGTAAATGAGTGTACAGTGCGAACTGGACATAAAAAGGGTGTCAGGACGTTGGAGAAGGAGTCCTGAGGTGGGGGATTTAAGATGGAATATAATAGGAAAAAACTGCGTCTGGGAGATGTGCTTGTCAATAACGGCGTTATCTCAGCAGAAGATTTACAAAAGGGATTGGAACTGCAGAAAGGAAGCGGCCGTAAACTGGGAGAAACCCTGGTGGATGAGGGTCTTGCCACAGAAGAAAATATAGCAAGGGCGCTGAGTAATCAGTTTCACTATGATATGGTGGATCTGCAGAATGTGGAGATTGAGCAGGATGTTCTTTCTCTTGTGCCTGCAAGTGTATTGAAAAAGCATAAGGCGCTGCCATTTGAGTATTCGCCTGATAATATGAATGTGCTGAGAGTGGCCATGTCCGACCCCATGGATATGGCGGCCATGGACGACATCAATATCATCACAAACCTTCAGGTGGAGCCGGTGGTGGCAACAACGGGCAGCGTTATGCTGGCTCTGGATCGTTATTACGGCCAGGCGGAAGTGAATTCCGCTTTGGAAGAATATACCAGAGAAAAAGAAAGCCAGATGGTGGAACAGGAAGACATGTACAGTGAGGATGTCAATAATTCTCCGATAGTACAGCTGGTCAAGGGTATGATCGATCAGGCGGTCAGACAGCGCGCTTCTGATATTCATATCGAGCCTATGGAACGTCAGGTGCGGATTCGATACCGTATTGACGGTGCTCTCTATGAAAAGGCTACTTACAGCATCCGGCTGCTTCCCGCCATTGTGGCGCGTATCAAGATCATCGGCGGTATGGACATTTCTGAGAAGAGAAAGCCGCAGGACGGCCGTATCACCCAGATAGTGGATCGGAAAGAGTTTGATATCCGTGTATCAATCCTGCCTACGGTCTACGGGGAAAAGATCGTTATGCGTCTTACGTCCAAGAATGCACTGACAAGAGAAAAGAGTCAGCTGGGACTGAAGCCTGACGAATTGAAGAAGTTTGATCATATATTGAAGAATCCGCATGGCATCTTGCTGGTAACAGGGCCTACTGGAAGTGGTAAATCAACGACTCTATATACAGCACTCAGTGAACTCAACAAAGAAGACGTTAATATCATCACCGTAGAGGATCCGGTAGAGGCCAATATCGATGGCATTAACCAGGTGCAGGTTAATAATAAAGCTAACCTGACATTTGCTTCAGCGCTTCGTTCCATTTTGAGACAGGACCCGGATATTATCATGATCGGTGAGATTCGAGACCAGGAGACTGCATCTATCGCGGTGCAGGCGTCTATCACAGGACATCTGGTGGTATCAACGCTACATACAAACTCCGCAGCCAGTACCATTACGCGACTGGCGGATATGGGCATAGAGCCTTATCTGATTGCGGACTCCACAATTGGTGTCATAGCCCAGAGACTGGTGCGCCGCCTTTGTCCTGAGTGTAAGAAGAAAAAGAAGGCAGATGCGGAAGAACTGGAAATGCTGATGCTTGAATCAGATGCGGATGTAACGATCTATGAACCTTGCGGCTGTCCTAAATGTGACGGTACCGGTTTTAAAGGGCGTATCGGTGTATATGAGATCATGGAAGTAACCCAGCCTTTGAAGAATATTATCAGCAAAAAAGGTTCTGCCGAGGATATCAAGAACAAAGCGCTGGAAGAGGGCATGAATACCCTGCGTATGAGCGCGACCAAATTTGTAATGGAAGGCATTACCTCCGTACAGGAGATGATGAGGGTGTCATTTGATATCTAAGATAAAGATAAAACGGCTAAGATACGTATAAACGAAATAGCATAAATTTAATTCGCAGTATATGAATGTCAAATTCTAAAAAAGTAACCTAATAGTAAAACAGCCGGTCATCATGGCTTATGTGGCCGGCTGTATCTATCGGCGGAAGCCCATTGTTACTTAGAATAACAGACTATCTATATAAGGTGGTTCCTGTTTATATTCATGCATGGTGCGATACGGGAGAAAGAAATGCGGATACAGACAGATGTAGGGCAGAAGTATCAACTACTAAATAAAATTTACCAAATTCTGAAGGCAGCAGCGGATAAGCTGACGGTGTTCGCTGAGAGAGTAGAAGCTATACCGGGCAAGATTCCGGAACTTGTGGTGCTGTTTATTTATACGGCGGCACGTTTGGGCATGGCGGTTTTTCACGAACCTTTCTTTGATGAGGCGGAAGCATGGCAGATTGCAAGATGTGTATCGTTCAAGACATTGTTTTTTGAGACCACACATTATGAGGGGCATCCGCCGTTGTGGCATCTGATCTTGATGCCTTTTGCCAAAGCGGGAGCACCGTATGAATTGTCGTTGACGCTGGTTAGTCTTGTATTTGTGGGGACTTCGGTATTTCTTATCCTGCGGTACGCACCCTTTCCGCGTATCGTGCGGCTGCTTTTGCCGTTCACGTATTTCTATTTTTACCAGTACGGTGTGATTTCCAGAGTATACTGTGTGATGGTATTGGAATTTGTATTGTTATCCATGGCTTACAAAGGCAGGAATGAGAAACCCGGCAGATATGCGGCGGTCATGATGTTGTTGTGTATGACTATCGCCTATGGAGTTGTGATAGCGGGCGGTCTGGCATTGGTCTGGCTGTGGGAAATCTGGGACAGGAAAGGGATTCGAGGCCTGGTACGGAGATATTGTAAGGATCGCAGGATCTGGTGGCTGGGAGCGCTTCTTGTGACGGCAGTCTTTGTTATCCTGTTGATTATGCCGCGGGAGAATACGTATGCGACAGCCGCGGCGGATGATATCTGCAATCCTTTTTGGGTGCGGCTATTTTATATGATAATGATACTTCCGGCCGATGTGACGATGACGAATGTCTATGGGGACCATCTTACACTGTCATGGGCGCATCTTTCGGTATCGACACTGATCAGCGGGTGTATTGTAGGAGCGTTGATTTGGTTTTTGCTCTTATATTATGGAAAGAAAAAGAAAACTGTTCTTTTGTGTGTTCTGCCATACAGTATGTACGCACTCTTTTCAGCAGCGGTGTATGTGTCGCTTCATCATACAGGGATTGGTTTGTTATACCTGTGCTTTTGGGTGTGGGCGACTGTGGAAACGGAGCAGACCGGGCAGAATGATAAAGAGGAAAAGCGGGGATGCTTGGAAGTACCTGTGAGATGTGGGGCTGTTTTGATGGGAACGACAGCGCTTGCAATTTCCATTTTCTGGACAGTGGCCTCCTGCAGGCTGGATATGGATAAAATCTATGCATCGGGACGGGAAGAGGCAAAATTTATCAAAGAGCATCAACTGGACCAGTACAGGATGATGTCTGCGTGGAGCGTCAGTCGCGATGAGGAGGGGAACATTGAGCATGTAGATATCAATGAATGTGACCGGGCGGTGAATATTGCGCCATATTTTGATCACAACATCTTTATGAACTTTAATGAAGGAAAAGATGATAGGAACTATATTGTACATATACGGCTCACAGAGGAAGAGACGCAAAAGACTTATGAAGTTTGGAGAAAAGAGGGGGCGCCGCAGGTACTCTGGATGAATCCGGATCTTAAGGAGGTTTATGGAGACAAGGTGGACGCGACAGATTATGTGCTGGTCTATCAGGCACCTGCGGAGATGATTTGGAAGGCGGGAGCCGATTATCTGGAAAGCAAAATTTATGTACATAGAGATTTATTGGAAAAGACGGGGCTGCAGAGGGTGACGATTGGAAAATAACGGGGCATGGAAATGGAGTTGAAGAAAAAAGGCGGTATAGAGGCGGGAGTGATATTGGTTTTGGCGGCTTCCCTATTGTTTGTATGCTTTCTGACGGGTGGCAATACTGAGGCTTTTTTAGTAGATGATAACAGGATGCAATGGTATCCGGTCATGGAGCGGGCTTATAGGGAACTTGCAAATACGGGCAGAATCTGCTGTTATGATCTGTATCAGATGAAGGGCATGCCCATTGCACAGCAGGGATATTATGGCATAATGAATCCCTTTATGTTGTTATCCTATATTGCGGCAAGCCTGTTGCCAGGGCAGATTCCCATGATTTCTTGTTACATTGGTCTGATGGTGATGGCAGGGAATTTGGTCTGTTATTTGCTCTGCCGGAGATTGGGCTGTGGGCAGGGATTGGCATTTCTCATGACTGCGGCATATAGCACCTTGGGATGTTTTTGGGCTTTTTGTTACTGGTATTATATCTTTAATAATTATCTGATGATTCCCCTGCTTATATATGTGTTTGTCCGCTGTAAGAAAGGACTGATATCGTATTGTGCATGTGGGATTGTACTGGCTGTGAGTATATATATGGGAAATGTGCAATATACTTTTTACCAGTATGTTGTATTTGGTATCCTATGCGTGCTTATGATACTCTTGAAAGAACGCAGATATTTTAAAGTTCTATTTATAAATGTGGTGATTGGTCTTGGTTTTTCCCTGCCGATTTTGCTTCTGGCGCTGCAGGCTTCCAATAATTTCCGGAAGTATCAGGATTTCTTTGAAAATCCGGTTTTTTTAAACAGTCTGCTGGTGCATTCCGTGATTCCGCAGGGAATCCTACATAGGCGGGACATGGGTTTTTCTTTTATGGATTCTTCCGTTATGTACAGGAAGGACAATATGGTGCTCTATATGGGCATTATAGCAATATGGCTGTTTGCGGCCATGATCTGGGCAGTCAGCAGATGCGCAAAGCACATGGGAAAATGCAGGAATCTGGCAGAACTTTGGAGGGAATGTAAAACCACATATGACCATGCAGCGGCCTGGACGCATGAACAGAAAACAATAGCCGGTCTTATCGCAGCAGTGCTCTTTTTTCTGTCTGTTATGAGCGGCGGCATTGCGGCAACGCTGCTGCATGCCCTGCCGGTGGTGCGGAATTTTCGCCATTTATTTAAGGCAGTTTTTGTGGTTGCCCCACTGGCAATTATGATTTTTGCCTGGGCAGTAGGGAGACAGGAGAGGAACAGAATACGGTTTGTGACAATTTTGTTGACAGCGGTGTTTGCCTGTATTGGATGCTTCAATGCCCGTGACGAGGTGTGGGGAGCTGACAGATTGTATGGACTCCAAATTGACAGAGGATTTGTTGGGGAAAAAGAGGATGCAATCCGTATGATAGAGAAGGCATCCATGGACTGCAAGAATTACAGGACAGTGACTTTTTTGCGGTTTCCATGGATTAATGACGAGGTTTTTAATATATCTGAAAATTTGTCCAGAAATTTTCCGACAGCCATCTCCATATTTTCTTTGGCAGGCTATGAAAATGCGGTCAGCGATTGTAGGATGGAAGCGTTTGATGCAATATACACGGATAAGGAATTTTATACCAGATTTGCTAATGCGGATATTACAAAAAATCTTCTGCAGAATCTGACGCAGAAGCCAAAGAAGGTAGCACAGCAGTTGATGGATAACGGTGTCCGGTATCTGCTGATAGATAAGTCCAGTCTGGAGGATAATCAGAGGGCACAGGCTTTTATGGATGCTGGATTGTATCGCGATCTCCGCCCGGAAATTATCTCTGCATTAAAAGAATTGCCAGACATCCGGGTGGTGGCAGTGAAGGAATTCAATGAACATTATGATCTGGTGGAGATAGATGGTGTAAACAGTTTGTGTATGAACAGTGGTGGAGAACGGATTCCTTTGACGGATATTAATATGGAGACAGTTGTCTTCGAAGCACAGGAAGCCGGGGAATATACGCTTTCCTTTGCGTACGACAGTCATTTGCAGGCTTTTTTGACTGAAAAGGATGGGACAAAACACCCGTTATCTATAGAGCGGGCGGTGAACGACAATATCCTCATTTCTACACAGGGCGGATGCGGGAAGGTGACGCTGACCTATCAGGATCCAGTCTGTATTATGGGATTTGTGTGGGAAGCGGTCGTAAGTCTCGCCTTTGTAATGCTGTTAGCTGGAATGAACAGTCATTGTTTTCATAAAACCAGCAGGGAATAACAGGGGTTATTTTCCGTAATTTGTCAGAATATATTTACTTTTGTCGGAATTATGCTTATAATGTCAATGAAAGGTAGATTTTACAACAAAGTAGATTACGAAGGTGGATGAAATGGGAAATATTCTTAATACTTTATCAGCATTTTGGAGTTCTGAATTGGTGAGTGACAACAAATGGATTATTGTTTTGCTGGTTGTGTTCTGTGTCATGGCTACAGAGTTTGTATGTTCGATGGTCTTTATTCATGTGATACTTCCGCGCAAACGAAGTACGGTGGGATATCTATTGCCGGAGTTTCATAATATATTGACAGAACTCGAAATTTTGAAAGCAGACAATAGGAAACTGAAAGAAGAATTGGATAAATATAAAAATGCGGGAGAATGATAGAGTTTGCTTTTATGCTATTGAAAAAACGACAGAATTATGGTAGACTATGTAGTAAATTAGTACCGGATAATATTTGGATAATCCATATTAAGGTGAATTAAGGGGCGCCTGATATTGGATATAGATAAGACATAGAATGGCCTTCAGTGATGAAGTCCGTACTTTATTATGCCGATATAGAAATGAATTGGGGGAATTGCTATGGCGGCTTGGGGTTATGTCGCGATTGATAAAGGCGGAAAAGAAATCAAAGGCAGTAAAGACGCTGATAACAAAGAACTCGTACTCAGGGATCTGAAAAATCAGGGTCTTATTGTGCTTGAAATAACAGAGCAAAATATGCTGACCAAGGATATCAGTATTGACTTTGGCGGCAAGCCGACACCGCGTGATATGGCAGTGTTCTGTAGACAGTTTGCCAGTATTACCAGGGCGGGCGTTACCATCATAGAGACCCTCAATATGCTGGCTGATTCCACAGAGAACAAAAAGATGCAGAAGGCAATCTATGCGGTGCGTGCGGACGTGGAGAAGGGTGAGAGTTTTGCGGATTCTATGGCGCAGCATCCTGGAGTGTTCCCGGAACTGCTGGTGCAGATGGCCAGAGCCGGTGAGGCTTCCGGTAGTCTGGATACGGCCATGGAGCGTATGGCGATACAGTTCGAGAAATCGGCCAAGACCCAGGCCATGGTTAAGAAAGCCATGATATACCCGATCGTGGTGGCTTGTGTGGCTGTTGGTGTGGTAGCGGCCATGCTGTTGTTCGTTATCCCGCGATATATGGATATGTTCGAAACGCTGGGAACGGAACTTCCGGCGATTACGCTTGCGGTTGTGGGGATGAGTAATTTCCTAAAGGCCTATTGGTTTATTATCATTCCAGTGGTGATCGCCATTGTGTTTGTGCTCAAGACTTATGCCAAGACCAATTCGGGTAAACATGTTTTTGGCAAATTGCAGTTGAAGATTCCGGCAATCAAGAATCTGGTGGTCAAAACGGCCAGCGCCCAAATGGCCAGGACACTGAGTACTTTGCTGACAGCCGGTGTGCCATTGATTGAGGCGGTGGATATCGTGGCGGATACTATGGGTAATATATGGTTTAAGGAATCCCTCAAAGAGGCGTTGGAGCAGATTATGATAGGTGTGCCCCTGTCTCAGCCTCTGCAGACCAGCGGATTGTTCCCGCCCATGGTCTATCATATGGTAAGGATTGGTGAGGAAGCAGGTTCCACCGAGGAAATGCTCAATAAACTGGCGGATTATTATGAGGAAGAAGTGGAGATGGCGGTGCAGTCTTTGATGGCGGCGATGGAGCCGATGATCATCATTGTGCTGGCAGGCGTGGTAGGTATTCTGATCGCGGCAGTAATGGCACCGATGGTGACCATGTATGCGGCACTGGATAACCTGTAAACCGCAATTCTATTCATTTTCAAATTACATATATATGCTTGAATGCCCTGATTGACACGGGCGCGGAAATCCTGTATGGACAGGACAAGGAAGTGAGTTGGTCAGACATCTGAAACTTAGGGGAGATGGCAGTAACATGTACGTGTTTTCTCAAAGAACGCGGGAGAAAGAATCTGCGTAGTATATTAAGTATCCTTTCCTTGGTGTAATAGGTATTAACGGAAAAGGATGTTGATACTGGACAGACAACTAATTCATAGAGAACCCATCTTCACATGGTACACAGAAAATGAGCCGGCATTCCCTTTCGCAGATATACGATTGATTGGGAGGCGGTAAAGAAGGCTATTGCCGCGGATAACAATTGAATTAAGCCCGGCCGCCAGGTAGGGGGCGGCTGCGTTTAAGATATAGCAACACAAAACAATTTTTATGATGGAAAAGGAGAAAGAAGCAATGAGAAAAGAAAGAATGAATGACAAAGGTTTCTCCCTTGTCGAGCTGATTATCGTTATTGCCATCATGGCAATCCTCATCGTGGTACTGGCACCTCAGTACCTGAAATATGTAGAGAGATCAAGGAACTCAACTGATATGCAGAACGTAGCTACAATCAAGACTGCTATCGAGACTTATGCAGCTGATCCGCAGGCAACGGAGGCATTCACAGGTGCATTTACATTTTCTATTACACCAACAGGCGGATCTGGTGGAGATACCGCATCTAACGCTGCGTTGACAGATGCTGCATTAAATATAACTGATATTAAATGTAGTAGTAGAACACGGTGGGATAGATATACTCTTACTGGAACACCTCAGTCCAATGGTAGCATTGCATGGTCTTATACATCTACAGTGGGTGCTGGTGGGGCTGATAACGGCGCTCTTGATGCAGCTATGAAGGGCAATTCATAACCCAGTATAAGCTACAAAACCACAAATGTTAAATCAATAGCAACAAAACATAATCAAAATCTATAACGGCATACCCCTCGCCCTCTATGCAAAACAGCACTTACATAAAAACGCTATTTTGCATGGGGGGGGGGGTAATACGTTAACCCTAATACCCTACAGTAAGGACACTACATGTTACCAGATATCATACTCTACATCATCATATTCCTCTTCGGTATCGTGATCGGCAGCTTTTTGAATGTCTGCATCTTCCGCATCCCGAAGAATGAGGATATTGTGAAGACGTCTTCTCACTGCATGAGCTGTGGTTACCGTCTGAAATGGTACGATATGATTCCGGTATTCAGTTTCCTTGCACTGCGGGGCAAGTGCCGCAAATGCGGCGCCAAACTTTCTGTCCAGTATCCTCTGATTGAGGCGGCGAACGGAATCTTATACGTTTTGATCGTTTGGACAGGCGGCCTGGACATAGTCTCCCTACTCTATTGTCTGTTGGCTTCTGCGCTTCTTGTTTTAAGCGTGATTGATTTTAGGACCTATGAGATTCCTTTTGGGATCAATTTGTTTATACTGGCACTGGGACTGATCAGGGTGGTTACGGATTACCGGAATTTTCTGACCTACCTGATCGGTCTCCTATCTGTCAGTGCCTTTTTGGCGATTCTGTATTATGCCACCGCGGGTAAGGCAATCGGCGGCGGCGATGTGAAGCTGATGGCAGCCTGCGGGTTGTTACTCGGCTGGAAAATGATCATATTGGCTTTTCTTCTGGGGTGCATCCTTGGTGCGGTCATCCATGTGATACGCATGAAAGTGAGCGGTGAAGGCCGCACACTGGCGATGGGCCCGTATCTCTCCATGGGTGTTCTGATTGCGGCGCTGTGGGGAGAGCAGATGCTTACATGGTATTTGGGGCAGTTTCTGTGATTTTATATGGCTTTGAAAAATACCTGCACGGCATCACCGGCAGGTTTATATATTTTTATATAATCTTTCGTATATATGATAGAAAGAGAAATGTGTTAAAGGAGGAAACAATACATGGCTGCTAAAGCGATCAGTATTGAGATCGGCTATTTGTTGACCAGGGTTTGTGAGGTAGACTATAAGACAAAATCCCACAAGATTTACAAAAGTTTTACAATACCAACCCATGAGGGAATGATCAATGACGGTGTGTTGACAATATCGCCGGAGTTTGTAGAGAACTTAAAGAGTGCGCTTTCGGCGAACCGAATCAAGGCAAAACAGGTGGTCTTCACAATCACTTCCTCTAGGATCGCCAGCCGTGAGGTAGTGATTCCCTTTGTCAAAGAAAACAGGATAGCGGATGTGGTCAATGCCAATGCTACGGATTATTTCCCGGTGGATTTAAGCCAGTATCAGTTGGCTTACAGCATTTTGGGGACGATCGGGGAGACGAAGAACGCTCAGCAGTATAAGCTTCTGGTGATGGCGGTGCCTTCGGCGCTTCTGTCCGGTTATTATGAACTGGCTCAGGCGTTGAAACTTGAAGTTGTGGCGATCGATTATGCCGGCAACTCTATCTTCCAGGTGATGAAAGATGAGTGTGCCCAGGGGACACATCTGATCGTCAAGATTGAGGAACGTGCCTCCCTTGTAATGGTGGTGCAGGATTCTGTGCTTGCTTTTACCAGAAATGTATCTTACGGCGTGGATGAAGCCATAGAATCGGTGATGAATACGCTGGCCTGGGGAGATGTCTCCACGGTGGAGCAGGCGATCCGTATCTTGCAGAGAAATGAGTGTATCGCGGAGCGCGGTCCGTCAGTGGGACATGAGGAAGTGGAACAGGAAGGCACAGGCGTTACCGAGGTAAAATCAGCCAGGGAAAAGGCGATGGATGATGTGCGGGCAGCGTTTATGCCTCTGGTGGGCGGTATTGCCAGGGTTATCGACTTTTATATTTCCCGCAATGCAAACGTATCGATCGACAGGATTATGATCACTGGCCTGGGCGCTGATTTTAAGGGTCTGGATGAATTGCTTGCCGGTGAGATCAATATGCCGGTGTCGGTTCTTATGGATGCGGCGGGCTGGAACCTGACACGTAACTTTAAGAATGAGTGTTTCGGTGAATACATAGCCTGTGTGGGTGCGGCGGTGGCGCCTCTGGGCTTTAAGAAGGATACGGATAAGAAGGGGAAAGAGAAATCCAAAGGCGATTCCAAGAGTATGAACGGCGCCTTTTTGGCATATTCGCTGTTGGGAATCGGTGTGATCATGGGCGCGGCGCTGGCGGCGATTTCCTTTATGCGCTATATGGATGTACAGACGACTAATATGGCCTTAAAGGCGCAGGCAGGTACGCTGGAAGACATCATTCCAATCTATAACGAATATGTGGCGACCAAGGCAGAATATACCAAGGTTGAGGCCATGTACGAGGCGACAGAGAACAGAAATGAGAGCATGTATGAGTTTCTGGAGGAACTGGAAGAGAAGCTTCCCAGCAGTTCCAATGTGGTGTCCCTGACCAGTAATATCAACGAGGTCAGCATCAATTTGATCACGGATACCAAAGAAGATGCGGCGGCTGCAGTACAGCAGCTGCGAACCTTCAATTCCCTTATGCCGCAGATGGTGACGGTATCCGCCCTGCGGGAGGAAGAAGACCCGGACACCGGAGTGACTTCGATCAACTTTACAGTGGTGGCGTCCTACTGGCCTATGGGACTTTCACCGGAAGAGAGGATGGAAGAGTTAGGTACGGAAGTGGACGGCACGGCAGACACGGTTGATAATGGAACGGCGGAATAGGGGGAGAGCGAGATGAAAGTATCGAAGAGAGATATATTGATTTTGATCGGCTTTCTGGGGATTCTGATAGGTGTGTGTTCTTTCCTGTTTGTATTCCAGCCGACCATGGAAAAGGCGGACGCCCTGCAGCAGGAGAATATGGAACTGCAGAGCAGGATTGCGGATCTGCAGAACAAAAAGAATAACAAAGATACCTACGAGAACGAGACAGCCCGGATGGAGCAGGAGATGAAGGAGATTTATCAGCTGTTCCCGGTGGATGTACGTGAGGAGAACGCGATCCTTCTGGCCATCAATCAAGAACTGATCGCGCCGCTCAAGGTGGATTCTATCACCATAGACGCACTTTTGGAGGTGCCTTTCCTGGAGGATACGCCGGAGGAAGAGACACAGATCAGTTATGAGATTGACGCGGTGGAAGAGCTGGAAGATTATGAGGGAACCCAGCAGTCGGAAGAGGCCCTGACGGTGGGCGGCGATGACGGCACAGGCGGGCTGAATCCGTATGGCCTTAAGAACCGTAAGATGACTATGACATATGAGATATCGTATGAGGGTCTCAAACGCAGTGTAAAGAATATCTGTATGCAGACAGACCGTATGGTCATTGATGATCTGTCGGTAGTGTTCGATGAGACTACGGGGCTTTTACATGGCACTATGGCAGTAAACATGTATTGTGTGCCCAATCAGGAAGGCAAGGAGTATGTGCAGCCTAATTTCAGTTCGGTACTGCTTGGTTCAGATAATATTTTCGGTACGATCATGCTAAGGGGCGAGAGCGGACTTCCGGATTTGGAGGACGGTGAAGAAGTGGAAGAAGGCGAAGAAGCCGATGAAGAGGCGGAAGAGTAGGAATACGAAAGAAGCGGAAGGGTAGAATGAAGCGGAGCACGACATGCGGTCAGAAGCGGCAAAGCGGTATGGCGTGCGGGGGTTGTGAGCAGCAAAGAGAAGTTTATGAGCGGGTGAAAGAGACGGGAGTGGCATACAATGACGGCAGCGGACAGACGCAAACTAAATAAGGACGCGGGTTTTTCCCTACTGGAACTGTTGATCGCGGTGGTCATTCTGGCTATTATCGTGATTCCGATGTTAAATCTGTTCCTTACCTCGAACAGGCTCAATATCAAGTCTCGGCAGACCCTGCGGGCTACGACTCTGGCGCAGGATATTATGGAGGGACTGAAGGCCTATGATATCGAGGAGTTGAAGGCTCAGTTCGAGAGACCGGAGGACGGCTTCTATGTGATAGACGATAATCTGATCAAAGGGGCTGTCGCAGAGGAGATTAATATGGAAGTGGACGGGAGCGGGAATCCTACGCCGGGTATCTATTACTTTAGTCTGCGGGATGTGTCCATGCAGGGAAGTAAGTTCGATGCGCTGGTGAAAGTAGACGCGAGAGGGTATATGGAGGGCGCCACAGGTACTACGATCCATGATAATCTGTTTAATGATTCCACCATGTCGGATGCCAGAAGTATCGATAAAAATAATGGTACTTTTGTGGAGACGGAAAAGATCCGCGGGGCGGTGCTGAAAGGCGCACTTAAACATTCGGATATCAAAGCGGCTATGGATGCCCATGGTGTCACGCAGGAAATGAAGGATAACGTTACATTTAAAACATTGAATCAGCTTTTTACGACTGGTGTCAGTAGGACGATTACGGTGAACCTGAATCAGAGCAATACGGAAACAGATGAAGAGGGTAACCCCAAGATATATATGTATGTTACGAATGAATATGAATTCACATATCCGGATGTTGAGAACCCGGTTCCGATTTATGGTGATATAGATTCTCTGGTTTTGGTAAAAGATGAGCCCTGCGGTGATGTAAGCGGGGCGGAGATCAATATTAATATCATCTATTATCCTTTGTATGTGGGTACAGAAGACAGGATAGTGATCAATAATAACTCGGATTCGGAATTGAATCTCCTAATCGCCAAACAGGTACCCTCAGCGGAAAAAAATCCGGATGAAGTCCTGTCAGATGCGCAGCTAATGGCCAAAGAGATGGGATATGCGCCGTGGATTAGAATTTATGATAAGTCCTCTGGGGAGATGAACGCGGGTGAGTTTACATTAAAGACCAATTTGGGGATAAATCTGGTAGGAAAGGGGTATCTGACAGGAGAAGGTCTGTGGGATGATACGAATATATTTAATGTGCCAAATCAATTGACAGATATGAGACCAGCTGTCAATACGATACAATTATATACCTTAGACGGTGTCCGCAGTTCTCTGGGAGCCGCTCCGGCGGATGGAGAAGTCACAGAACTGATCTACGATGTGGAAGTCAGTGTCTATAAGGAAGGCGCTGCCGGAAAAGATTTTCCGGAAGAAGAGCGGATGATCGTGATAGAGGGCAGTAAAAATAATTAAGAGGAACAATAATCGTCAGGAAACAGGCGGCCTGATGGTAAGAATGGTAACGGGTGTAAATGACACGGGAATAAAAAGACGAGGCTTGGTGAGCGCGAAAGTATGAACAAAGTATGCGGAAAAATCATACAATTATATAAGGATTACAGGCGTAGACGCGATAACAGGGGATCAGCAATCGTAATCGTCATCATTGCCATGGCAATGATCGGGATTCTGGCCACTACCCTGCTCTGGATGGCGTACATGAACTATATGATCAAAGTAGCCGATGTCCGTAATAAGAATAGCTTCTATTCCGCCGAGGAAGTGGTGGAGCAGATCATGGCTGGTTTGCAGCATACAGCCGCAGATGCGGTGGGTGTGGCCTATCGTGACGTGATGGCGGACTGGGAGAGTCTGGGGTCGGAAGATAATCGTTACAATACATTCGCCACCACATATATGGATACCTTGATTGAGGAACTAAAAAGTCCTACTCAGGGCAGTGATTATTACGATCGGGATAAATTGAAAGCCTATGTGGATGCAGCTATCTTTTTGGAATCTTCGGATACGGAGGGTGTGAATAACACAGACTGGGAACGCGGCGGTCCGGCAGGAAGTACAAATCAGGCTAAAATGGAGATGGTGAACAACAATCGTATCATCCTCCACGATATTTATGTGTCCTATACGGACAGTCAGAACCGGGTGTCTATCGTGCAGACGGATATCAGTATCGATTTACCGAAGCTTATTTTTGAAAACGGTGGTTCGATTGATGGGCTGTATGAATACAGTCTGATTGGTAATTCAGGGATTGAAGTGCTTGGCGGCGGTGGTACGACTACGGTGGAGGGAAGTATCTTTGCAGGGATGGATGCTGATACCGGAGAAGGGGGTCTGTTAATCAATCCGGCCAGTTCCCTTGCGCTGGATAATGCCAGAAGAGTGATCGCCAAGGGAGATATTGTGGTGGAAGGACCGGCGGCAGCTCTTGTAGTCAGGGATATGCCAGGAGAGGATAACCGGGTATATGCTCAAAATATCACATTAAACAGCGGCACGGTCAGTCTGGACAGCAAGACCTATGTAGCCAATGACTTGTCTTTGAACGGGTCGGGCAGTAAAGCTACACTGTCCAAGGAATATTATGGGTATGGGGTATCGACTCTGAACGCACTTCCGGGAGAGGATTTGGATGGTGAAGGGAAGCCGAAGGTTGACTCGGCAGCGAGCAGCGCTATTATCATCAACGGCAAAAATTCCACCGTGGATATGGTGGGTGTTAAAAAACTCTTACTGGCGGGACGCTCCTATATCGGCCAGGCGTCTACAATGGCGGAAGCAGAGGCTTATCGGCAGCAGATAGCAGCGGGAACCCGGGAGCCGAGCGTTCCTGTGATGATGGGCGAATCCATCGCTGTCAAAGGCGGTCAGATTGCTTATCTGGTGCCGGCGGAGTGTATCGGAACTGTGGATGGGGAGACGGTCATCGGTCAGAATCCCATCAATGGAAGTAAGCAAAATGATATTGATGAAATGTTAAAAGGGAATGAGAGCGGCAATGGTGATGAGGGCGCTTCAGGGGACGCGGGTGATCCGGCCGGTGGAGAAGGAAGTGGTGTATTTAAGGAGGTAGATTTCAACAAGAAAGTATATCGCCTGGGAGGAAAGTCCTTAAGTGAATTTGGAGTGACGAAGATGGAACATATCCGTAAGGTTTATGTACCTTACCGGGGCGGAAACTTACTCTATTACTATCTTGTCATGGATAAGACTAATGCTGAACGCTATTTTGTACAGTATTATAATTTTAATTCGAATAGAGAATCTATTGACCGTTATTTTAACACTTATGCTTCCGGTGGTATCCTCTTGGGAGATTATGAGGCACCGGACATACAGTATACAATCCTGGGCAACAGCCTTGTAAGCAGGGCTGCATCGGCAAGCGGCGTTGGACTGCTTACCAGTATTGACCAGACCACATTAAATCCCGATGAGGGAGAAGAAGGAACGCCCGGAGAGGGTGAGGGGACAGAGAAACCGCCGGTAGATCCCGATGCTTATACAGAAACAGGGGAAAATGCGGAAGAAATGAAGAATGATGAAGAAGAGGCGGATGTGCTCCAGTTTTCGGCGGACATTGCGAATATTTACAGGGCGCTTACATTTAACCTGACAGAGGATGCTTCTCTGGTGCCGTCAACCCCTGAACTGGCGAAGAATTATTATGTGTTTAACAGTGTTATCAAGGAGAAAGAAGTAGAAAAGTATCTAGATGATAATCACTATGGAGATGAGGTGTTTTATACAACTGATTCCGGATTACAGGCAATTTTGACAAGAAAGCCATTAAGTGTGTCAAATATTGATGATAAGACAAGATTGATTATTTCTTATGATGATGTGATGGTAGATGGGAACTTTACCGGTCTGATCATTGCCAAGGGCAAGATTACGATAGATCCTTCCAAAGCTATATCTATCAAACAGAATAAGACGGATCTTTATAAAGTGCTTGAGGCGAAGAACAGGGATGATAGCGATGATAAAAAGATTCCCATCAATATGTTTGTTAACGGCACAGGCACTATGGTGGATGATACCGGGACTCCCGGCACAGGCGGTATGGGCAACGGTGCGGAAGCTCCGACAGTGGATGATTCTGGCAATTTGATAATTGATTACGGTGAGATTGTCCGGTATATGAACTGGATTAAGAAGTAACAGACAGGAAGAAGGATAACGAGGTTTGGATAAGAACTTACATAAAGGAGACAAACTTCATACCGATAACAGGGGGTATTCTCTGATAGAGTTGATTATTGTGCTTGCTATCATTGCGGTACTTATGGGAACGGTGTTTTATTCCATCATACTGGTGTTCAGCGCCAATGCCAAAAGCTGCGCCAATAATATCCAGCGTTCTATTGGTGACTGTAAGGTGACCACTATGGGGAAAGCGGATGCCTATATGGAACTTTACCGGGACAGTGAAGGCTCGGTGTATACTAAGATGTACATCACAGAAAGTGACGGTACATCGACAGAAGGAGAACCTCAGAAGGTAGGAAGCAGTAAAGTAGAAGTAAGATATGTTTTGAAGAATGCTCCGGATAATGATCAGGGGACGCTGCTTATGCCGGGTGATTCGATAAAGATACAGTTTGACCGTAGCAATGGAGGCTTTAAGGCTGATGCAGGCGGCGTTATCTATAGAGAAATTTACGTCAGGGGCGGCAGTAAGAATTACAGTATTACAATGGTAGAACTTACCGGGAAATCCGAAGTGGCAGCAAAACCAATGCCAGCGCCTTGATAGTCAAGAAGCAGGATAACGGTAATGGAAAGGATAGGGCGGCAGAGGATAAAGCAACTGTGGATGGGTAGGTTATGTGAATTAACAGGGAGTGTGGAAGATGTTACGGGGAGAGGATAAAAGGATGAGAAAGGATCAGAGAGGATTCACCATAGTGGAACTTTTGATTGCAATCGCAATCATGGCGATTGTTGTCGTGGCGGTATCTGGTTTTATCGTGGTGGGTTCCAGAAGCTATGCATCTGCCAACAGCGATATCAGCGTACAGCAAGAAGCGCAGCTTGCAATGAACCAGATGTCGGATGTCCTGATTGATACCACCAGAAGCGTTAACTATGTGGGTTATGAAACATATGGGACAGATGGAGTGCCGGTATTAAAAGATTCCGAGTTTGGTTTTGAACCTGTGGGAAAGAGTCTTATTATGTATAATGGTGTCCCTATTGAGACAACGCCGGCGGCTCCCGGTGCCACACCCACTCCGCCAACAATTGATCCGGGAAATGGCAACAAGCATTATCAATTCTATTGGGATAAGACGGATGAAGCACTTTATTATGCACAGCTGGATGTGCTTCCTGATGATGTGGATCCGGAAGGCAATATCAATGTCAGATTTCCGGAGATTGGAAATCTAGATTCCGACTGGGTGGTGCTTGCGGAGCACGTGACCAAGTTCGAGGTGGACTTGACCCAGGTGGAAGAAAAGCGTGTTGTTCAGCTGGAACTGACTTTTGTGGATGGAAAGAGAGAGTATAATACATCCAATAACGTCACCATCCGGAATAAGGTGGCGGTCAATGATGCGGAAGTTGGACCGCTTAATAAGAGAAAGACGCTCTCTATTATTGCGAAGGAAACGGCAGTGATCCTGGAGCCCGGCGAGAGTTATCATTTTTCCACGCCTAAGGTGACGGGCGAAAATGTGACGGACAAGAGCGTTAAATGGTCCATCGTGTCTGCAGGTTCAGGTGGGACCCAGTTTACGGATGAGGCTAATGGTATACTGAAGATAGCGCCGGATGAACCTGCGGGAACAGTTGAATTGTTGATTACGACCAATGCGGTGGATTCGAGCGGAAACCATGCTTCCTGTAAAGTTTTGGTTTACATCAAGCGTGTTACAACTTTGGGCTTGTATAAATCTGCGGACACAAATGAAGAGAACGGTCCGAATGAAATATCACCGGGATGTACTTTTACTATATCTACGAATGTCAATGGACCTAGACTCGGTGAGACCTGCAGTGCGTGCGGAGAGAGTACCGAGAAAGATAGACAGGTTTCATGTGAGGGAAATAAGTATAATAGTAATTTTCCATGGCGCATCGTTGATCCACAGGAGTATGATCCTTCCATGTCATGGTGGAAACCGAAGGACTATCTGAAGCTGATTTCCCAGGATGAACACAGCGCAACGTTCTATCTGGAGCCGAATACGCCGGATGACGGAACTTTTAAGTTTGTTATTCAGGCGATGTCGCTTCTCTCGGTATGTCCCAATGAACAGGGCAGATGTGAATACTTTTTCGGGGAAGCCATTGAGTTGAAGTCGGTGAAAGGCAAGGAGAACGCAAAACCTTTCAGCGGTAATTTGAAATATGGTGAGGAGACACTGCTGGAGGAAATCCGCGCCGGTCTGTCTACGGATCATCCGAAATATGTGACAGCGGTTCGTGTTGTGGATAATACTGGCCAAGAACCGGATAAGGTTCTGCTCTATTTTACCACTGGCGGCGGCGCCAATTATCGTATCGGACCGGATTTATTTGATCTGGATCTGAACGGAAGCTACACTTTCTATATGCAGGCCTTAGATCCGGTATCTAAGGAGAACCGTGATAAGTATAATAACCATGAGGTTGGTTCTGTCATAGAAGATGATGCGGCAGCAATCAGGGAGGAATATTTTGCGCATTTGGATAAGAATAAGCCCTATGGATATATTGGGACGAAATATCCGCACAACGAAGTATATTACAGTGTGCTGGATAAACCAAAGCTGACTTTTACATATAATAACGTTTCTTATAAAGGAGAACATGTCACATATGATCCGGTGAATATTTATTCAGTGGGTAATGGTAGTGGCATTGTTGGAGAGGTAAGGCCAACTGGGTATGAGAACATTGTACAGGATAATTCCGTTTGGACTAATTATACAAACAGCCTTTATGAGGGCGAAGGAAACGATATTTCTAATTGGAACAAAATATATTATTTTGATACAGGAACGATGCGCTATGAGGGAAAGGATCAATTTGCCGGTAAAGTAACGGTGGATCCCAAAGGCAGTATGTTCATGAAACTGGAACATCAGGGTGATATACTTGGGGCTTGTGGAAAATATCATATTGTTCCGGGCATGCTGTACCAGAACTTAGATTCAGGTCATTTTGAAATTATTGGCTGGGATGGTTTTGACTTCCCGAATCTGCCGCGTGAAAAGCGTTATTATCAGTTTGATGACAGCATTATCCATGTGGAAGTTAACAGCGAGTTTACCATGGAGATCAATGATGACTGGTTTAAGGGGAAAGTATTGTTCCCATTGCCGTCCCAGATGGCGGGGGATGTGCGGTTCCCGAATCTCCAGAGTACACAGTGGCAGACTTCCTGCGGATCATGGTCTGGTACTGCATTAAAGTCCAATCAGTCCAATCCTGAGACGATTGAATTTACCTACGTGCGCTATATGTACAGTAAGGAGAACAAAGCCTACTATGTGGAGCCGATCAAGGTAGAAGTTCGGGGAGGGGAGAATAAAATCGTAACCCATTCTTATGGTATTTACTATTGCGAGGAAAACAAGGCAAAGTGGGAGTTCCATCAAAAGGGCTATACGACTGAGAAAGCACTTGTCTTTACTGTGAAAGATTTTGAATATGGGTCAAGGTCTTGGCAGACATATTTCCCGTTGCCGGATGATCCGGACTTCCCGATAGTAGACGATCAGGAGGAAACATACTATAGTTTAGTCCTTTATCCGCCTGATAACCTATATTGGTCGCAGTCGCTTTCTAATGTACTTGTGAAGTGTACGAAGAATGTGAATGACTATACAATTCAGTTTATCAATAAGTTGAGAGCTGGCGATGTGAATAATCATAAAATAACTAAGATTTCTTATGGTACTTATACCTGGAGTCAGGGACAGAAGGAATGGAAGAAGACAAAAGGAACGGAAGATTTAGGAGCAGAGAAGGATCCGGATTGGGTAGTGAATCTGACAGGGATACAGCGAAATGGCAAAACTTATATGACGTATTTCCCGGCACCACAAGAGAGAGATTTCCCGTTTAGCAGTTCCGTGAAAGAAATCAGTGGATATAAACCTGTACTTTATGAAACTACTGATGTTTATGGGGAACATGCGGATATGTATCAGGAATATATCGTGAGATATGAACATACGGGAGATACGTATAAAATAGAATTTTGTGATCAATGGAATACCTATGGCACATTCCAATGGGAAGAAAGCTCACGTAAATGGACCAAAGTACCGTAAAACCATGCAACACCAATTAACCCACCAACAATATCAGCAACCAGCAACAAAGCAAACAGTATGTGAGATGGTATGATGAAAAAGATTCAGAAGACTGGGCAATCGAAACTGAATAAGAAAACAGCCGTTATGACAGTAGCATCCGTAACGGCTGCCGCAATGGCGGTCACCGGAATATACGGCTTGGGCGGTCATGTGCAGGATATGGAGGATGTCTATGCGAAGGAATCCTTTACCGGCATGAAGGAGATCGTGGAGGAGCATGATAAAGATCATCCTTTTAGGATTCTGGACATCACCCCTACTAAGGCAATGTATATCGTGAGCGGTACGAATGCCAAGACTTATAATTTGTCTACGGGAACTATCGGCTATCTGACCGGCGGCCAGGCTCCAATCGAGAAAGATATCTATGATATTTTTCATGATAATACCGACTTTTATGCTTATGAAGAGAGGGAGGCTCTGGCCAAAGCGATTATTCCTTCTGGGTTTGATAATGCGGAGTTTCTGACCATCGCATACGAGGAAGCGTACGGAGGAACGATTGATCGACTGGATGAGAGTCGGGACTGGATCAAATTATATGATCCCATTGTGGCAGACGGACCGTTAGCCGGCGATGCACCTACCGGCCAGATGATGGCTTATGTGACCAAGATTACAGATGCGGATCGGGATGCGGGCAAATACGGGGAATATAAGCTGGTAGGCGGTACTTTGACTACCGGATTAGATGAGGAAGGCCTGGAGGGAAATATCTTTAAATTTAATCAGGACAGTGGAGAATGGTATCTGACCTTTGAGTATGATCCGGATGCTGTGATTGGGTATGTTCCCTCCATGATATACTGTGGTGATTTAAGTTCATGTTCCAATACAACAGGTATATATTATAAGGAAGATGATGGTACTTTTACATTTGTGGGTACGAAGGCGGATGTTTTAGATCTGCCGCAAGAAGATAAGAAGCCTTCAGGTGATGACAAGGATAAGCCGGAAGAAGAAAAAGAGCCGGGAAAAGACAGTGAGACTACGGAAGGTGAGGATAGCACCGGTACCGAAGGAGAAGGCGGAGACAACACCGACACCGAAGGAGAAGGCGGAGAAAATACCGACACCGAAGGAGAAGACGGAGACAATACTGGCACCGAAGGAGAAGGCGGAGAAAATACTGGCACCGAAGGAGAAGGCGAAGACAGTACCGACACCGAAGGAGACGGAGGAGACAACACCGACACCGAAGGAGACGGAGGGGACAGCACCGACACCGAAGGAGAAGGCGAAGATAACACCAGTTCTTCTGATTCCAGTGCGGCAGATGTGTCAGCGGCGGCAGATGCGGTATGGCGTTTGTTGATTGAAGATGGGGAATCCGATGAACCTGAGGATGAGCAGAGAGTTGAGGATCCCGATTCAAACGATGCGGATGATTCTGAAAATGCTGGCAATTCAAATAATAAGAACGAAACAGAGGCTACTGAAGATTCGGAAAATGTTAATAATTCAGATAGTGGGACCAATTCAGAAGCTGCTGATGATTCAGATTCAGGAAATGATGCAGATGATGAGGAAGAGCCAAAATCTGAAGATGCTGGGCCTAAGTATTATGTTCTGGAATTTACGTTTCAGACAAATCCTTCCGAAGATACCATGCTTTATCGGATTAAAGACAAGACAGAGATGTCTGAGTGGGACAGCGAGATCATCCCTCTTGACCGGTATGATTTTGATGATTCTTTTGCCGGTGTGACACAGGGAGAGGAAGGCGCGGAAGCGGATGAAGAGGCTGACGGAGATATGGCAGTGTATGCCACCGGTTCGAGCAATTTGCCCGTATTTGAATATGTCGGGAAAGAAGATGGCGAATATAATCTCAAGATGGCTTACGAAAGTGATGATAACTATAATGCTGATGCCAAAGAGGTGGCGGTGAAAAACGCACCTGTTTATTTCAGATGTTGTAAGGGCAATAACTGGCTTGAGAAATATGTGTTCAATGCGCTGGAAGATCAGGATAATTATTATGATCAATTCACGATCGAGGTAAATTGTGTTTCAGCGGATGAAGTCAGTGTGGAAGATGTGCAGGAAGCCGACCTGATTTATCTGGAGCATGGTTCCGGTATCTTCATCAACAGCGGTGCCGCCATACAGACCATTGGACCGGGAGAAGGCAATGGCGGGCTGTCGGATATGGACGAAGATGTAGCTTTGGCTATTGTTAACAGGGCAGTGACGGAACTGCTGCCCGTCATAGTAGATTATGATATCATTTCCAGTCCGGGACAATATGAGGACAGCAATTATCATAAGCTGGCCAGGATTTTCTTAAAAGAGGATCTGGTAGGATTCTATGAGAATACGGGTGAGAAAGATAAATTGGCCGACTTGTTCAACGGTCTTGATAGTGATGACTTTGAGGACAACGAGGACAATGATTGTCATTATGTAAACCGAAATATCTATATGGTGAATGGAGATACACCGTTAGTCAGTGACGATTTCCCGAAGTCTTTTGATGGGGATGAGGCGAAACGGGGCTTCCGAGAGGTGTTGATCGCTATCCGAGCGGAGAACACGATGCTGAAGGAAGAAGACTGGCTGGAAGATGAAGTCAGCAAGGCCAGGGCCATTGCCTATATCATCAATTATTCGGTGGGAATGATCGGGGATTATCGGGATGTATCAATTTTGGAGTTGCAGCCCAGCGCCAATACGAAACCCGATCTGCATGTGAATAATAATGAGGACAGAGAGACCACCACTTTATTCTGGCAGAAAGAAGATTCCGGAGAGAGCGGTCAGCAGATATTCCGTTCTACCAAGATTGTAGATGTTGATATAGCAGTCAAATCCGTGGCGGAGTTTAATGGAGAATGGGCGGATATCAACAGCACCTATGATATGGTATTCATTGGATTGGACGGCCAGCTGCTGAATCGTGAGGGAAGAGATCAACATACAGTCTATAATGACGGTGACTTAGAAGGATTGGTCTATCATACCGGTGACCTAGCATCCGGAAAGGATGCCAGATATGATGCCAGCGATATCACCGAACAGAAGAAGGAAGCGCTTCTGGATTATCTGCGCGCAGGATATCCGATAGTAGTGGAGAATAATTGTATCAATGTCAAGAAATCTGATGGAGAACAGACCAGATCTGTCAATACCAGATATATTGCAGATAATACACAGATGTATATGTTTTTGAATGAGGCCCTGGAGCAGTATGGGGATTATCTGTACACGGTGCGCGATGTCCGCGGTAATCCAGAGTTCAGGGCTCAGTTAAATGTGGTTAAGCCTCGGATTGCTTATCAGGATCCGGATCAGGCATCGCTTATCCAGAGCCTGAATCGTACGGAAGACAACAAATATGAGGGAACGATCCTCTATCGTATCACTGGCAATCAGGAACAGAAGAACGAGGATGGTGAAGAGGAGAATGAGGAGGTAGATAATACCTATCATGGCGACACTTCCATACATTTGTACCTAGATCTGAATTATGACGGTTTCTTTGCGCCTTCGGAGGAATTACATCCGACAGGGGAGACCGGCGGCTATGTGGAAGGTGACGGACAGGTCACAGTGTCGTTTGAGGGCGTGGAATCGGGAGTCATTCCCTGGAAATTGGAAGTTACCGATGCTAATAATGGCTATCGCAGGGATGCGATGATGGGTTATTTTACCATTCAGGGACAGGTGCAGCTTCCGGTCAATGTTTTACAGGTGCTGGATGATACGGAAAATCAGAAAGCCAATCTTCAGACACAGTTTGAGAAGATCAAGAATTCAACTCTTAGCCGTTATCTGGAGATGGCGGAGAATAAGCTCAATGTGAAGTATGAGTTTGAGACTATTACCTCGGTACAGCTGGGTGAGCGGCTTGCCAACAACGGCAATTATCTGAACCAGTGGGACGTTCTGGTGCTGGGATTTGGCAACAGTGGTTCTCTGGGAACAGCAAAGGATGCAGTAACAGCATATATCAATGAGGGACGCAGTGTGCTGATCTCCTATGCAGGCGCTACGGAAGATACGGGACGCTTGGGACTGGATATTTCGCTTTTGGGGCAGTCCAATGATATGACATATTCCAAGCTTGGCCGGGACGGCGGCGCATATTACCGCTATAAGGATCTGGACAAAGATATGTTTGCAGATGCGATGCCGGGGCTGCAGGCGCATAAGATCAATGAAGGAAGTATCACCTGTTATCCTTTCGATGTAGGCGGCGAGCAGAGCATAGCCTTTTTCAGCGATGTCACGAAGCTGAAAGCGCCTGAATATCTGTTGGATTTTGCTAATAATACGAAGGAAAGTGAGGCGCACGTGACCGGTTGGTATACGCTGAATGATAGTAGTTCGGAGGGTGGCGGTGGTTATCGGGTTTCACCGAGAGACGCCCGCAATAACTATTATATTTACAGCAGAGCCAATGTGGTGTACGTGGGACAGAACGAATATCCGTATTACTATGAGAAGGAAGCCGGCGAGGAACCGAAGGACGGCGTGGATGAGTGTAAGCTTTTTGTCAATGCTTTAACGGCGGCATATAATGCGGGCATTCATAACCCGAAAGTAGATATTGTGGCTGGATTTGGAGCATCAGCTACATCCGTGGAGAGTATACCGATTCCGTTTGATCAGGAATTATTTAATGTGAATACGGAAGAAGGTATCCTGGATGAGACGGTGGACGTATATTTCAAGTTTGTGGATAACAATATCGCGTTTGATAAGGTGACGAATATTTCCTTCTACTATGAGGAAGGGACGAATCCGGAGGCAGAACTGGTGCTTGCGGACGGCAGTATCAATACCGTTGATTTTAAACCTTTTGGCAGTCAGGTATGGATGGTGGAGAATAACCGTCTTGTGGAAGTGACGGATGGTTCTTTCAGGCAGGGAGTCGTGTATCGGATCAAGGCTCCGGTGATAGCGCTTAAAGGGAATGAGAAGGAAGTTTCCAGAATCTTCATCGCACTCGATACCAGATATATAAAGGGCGGCAAAGAGCGTCATGCGATCGGCACGGATGTTATCGCCCTCACAAGGGCGCAGATGTTCCTGTTAGAGTAATAATTTGAATATGGAAAACGCCTCATGACCGGTTTGGGTTATGAGGCGTTTTATAATTATAATAGGAAGAAATTCCTACAGATTTTCCTTTTCGCGAAACCGTGCAATGCTCTCAGCTCTGGCGGCGGACAGGTGCCAGCGATCCAGGATTTCCGTGTCGCGTTCGGATTTGATCCTATCGATGAGGTCTTCCGGAACCTTGCCAAGGATGTTGAGGAGTTGGAGGACGGCCTCTGCTTTCCCCTCTGCTTTTCCCGCTTCCCGGCCAATCGCAATACCTTCATCCCGCACATACTCGTCCTCGGCCCAACGATCTCTCTTCGCTCTCCAGTATCCATCATAGAACCATCTTATCGTTCTTATAAGCCCCATCTGTCTTACCACCTCTGCCACGTCTCTCATCCTCCCATTCTGTTCTGCGATCTGGTCAATCTCTTCCTGGCTGGTCGCATAGTATCCCCTGCTTCTGTCTGTGGAGCAGCTTTCGCAGAAAGGGGTTGGCCATCTGCACCGACTTGATCTGATCCAAAGGGATCCCCAGCACATCACTCAAAAATTGTTTCCTGACTTTTTCGTGGGCAAACAGTTCCT
>CAMXIF010000022.1 GCA_947243845.1 uncultured bacterium
ATGTATGAGAGAATTTCCAAAAGACATGGCATTCTCTGATGGCGGGAATATAAATGATTAAAATCTAAATGTTCAACAGCAGAAGCTGTTTAGTAAGGAACATTTAAATATGTATGAGAGAATTAGATGATTAATAAGAAAGGATGGGAGAATTATGAAGATTGGGATTATGGGTGCTGGTGGGATTGCGGCTGTGTTGGCGGAGACTATGAATAAAATGCCGGAAGTAGAATGTTATGGAGTAGCTTCCAGGAATTTGGCCAAAGCACAGAAGTTTATTGAAGAGCATGGTTTTCAAAAAGCGTTTGGTTCCTATGAAGAAATGCTGGAAGATCCGGAGGTGGAGTTGGTTTATATAGCTACGCCACATTCTCATCATTATAAAAATATGAAAATGTGTCTGGAAGCAGGGAAGCATGTATTGTGTGAAAAGGCATTTACGGTAAATGCTAAACAGGCAGAGGAGATTTTCAAGCTTGCCAAAGAGAAAAATCTTCTGGTGACAGAAGCTATCTGGACAAGATATATGCCTTCAAGAAAAATGATTAAAGATCTTTTGGATGAAAAGATTATTGGTGATGTCAAAAAGTTGACTGCAAATTTGGATTATTATATTTGCGAAGTAGAAAGAATTATTAAACCAGAACTTGCCGGCGGTGCTTTGCTTGATGTCGGGGTATATCCGCTTAATTTTGCATGTATGAATTTCGGAAGTCATATATCGGAAATTAAATCTGCCGCTCAGCTGACGGATACAGGTATTGATGGAGAAAATATGATGACAGTATTTTATGCAGACGGTAAAATGGCTGTCTTGACTTCGGGAATTTATGGGTTGTCGGACAGACATGGAGTCTTCTATGGTTCCAAAGGATATATGGTGGTGGATAATGTCAATAATCCTAATGGAATAAAGGTGTATAATGAAAACAGAGAATTAATACGTGATCTCGCGGTGCCGGAACAGATTAGCGGATATGAGTATGAGATATTGGAGGCTATAGAATGTATTAATAATAAGAAGCTTGAATGTCCGTCAATGCCTCATGAGGATACTATTAAGATGATGCGTATTATGGATGGGTTGCGGGAAGAATGGGGTGTAAAATATCCTGATGAGATAGAAAGTATATAAAAGAAAATTCTAATACCAGTAATTTTATGTAGATTCTCCGAAGGTTTAGTGATATAATCGTAAACGGACAGCAAAAATGAGAATAGCTTTCGGAGAGAAACGTTTTGTCGTAACACAAAACGAAAGGTAAAAAGTATGGGAAGAATAATTGCAATCGCAAATCAGAAAGGCGGCGTTGGCAAGACAACGACAGCCATCAACTTATCTGCTTCACTGGCAGTTAAGGGAAAGAAAGTATTAGTGATCGATGCTGATCCACAGGGTAACACTACCAGTGGATTTGGTGTAGAAAAGAATGATTTGGACAACACAATTTATGAATTGATTCTGAGTGAGTGTTCCATCAATGAATGTATCTTACACGATGTGATACCTGGTGTTTCCATCATACCGTCAAATGTAAATCTGGCGGCGGCAGAGATTGAACTGATTGGTGTTGATAAGAAAGAATACATATTAAAGAATGAAATTGATTGGGTGAAGGACAAGTATGATTTTATCATGATTGATTGTCCTCCTTCACTGAACCTTTTGACAATCAATTCCATGACTACCGCAGATACGGTGCTTGTTCCCATTCAGTGTGAGTATTATGCATTGGAAGGACTCAGCCAGTTAATCCACACGGTTAATCTGGTAAAAGAAAGATTGAATCCGGCACTGGATATGGAAGGTGTTGTCTTTACCATGTATGATTCCAGAACTAATCTTTCCATGCAGGTAGTGGAAAATGTAAAAAATCATTTAAAACAGAATGTCTACAATACTGTAATACCCAGAAATATCAGATTAGCAGAAGCACCCAGTTATGGTATGCCTATTAATATGTATGATCCGAAATCTGCTGGTGCGGAAGCATATATGTTACTGGCGGATGAAGTGATCAATAGAAAGGACGTATAGTATGGCGGCAAAAGCAGCAAGGGGTTTAGGAAAGGGACTGGACTCATTGATTCCGGCGGCAACTCCCAAGGCGGATTCTGTGACAACAACACAAAAAGCAGAAGAAGGCGCGAAAGAGACTCTGGTTAAGATTACCATGGTAGAGCCGAACAGGGAGCAGCCAAGAAAAAATTTTGATGAAGATGCTCTGCAGGAACTGGCTGATTCTATCAAACAGTTTGGTCTCATCCAGCCGATTCTGGTACAGGACAGAAAAACATATTATGAGATTATAGCCGGTGAGCGCCGGTGGCGGGCTGCTAAACTTGCGGGTTTAAAAGAAGTTCCGGTCATTATCCGGGATTATACGGAACAGGAGATTGTGGAGATTTCTCTGATTGAGAATATTCAGAGAGAAGATTTAAATCCGATTGAAGAAGCGCAGGCTTATAAGAGACTTTTGACGGAATTTAATCTGAAGCAGGATGAAGTGGCGGAACGTGTATCCAAGAGCAGAACTGCAGTCACTAATTCCATGCGGCTTTTGAAGTTGTGTGATGAAGTACAGCAGATGATCATTGATGATATGATATCTACCGGTCATGCCAGAGCTCTGATTACGATTGAGGATCCGGAACAGCAGTATACCATTGCGCAGAGGGTTTTTGATGAAAAACTCAGTGTTCGTGAAGTGGAGAAGTTGGTCAAGGATTTGAATAAACCGCAAAAACCTAAGAAGGAAGTGGTGGAAGATAAGAGTCTGGAAATTATTTATCAGGATTTGGAAGAAAAATTAAAACAGGCTCTCAGTACGAAAGTATCTATCGCTTCTAAAGGAAACGGTGCGGGTAAACTGGAAATTGAATTCTATACGCATGATGATCTGGATAAGATAATTGAACTGTTGACTCATTAATAAGCAACAGAAAGGCAAAGGATAAATGAATTATAATTTACTCAGCGAGATGGGGCTTGGAAATTTTGATCTGACATACTTGTTTATTGGTATGCTGGCATTCATTATCATTCTGTTAATCATGATGATTACGCAGATGGTGAGATTAAGTAAATTGGCCAAGAAATATAAAAAGTTCATGGGAGGTAAGAACGCAAAGAGCCTGGAAAAAGACATTGTGGGACTTTATGAAGATAATAAGTTCTTAAAGACTTCCATGGAAAAGAATAAAAAAGATATCCAGACGTTGTACAGGAAATTTGAGGGGGCTTTTCAAAAAGTCGGTATTGTAAAATATGATGCCTTTAACCAGATGGGTGGACAGCTTAGTTTTTCTCTAGCTTTGTTGGATGAAAATGATAATGGTTTCATCCTGAATTCTGTACACAGTACGGAAGGTTGTTATTCATATACCAAAGAGATTAAAGGTGGATTATGCGAGATATCATTGGGGGATGAGGAAAAGCAGGCGCTTGATATTGCCATGGATCTGTAAATAACAAACAGAAAATATGGGATAGTATGAAAAATCACACTGATGTGTTGGTTTTTCACATACAAATTTGTGTCGGAGCGTCATAAATTTGTATGATGGCAGACGAAGATTTCCATTTTGCATCGCCCTGTCGCATAAATGCTCCAGAATGGGGAGTAAAATGAAACTCTGCATGGTTGATGAACTGACAGGGGAAGAGACTCTTGCCAAAGATGTTTTTACAATAGAATATAAGATACTGCTCTCTGAGGGAACAGTTCTTAAGCATGAGTATATTGAAAAACTTAAGGAATTGAATATCCGGCAGGTGTATATTAAAGAAGAAGGGCCGGATACTAAGACAGTGATGATTCTAAAAGAGGATGTGGAGGAATCATTTAAATCAAAGGTAAAAAGCATTCTGGAAAAACATACCTACAGTCATAATAATAAACTGGTAGAGTTATGCCAGACAGCAGATTATATTATCACGAATATCCTTGAGGAAGAGGAAGTAGTAGAAAAGATATATGATATTAAGGAAAGAAGTTCCGATATTTATGAGCATTCAATTAATCTGTGCAGTTTAGCCACGATTGTTGCGCTGAAAATGGAACTTCCGCAGGAGACAGTACATGACATAGGTGTTAGTTGTTTACTGCATGATCTGGGACTGCGATATCTGGCAATTGAATATAGTGATCAGGATTTATCGGATCTTTCGGAAAAGGAACTTGCAGAATATAAGAAACATCCTATTTATGCTTATTCAGCGCTTCGTGATGAAACCTGGATTTCTGAAGAAAGTAAAAATATGATATTATATCATCATGAACGTTTGGATGGTTCCGGTTATCCATTGAAAGCTACTGATATTTGCAAGGAATGCCGCATTATCCAGATTTGTGATGCCTTTGATGAAAAAATCTGCGGTATCGGATGCAGACGAAAGAAAGTATATGAGGCGGTCGAGTATTTAAAAAGTAACAAGGACATTAAGTTTGATGGTAAGATTGTCGATATCTTTCTGGAGTTTACAGCAGTATATCCGGCAGGCACTATTGTCAAGACAAATGAAGGTGAGACAGGTGTTGTTCTTTATCAGAATAAGCAGTTTCCGGACAGGCCTGTGATTCGTATCACTAAGGATAGAAATGGTATCGCGGTTGATAAGGTAAAAGACCTTGCGGAAATCAATAATGTGTACGTTGAGGAAGTTATTGAATAACATATAATAAGCCGTGTATGATTTTACATGGTGATAGAAAGGATATGACTTACAATGATTGACATTAAATTTCTAAGAGAAAATCCTGAGGTAGTAAAGGAGAATATCAGGAAAAAATTTCAGGATCAGAAACTTGGTCTGGTGGATGAAGTGATCGCGCTGGATGCAGAAGTCAGGGCAGCACAGCAGGAGGCAGATGATATCCGGGCAAAGAGAAATAAAATTTCTAAAGAGATTGGCGCTCTGATGGGACAGGGCAAGAAAGAAGAAGCTGAGGCAAAGAAAGCGGAAGTAGCGGCCAATGCCAAAAGACTTGCCGAACTGGAAGAGAAAGAGAATGAACTTCGTGAAAAGATCAAGAAAGATATGATGACGATTCCAAATATCATTGATCCATCGGTTCCGCTTGGAAAAGATGATACTGAGAACGTAGAGATACAGAAATACGGGGAACCGGTAATACCTGATTTTGAGATTCCTTATCATACAGAGATCATGGAACGTTTCCATGGAATTGATATGGATGCTGCAGGCCGTGTGGCTGGTAATGGTTTTTATTATCTGATGGGTGACATTGCCAGATTACATTCCGCAGTGATTGCCTATGCAAGAGATTTTATGATCGGCAGAGGATTTACTTATTGTGTTCCGCCCTTTATGATTCGAAGTGCAGTGGTAGATGGCGTTATGAGTTTTGCAGAGATGGATGCCATGATGTATAAGATTGAGGGTGAGGATTTATACTTAATAGGAACATCCGAACATTCCATGATCGGTAAGTTTATTGATCAGATCATTCCGGAAGATGAACTTCCGCATACGCTTACAAGCTATTCACCGTGCTTCCGTAAAGAAAAAGGTGCCCATGGCATTGAAGAGAGAGGCGTATACCGGATTCATCAGTTTGAAAAACAGGAGATGATCGTGGTTTGTAAACCGGAGGAATCTCCCATGTGGTTTGATAAGTTGTGGCAGAATACCGTGGATTTATTCCGTTCGATGGATATTCCGGTAAGAACGATTGAATGCTGTTCCGGTGATTTGGCTGATCTGAAAGTGAAGTCTTATGATGTGGAGGCCTGGTCTCCGAGACAGCAGAAATATTTTGAGGTTGGAAGCTGTTCCAATCTGGGGGATGCTCAGGCGAGAAGACTGCGCATTCGTGTTAATGGTAAAGATGGTAAATATTTTGCACATACACTAAACAATACAGTGGTTGCGCCGCCCAGAATGTTGATTGCATTTTTGGAAAATAATCTGCAGGCCGATGGTTCTGTCCGTATTCCCGAAGTGCTTCGTCCTTATATGGGAGGTATGACAGAGATCAGATAAATGATACGGACTGTCAGAAGGAGGTGAGATCTTTGCATAAATATATGCGGGCTATTGGTTTTAGCAAGTTGACTGACAGACGCGAGGAACAGAAGTTGATTACAGATGTTATAATGAATGCATCACATCGCGCCTACACGTCCAATGGAGAAGAGACCATACTTGCAGAATTTTGTGAAGATTTTGCACAGGATATGGGGATTGCTGTCTGTGGAGAATTTGACGCGGAGGATAAATTTACTTACGATTATTTCTATCCTTACCTGCGCGGCACAGGCGTCAGTTCTTATGAAGATGTGTCTGTGGAAAGACATGCAGATAAAGAATCTTATGCCGGCATCTGCGATGATATTAAGGTTGGCGTCAGCCTGATTTTCTATTTGCAAAACATTGTTCCATATGTAAAAGCACAACATATGGATATGCTGCCGGTCAGAGGTACAACTTTAACATTGTCAGGATTGTCAATTAGTGGTAATATAATATTACCGATTGATAAAGACGAAAGTGAAAAGCAGAAAATACAAAAGGCATCGATGAGTCGTAATAAGTTGATTGCTGCAGCCCGAAAAGGGGATGAAGAGGCAATCGAGAGTCTGACTTTGGAAGATATGGATATCTATACTTCCATTTCCAGAAAAATACTCACGGAAGATGTGTTCTCATTGGTAGATACTTATTTTATGCCGTATGGTGTAGAATGTGACCAGTATTCTGTGTTGGGAGAAATCCTGGATATCTCCCTGCGCACGAACAGAATTACCAAGGAAGAAATTTATGTGATGCGGATTAGCTGTAATGATCTGGAGTTCGATGTCTGTATTAATAAGAAGGATTTATATGGAGAGCCACAGATAGGCCGCAGGTTCAAGGGCGTTATCTGGATGCAGGGATATATCAATTATCCCATGTGATGTGCTTTCTTTTATAAATACATCAGTCGCTATAGCTCAGCAGGACAGAGCGACCGCCTCCTAAGCGGTAGGCCGGAGGTTCGAATCCTCTTAGCGACGTTGTAGAAAACACCGAGAATACTGGGATTCCAGAGTTCTCGGTGTTTTTGTTTCAGGGAATGTGTTTTATCTTTCAAAAAATACCCCAAACAGCCAGAACAGGTAAGGGAATATCATGATAGCTACCAAAGCCGCCCATCCTATGCTTTGCCTGGTAATGGCCATAAAGATAAAGAGCAAAAGTGTCAAAATATATGGACCATTGATTAGCTTGTACAATATCTTTCTCTTTTTGGAAATATCATCAATCTCGTAATCCTCCGGGTGGGTCATGGTACACTGCACCGTTGCGCCAAAACGCCCAAAGAAACGGTGTGCACTATACTCAATACCATCGAGTTCAAATACCGGGTACATACCTCCCTTGATCAGAACCAGATTTTGATTGTTTTCGCTGGCAAATTGGAATAATGCATCTGAAAATTCTGTAGGATTCATAACCATGGTATCCGGTTTAAAGGAAAAACTGCGTTTACGCTGTGCAGCAGAGTATCTTTTATAATCCTCAATAATTGACATAAACTTACCCCCATTCTGTTCTATTTGTTCCATTTTTGCAAATGTTCCATCCAGATCCAAAGACTCTGTGTCTGTTTTGAGCAGATCTTTACAAACATCAATACAGGCCTCTAGTTTCTGCCGTCTTGTCTGCAATTCTTTGAGATGCTGCTCCAGTATTGTATGAAGCGGCATCTGTGCTGACAGGATTTTGTGGATGTCTTCTATAGAGAAGTCCAGTTTCCGCAGAAGTTTGATGGTCTTAAGTGTGGTAAGGTCTTCCTGTGAATATTCGCGGTAATTATTCTCGGAATTTCTCATTGGATGAAGCAATCCCTTCTTTTCATAGAAACGGATATTCTGTTTGGTAATTCCTGTCAGGCGTTCCAGTTCATTGATGTTCAATGGAAATGTGCCTCCTTTCCATGTTTGTTAAGCTGAGTATAAGGGGTATAGTTAGTATAAGGTCAATAGTTTAATGTGTTTTTCTTTATTTTTTATTATACATAAGATTTGTGCAAAATAATTATCTTAATCAAAATTTTCATCTATGGATTGCAGGAATAGTCCAAGAGGACATTGGATTGCAAAAACTTAGGGATTTATGCTATGATAATAAAAAATAATTGTAGAGCGGATATTTATATTGTAGTAAATAAGGAAATCAGGAAATTAGTTATGAATTATATTATTCTGGATTTGGAATGGAATCAAAGCAGCAGTGGTGAGGAGGAAGTCGTAAAAGTACTTCCCTTCGAGATTATTGAAATTGGCGCTATCAAATTAAACAATGATAAAAAAATGATCGATGAGTTTTCAGAACTTATCAAGCCGCAGGTGTATCATGAGATGCATCATATTACCAGAAAGCTGATTCATCTGCAGATGGAGCAGCTTGAGCAAGGACATATTTTTACCGATGTGATGGAAGAGTTCTGGGATTGGTGCGGCAAAGATTATATTTTCTGTACCTGGGGATGTCTTGATTTGGTGGAATTACAGAGAAACCTCAGATATTATGGTTTAGAACCAATGGCAGAAGGGCCGTTTGCATTTTTGGATGTCCAGAAGTTGTTCAGTATTGCGTTTGAAGACAAGAAGTCCAGAAGAACTTTAGAATATGCCATAGATTTTCTTCATATTGAGAAGGACATCCCCTTTCACAGGGCTTTCAGCGATGCTTATTATACGGCGAAAATTCTGGCAGAAATACCAAATGAAGTGATGAAGAAATATTCTTTCGATATGTTTCATCTGCCCAAGGATAAGGATTCCGAAATACAGGTGATCTTTGATGATTACGCAAAATATATTTCCCGCAGCTTTGAGGATAAGGCGGCAGCAGTGGCGGATCGGAAGGTTATGAGCACCAGGTGTTATCTGTGTCATAAGAACCTGCGCAGAAAAATCCGCTGGTTTACGCCCAATGGAAAACATTATTACAGTGTATCCTACTGTGATAAACATGGTTACATGAAAGCTAAAGTACGGCTCCGTAAAACAGAAAATGACAGAGTTTATGTGGTGAAGACGGAAAAATTCATCACTCAGGAGGAAGTGGACAATCTGCGGGCAAGGTATCAGAAGTCAAAGTCATCAAAGTCTGAACGTACATAAGATCTGCGCCGCTGTTTGCGTTTCACACGGTTATTTCTGCGTTTGGCTGTCTTCCGGTTAGCAATCAGCGCCCGGAGAACAAACAGGAAGATAAGGACAGCGGCCAGAACTAGAATGGTAATCAATACTTTTTTGACATTGATAAAAATAGTATCTTTCTTTGGGGTCGGTTCTATTTCCGGTTCGGATTCTACTTTTTCCACACTGACATCGGTGGATGTCATATTTGTGTCAAATTCGTAAGTGGTGCCTGATTCTGTAATCAGATCAAGGTATGCGCTTCCCACGTACATATCGTGATAGGAATAGCGGATCTGTGCTACACGGTTTTCATCAGATATACTATAATCAATCTCGGAATCAAGATCTGAGAAGGAGATGACATTTGGAACGATGACATAGCTGTCCTTATCTATGGAGAGGATAGGTTTGGAACTGCCAAAGATATCATCACCAATCTGTAAAAATCCTGTGGCTTCAATATTGTAGCGATCCTCATTTTCCGAGATATTCATTACCTGGAAATTGTGGAAGCCATAGTCCAGAAGTTCTTTAGTATCTGTGAACTGGGCCGGAGATTCTTCTTTAAAGACAACACATATCAACCGCATCCCATTTTGTTCCGCACAAGTGACAAGGGTCTGCCGTGCCTCATCCGTATAGCCGGTTTTGCCGCCAAGGACTCCATCATAGGGAATCTCCCCGTTGATCAGTTTATGTTTGTTATTCAGGTAAAAATCGTCAGGCTGTGTACTGGTAGGTTCAAAATGGCAGCGTGCGGTATTGCCAATCTTGCACAGCATTTCATTTTGGAAAAAATGGCTGGAAATCAGCGCCAGATCATAAGCGCTGGTGTAGTGGTCGGAATCCTGAAGACCGTTTGTATTCATAAAATGGGTATCTTTACAACCGATTTCTTCCGCCCGTTTATTCATCAATGCGACAAAGTCATCTATAGAACCGGAAATATATTCGCCCACGGCATTGGCTACTTCGTTGGCGGAACCGACCAGGATTCCATAGAGACATTCCTCCAGAGTAATAGACTGCCCTACATCCATGCCCATGTTAGAACCGCCTACTGGTACGGAAAAAACGGCATCATGACTAAATTCCACTTTATCATCCAGGTTACCCTGTTCCATCGCGAGCAGACAGGTCATAATCTTGGTCGTGCTGGCTGGATAGAGGCGTTCATGGATATTTTTGGAATAGAGAATAACACCGGTATTGGCATCCATCAAAATAGCGGATTGTGCGCTGATCTGTGGGCCAACAGGCCAATTTTCAATTTCATTGGACTGAATAGGAAGAGCCTTGCGGGCTTCTGCCTCGGCTTCCAGTTCTTCTAAAGTGGCATAGGCGGTAAGCGTGTCAACATGGAAGCCGCATAGAAATATAGCAGCTGTAAGGAGCAGAAAAAGGAATCTTGCTGCCTTTCGGTTTTTATATTTATATAATGAAAACATATTGTCAGACCTTTCTTTTATGGTAACAAGTATATGTCAAAATCAGTTGTTTATGAATTTGGAGTGTTTTATATTTATGAAATACAGACGGCCAAACTTAAGCCACATATATCATACACTATTTTTTACAAAAACTGTAGTGTATTCACAAAAAATACAAAATGTTGTAGAATAATGGATAAAGCAGGATTCTATTTGGGTTCATGCTAAGGAGTATTTATTTAGGACAGGAATTGGCATATGAGACTTAGGAATATAACAGGTTCGCGGGAAGTGATCGCAGGCTGTGACTATGTGATTCACGAACCTCAGGAACATCGGGGACAATGGAGAGAAGTATTCGGAAACGATCATCCGATCCGGATAGAAATTGGTATGGGCAAAGGCCGTTTCATCATGGATCTGGCGAGGGCGAATCCGGATATCAATTATATAGGAATTGAGAAATATTCCAGTGTGCTGCTCCGGGGGATTCAGAAGATGGAAGCCGACCCGCTGATGAATCTATATTTCATTCGCATGGAGGCGGAGGAGATAACAAGTGTATTTGCACCGGGAGAAGTAGAGAGAATTTATTTGAATTTTTCAGATCCCTGGCCGAAGGATCGGCATGCGAAGAGAAGACTGCCCTCTCGTGAATTTTTACAGCGGTATGATGAGATACTAATACCGGATGGTGTAATCGAGTTTAAGACAGACAATCTGGAGTTATTTCGGTTTGCATTAGGGGAACTGGAACCGGCAGGATGGCAACTGGAACAGGTGACGGAAGATCTGCATCATGATGCGCAGATGATGCAGGGCAATGTGATGACGGAATACGAAGAAAAATTTTCGTCCATGGGTAACCCTATCTGTAAATATATTATTTCGCGGTAGTTCCTGATTGGGACAAGCTGCAAGAATCAATAATAGGAGGAAAAAATATGGAGTACAAGTTTACAGCAGCAAATTTTGAAAATGAGGTATTGGACTCAGAAATTCCGGTCTTTGTAGATTTTTATGCAGACTGGTGCGGACCCTGCAAGATGATGGCGCCGATCGTGGAGGAATTGGCTAAAAAGTATGACGGCAAGGTAAAGGTTGGGAAGTGCAATATTGATGAGGAGGATGGGCTTGCCAGATTGTATCGCGTCATGTCTATTCCAACCATGAAACTCTTTGTGGGCGGGAAAGAAGCCGGTACGATTGTTGGCGCTGTTCCACAGGAAGAACTGGAAGCACAGATTGAAAAAGTGCTGTAATGCATTTCTGTTCTTAATTATGCAATGAAGCAAAAATCCCTGACTACTCGGTTACGATTCGCGTAACTGGCAGTCAGGGATTTTTAATCATGCAACTGTATTTTCCGGAGTTTTCTCCTTGCTATATAAGAATTTCATGATAAGGGGCGTCATAATGGAGGATACCAAAATCAGCAGAATAACTGCGGTAAAGTAATCCGCAGTCAGCAGACCTGCTGCCATACCCTTCTGTGCTACGATCAGAGCCACTTCTCCGCGTGTCATCATACCAACACCGATTTTCAAAGAATCGGAAAAATTGTATCGGCAGAGTTTGCTCATCAGTCCACAGCCGAGCACCTTGGCCAACAGTGCCACGATCACAAAGCAGATGCAGAAGGCGATCATAGTGCCGTCTATTGCATCAAAGGTAGTTTTCAGGCCTATACCTGCAAAAAAGATTGGGCCGAAGATCATATAAGAACTGACATCAACCTTGCGTTCTATGTAGGTGTTGTCGCTTAAGTTACACAGCACGATACCGGCCACGTAAGCACCGGTGATATCTGCAATCCCGAAATATTTCTCCGCCGCGTAGGACAGTGCGAAGCAGAAAGCCAGCGCAGCAATGGGGATTCGTCTGGTGTGGGGATATCGTTTATCCAGAGTCAGGAAAATCCGAAAGACAATAAATCCGCCCACGATGGCCATGATAAAGAAAGCAATCGTCTTAATGACTACCATACCCGGATGCGAATCGGGACTCTTAAAGCCAATTACAAAAGTGAGGACAATGATACCTATCACATCGTCAATGATTGCTGCACTGACGATGGTAGTGCCGACCTTACTTTTAATCTTACCCAGTTCCTGCAGAACGGCCACAGTAATGCTGACACTGGTGGCAGTCATAATGGTTCCCATGAAGACTGCTTTATAGAAATTCTCACTGCCCCAGGGGGCAACGCCGTAAAATCCCATATATAAAAGGGCACCCATAATCAATGGAATGAACACGCCGGCGCAGGCGATCAGAAACGCAATGGGGCCGGTTTTGAGCAATTCTTTCAAATCTGTTTCCAGGCCCACCTCAAACATTAAGATGATTACGCCAATCTCCGCCATTTGTGTGATAAATTCCGTCTGGCTGATCCAGCCAAGGACGCAGGGTCCAACGATAAGACCGGCCAGAATCTGACCAACTACCTGGGGCGCCTTACATTTTCTCGCCAAAATACCGAAAACTTTAGCAAAAAACAAGATGACAGCAAGATCCAGAAATACAGTATATGCTTCCATAATATTCCCTCCCTCGTAAGAATGATTCATATTAATATTTTCATCCTTAAATAGTTATAGCCTCAAAACAATATAATGTCAACGCAAAGAATGGAAAATATGAGATTTTTGTGGTATTTTAGAAGGTAAGAACCTTGTGTATTTGATGTTGAGATGAGGCAGTAAACTGCTATGTCATGGAGGGAATCATGAAAACAAAACAAAATCCTGTTTTATATACGGATTTTCCGGATCCGGATATCATCAGAGTTGGCGATACATATTATATGGCCAGTACCACAATGCATTTTATGCCGGGGTGTGATATACTGCGCTCCTATGATCTTATGAATTGGGAGTTTGTGTGTCATGCTTATGATATGCTGGAAGATACTCCCGGGCACCGGTTAGAAGAAGGATCACAGATATATGGGCAGGGAATGTGGGCCCCTTCTTTAAGGTACCACGAAGGTCTATTTTATATATGTTTTACGGCAAATGATACGCATAAGACATATCTCTTGACGGCCGGCAATCCCGCAGGGCCCTGGAAGATTACAAATATCGAGGGATTTTATCATGATAATTCCCTGTTTTTTGATGATGATGGCAAGGTGTATATTGTCTATGGCAACACGGAATTGTATCTGACGCAGTTAAGTTCGGATTTAAAGGGGCCGCTTGAGGGCGGACTGCACAGATTGATTGTCCGGGATGAGGGAGAACTTCATCTTGGTTATGAAGGTTCCCATCTGTATAAAAAAGATGGCAGATATTATCTGTTTACCTGTCATATTCCGGCGTATGGCACTGAGAGAAAAACGGAGGATTGTTTTATTGCAGATTCTCTGGACGGAGAATTTAAGGGAAAATGTATTATTGATGATGATATGGGATATCACAACCTTGGCGTGGCACAAGGCGGTATGGTGGATACACCCTGGGGAGACTGGTATTTATTTATGTTTCATGACAGAGGTGCGCTTGGCAGGTCACCTATGGTGATGCCCATGCATTTTGATGAGGAGGGATATCCTGTCGTTGGAGAAGACGGCAAGGTTCCCCAAAACGTTTCCGTTCCCAGCAGCAGACCAGATTATGTATATACTCCGCTAAACGGTGATGACGATTTCATATACAAACCGGACAGAAACGGGAGAGTACATTTAAAACCGTTCTGGCAGTTTAACCACAACCCCATAGACAGTCTCTGGTCAGTGACAAAACGGCCGGGTGCCCTGCGGATTTATACGGGAGCTCTGTGTGACAGTCCGGTTCTTGCCCACAATGTACTGACGCAGAGAAGCTTTGGGCCGGAAAGCGCGGCCTGGGTGACTGTAGATGGGAGCGGGATGAAAGACGGAGATTATGCAGGAATCAGTGCCTGGATAGGATGTTATGGGGCAATCGCACTGACAAAGGATGATGGGAAGTATTATCTGGTGATGTATGCAAAACCGGCAATGGATGAAACACTGCATGCAGACCGGGATTTCTTGGATTCACCGGTGATGTATGAAAAGATTCCCATTGATACATCATGTGTTACCTTGAAAGTACATCTGAACTTTCAGGACAAAGAGGATGAAGCGGATTTTGTCTATGAGGAAGCTGGAAGCTGGAAACCGTTTGGGATTCGGCAAAAGTTATATTTTAAACTGGATCATTTTACGGGATGCAGATTTGGGATTTTTGTCTATGCCACACAGGAGTCGGGAGGCTGTGCTGATTTTATAAGGTTCAGATATCAGGCCGGGGGAGATCATGATTAAATACCGATTTAGAATAGAAAATATGATGAATGATTTCAATATAAAGAAGAAATTAATCATTATATATGTGTTTTGCGTGATCTTACCATTGGTTCTGACAGATAGTGTTATCCTGTATATTTTGTATGATGCGGAAAAAAGGGAGCAGATTTATGAGTTTGAGAGTATAACTGATGCTGTGAAGTACAGTATGGAATATACTTTTGAAGAGGCCGTCAATGGAATGAATGATGTCTATGTGGACGGAAACATTAATGACTTCTTAAATGAAAAGTATAAGGATGGATATGATTTTTACAGCGCCAGTGTGGAATTGTCTAAGAAGTCAACTTTAGATCTGCTAAAAGGCTATGGCATCTCTAATACTGTTGTATATGCGGATAATGATACGATAGTGAATGGAGGACATTTTTATCGTCTGTCGGAGATTAAAGAGACGGAGTGGTATCAGGAATATATGGAATCGGGAAAAAACCTGACCTTTTCCTTATATTATATTGGAGAGTCGGATAGGTCGGCGACCTCCATGCGGAGAATCTCCTTGGTCAGACATCTGGATTATTTTAAAAAGGAAGGCTGCGAAAAAATTCTCCGGCTGGACTTGGATTATAACAATGTGTCCAGAAAGCTGATGCTGGCAAATTATGGATATGGTATCTATATATGCCAGGGAGACCGGATTTTATTTTCCAACGAAGGGCATTCCAGCAGTCATGAGGATTTTCACAGGCTGACCGGAGAAGAACCGGTTGCATATAAGAGATCCTTTACTATGTATGGGCAGGATATCGATATCCTGGTCATGAAGCCACAGAGTTCTGTGATCAGGCAATTGGAAAAGCACATGCCGCTGATCATTTTCCTGGTGGTGGCTAACTTATTTTTACCAGTGATCATGGTTTCTACCGTAAATAAATCCTTTACACAGAGGCTTTGGGAACTGGGAACTGCCTTTGACCAGGAACAGGGAGATAGTCTGCAGGGAATAGAGAATGTAAGAGGTAAGGACGAAATCGGGATTCTGATGCAGAATTATAACCGCATGGTCATCAGAATGAATGATCTGATTCAGCGAGTGTACAAGGACAGGCTGGAGAGACAGGAAATAGATCTTGCCAGACAGAACGCGGAACTTTTGGCATTACATAGTCAGATCAATCCTCACTTCCTCTTTAATGTGCTTGAAAGTATTCGGATGCGCTCAGTTATTCAAGGAGAAGAAGTGACTGCCCGCATGATAGAGAAACTGGCCATATTGGAACGCCAGAATATCAACTGGGCTTCGGATAATATTAAGCTTGCGGAAGAGATGAGTTTTGTGGAGGCTTATCTGGAGTTGCAGCAATATCGGTTTGGCAATCGTCTGCATTATGAGATTGACCTGCCGGATACATGCGCAGATTATTATATTCCCAAACTGACGTTGACCACTTTTGTGGAAAATGCCTGTGTACATGGCATGGAGAAGAAAACATCGGCCTGCTGGATTTATGTGCGGGTTTATCTGAAGGGAGCGCTTCTGTATATTGAGATAGAGGATACGGGAGGAGGCATGGAAGAGGAACTTGTGATAAAGATGAACGAGAGTATGCGTGATTGTACGATTGAAGATATCAAGGAAAATGCGCATGTCGGAATCATCAATGCCTGTCTCAGATTAAAGATGTTTTCCAAGGGGAATGTGGAGTTCAATTTAGAGAGTGAAAAGGGTATTGGCACCTTTATGACAATTCGGGCAGAATCCGAATATCTGCAACTGAAAGAACAGGAAGGATTGCACAATGTTGATGAAAGTGATGTTAGTGGATGATGAGCCTTTTATATTGCAGGGGTTATCTGTGATCATTGATTGGGAAAAAGAAGGATACGAGATTGTTAAGAAAGCATCTGACGGACAGGAAGCGCTGGACTATTTGAAAGAAAAGGAGGTAGATCTGATTATTACGGATATCCGTATGCCGCAGATCAATGGTCTGGAATTATTGGAGAAGGTTCGCAATGAGAAACTTTCTGAAGCCTATATTATCATTCTGAGCGGATATAATGATTTTAAATATGCACAGGCGGCAATCCGTTATTCCTGCATGGATTATATCTTAAAACCTGTTCAGAAAGAACAGCTTCTGGAAAACATCAGACGGGTGACGAAGAAGCGGGAAAATATGATCCAGGAGGAGATAGACAGCCAGCGGATGCAGCGAGGATATCTTTTGCAGAATATGATGGCTTTGCTGCAGGGGAAGGCAAAGGAGCAGAATCTGTCATATATTAAGGAGAATTTGCATTGCGGTACGGCGGCAAGGTATCTTCACATCTGCCTCAATGATCTTTCTGCTCTGGAGGAAATGTCGGATGAAGAAATATCGGAGTTGAAAGATCAGGTATATGAACAGGTATCCTGTTATCTACGGGAGGATGCGGATCATCTGTTCAAAGATTTTTTTGTCTATGAAGAAGAATATGAGATAGGATTTGTGTACTTTGATTATATGGCAAAAGATAGGGGCCTTACAGAAGAGGAGTTTATGAGGGCGCTTCATAGGACGGCACAGGGAGGCAGTGAGAAATTGCCGGTGATACTGCTTGTCGGTAAGCGGGTGGAAGATATCAGCAGGATTTCCCGTTCTTATAGTTCTGCCTGTGTGCTTCGTTCCTTTAAAGGCTTTCAGGATACGAAGAATATATATTTTTATGAAAAAGAAGTGCAGGTAAATCTTTCTAAGACTGTCTTATGCAAACAGTCCCTGGACAATCTGGTGATGGCGGTGGATCAGAACGATATAATTGCGATCAACAAGAGTGTAGATGAGCTTTTTATGGAGATGGACAGACTGGACAGAACCAGAGAAACTGTAACCATGAACTTGAACTGGCTGATATTCCGGCTGATTAATCTGGCGGCAGAACAGGATGAATCGATCAATCAGGATGAGGTGCTTTCTTATATCGGTGAAAGTGTATCCAAGGAAGAGATCCTTCGGGGCAGCAGGTCACATTTGCGTAAGTTTGCCAGTAAATTTGCAGAGTATCTGGTGCAGCTTCGTAAGAATGTCTCCAAAGGGATATTGACAGAGATTGAGAATGAAGTGAAAGAACATTATGCGGAGAACCTGACGCTGCGGGAACTGGGACAGAAGTATTATCTTAACAGTTCCTATCTGGGACAGATTTTTCGTAAGCGTTATGGGCAGTCCTTTAAGAGTTATCTGAATAATTATAGAATCAAAGAGGCGGCATCTCAGCTGATTCGAACCGATAAGAAGATCAGCCAGATTGCGGAGGATGTAGGTTACCGGGATCTGGATTATTTTATCAGCCGGTTTATAGAACAGGAGGGTTGTACGCCGTCCAGGTATCGTAAGAGTGCGAGAGAAAATTAAATTATGCATCGTTACGAGATTCGCTTTGCGGTCTCGGATAAGCAGAAGGATTAAATGGGAACCCGGGTAAATTCTAACAACTAGAATTTATCCGGGTTCTTAATAGAATTTATCAGGTTGAAGGTTTTCTTAACTGTAATAAAATTGTAGTATCAAAAAAATTCAAAGAGGGAGGATGAACGAATGAAATGTAAGAAATTAACAGCACTTTTGTTGACAGCGGCAATGACAGCGTCTGTACTTGTCGGCTGCGGCGGTACCCAGGAGAGCACCAGCACAGGAGGCTCAGAACCCGCAGAAACGCCGGGGGGGGGGCAAAATGAGACGGCCGAATCAAGTGACGGCGGCAGTAAAGATATTATCGATTTCACGATGTTTATTGCTATGCCGGGTTCAGAGATTAATGATGGTAATGAGATTCAGGAGATCATTGCACAGAAGACCGGTGTAAGGGTCAAAGAGACATGGCTTACCGGACAGACAGCAGCAGAAGCAGTAGGAACGATTATTGCAGGAGGAGAGTATCCTGATTTTATAGATGGCGGCGATGGACAGATGGCTCTGTATGATGCAGGGGCATTGGTTGCCTGGGATGATTATCTTGATAAGTATCCGAACTTAAAAGAGATGTATTCTGATGAGGAGTGGGACAGATTCCGTCAGGCAGATGGTAAGATCTACTGGGCGAATATCTTCCAGAATACATACGGCGAGACCAAAGCAACGACTCACAATGACGAAGCTTTCTGGATTCAGGCAAAGGTACTTGCATGGGATAATTATCCGAAGATTGAGACCTTAGATCAGTATTTTGATCTGCTGGAGCGTTATGCGGCAGCAAACCCGACCATGGAAGATGGCACAGAGGTGATTCCTTATACAATCCTCTGTGAGGACTGGAGATATTTCTGTATTGAGAATGCAGGTCAGTTCTTAGATGGTTATCCGAATGATGGTTCTGTTATTGTTAACACAGACACCATGAAGATTGAAGATTATAATACCAGCGAGACGACTCACGAGTATTTCCAGAAATTGAATGAAGAATATCAGAAGGGTATGGTTGACCACGAATTTGCGACCCAGACCTATGATGAATATATTGCAAAACTTTCCACAGGCCGTGTACTTGGTATGTGTGACCAGTGGTGGGATTTCGCTTTCACAGTAAATGATGTATTTAAGCAGCAGGGACTTGATCTTCAGGGCTGCAACTATGTACCGCTCGGTCTTACGATCGAAGAGGGTATGGATAATATGTGGCATACATATGGTGATACCCAGAACGTGGCAAATGGCGTAGCGATCACCACAAGCTGTAAAGATGTAGACGCAGCGTTTAAGTTCCTCAATGATATTCTGGATCAGGAGATTCATGATCTCAGATTCTGGGGTATTGAAGGTGTAGATTATCTGGTGGATGATGAAGGGCTCTATTACAGAACCGAGGATATGAGAATGCAGTGTGCTAATACAGAGTATAAGGCTTCTCACTTATGTGTTTACTCTTATCTGCCTCAGTACCTTGGAACAAGCAGAGACGGTAAGAATGCAATGCAGGTTCCTGAGCAGACTTCCGAGTTCTTCAGCGGACTGGCACAGCCTCTGGTAGACTGCTTCAACGCATATGGCGTGACAACTTATGTGGAAATGATTGGCTCCGTAAACAAAGAGACAGGACCTTGGTTCCCGATGTACTCTTACTCTAATAATATGACAACAGAAACTCCTGGTGGTGTTGCCTGGGCTAAGATGGGTGAGATTAAGCATGAATGGCTGCCTAAGGTAGTTATGTCTGATTCCTTCGATACCACATGGGAACAGTACATGAAAGCATATGAAGAATGTTCACCGCAGGATTTCCTTTCTGAGATGCAGGAGGAGTTAGACCGCAGAGCAGGTCAGTAATCAACTCATGGAAACAGTAACCTGAGATTTTTAATGAAGGGACAGCTATATTGCTGTAAGAGCTATGTAGCTGTCCTCTTTTATACGAAAAATCTATGAGCGCAGAGGGAGAAGAGTATGAGTCGGGGAAGAAAACAAGCAAAACAAAAAATTACATGGAAAGAAGTGAAACGGCAAAAAGTTTTATTGATATGGTCGGCACTTTTTGTTATATATGGTTTTATTTTTTATTACCTTCCGTTAGGCGGATGGATCATGGCTTTTCAAAATTATAAACCGAGGGACGGGCTGCTTCATTCTAAGTTTATCGGATTAGATAAGTTCAAGTTCCTGTTCGGTGATGCCTCCTTTATCAGAGTCATCAGAAATACACTGGCAATGGGCACCATTAATCTGGTGACTTCGTTTATTATGGCAATTCTGTTTGCTATCCTGTTGAATGAAGTGAGATGGGTGCTGGGAAAGAAAATGGTTCAGACAATTTCTTATCTGCCCCATTTCCTGTCATGGATCATTGTTACCGGTATTTTACACGATGCGTTATCTTCTACGGGAATCGTCAATGAAGTACTGATGAATTTAGGTATTATTGATAAACAGATTAATTTCTTTGCACATGAAGGTTATTTTTGGCCGATTGTAGCATTCTCTAATCTATGGAAAGAAACTGGATGGAACGCTATTATTTATCTGGCGGCAATCACTGCGATTGATCCAAGTCTTTATGAAGCGGCTTCCATTGATGGTGCGGGCAGATGGGCCAAAATTAAATATATTACACTTCCGGGTATTAAACCCACCATTATCATATTGCTTCTGATGAATGTGGGTAATGTCCTGAATGCTGGATTTGAAGTGCAGTACCTGTTAGGAAATGGACTTGTACAGAAGGTATCACAGACGATTGATATCTATGTATTGAACTGGGGTATCAGCCAGAATGATTATTCACTGGGTACGGCAGCAGGTATTTTCAAGAGTGCCGTCAGTATTTTCCTGATCGTGATTGCCAACCGGATAGCGAAGCACTCCGGCGAAGAAAGTCTATTCTAGGGGAGGGAGTGTAAAGATGAAGAGAAAGAAAAGTGTTAGTGATTGGATCTTCGTGATTTGCAATACCATTTTTATGGTGGCCTTTGTTATCATTACGTTGTATCCTGTATTGAATACCTTGGCAATTTCTTTTAATGATGGTATTGATGCTGTGCGCGGCGGGATTCATTTGATTCCGAGAAAATTTACCTGGCAGAACTATTACACAGTATTACATAAACAAAACATGATTACAGGTGCTTATATCACTGTTTTAAGAACCATAATCGGAACTTTACTGGCTTTGGTGACCAATGCCTTACTGGCATTTATCGTAAGCCGGAAGAGATTTTTGTTCAAATCACAGTTATCTTTATTCTGGGTTATTACAATGTATGTGAACGGCGGTCTGATTCCGGTATTCCTGCTGTATAAGAACCTGCATCTGACAGGAACTTTCTGGGTATATGTTGTTCCCGGTGCGGTCAGTGCCTTCAATATGCTGGTGCTTCGAACTTATATGATTGGTCTGCCGGATTCCTTGGAAGAATCAGCGCAGCTTGACGGGGCCGGATATATGACAATCTTTGTCAAGATCATCTCTCCGCTCTGTAAACCGGTTTATGCGACTGTAGCCTTGTTTGTAGCAGTAGGACAGTGGAACTCCTGGTTTGATGCAATGCTTTACAATCGTATGTCTGACAAGTATACTACATTACAGTATGAGTTGATGAAACTGTTATCTTCTGTCATGCAGCAGAGCGGCAGTGCGGATAGTATGAGAAACTCTTCAAATTCTATCACGCCTGCATCCATCAGGGCTGCGGCAACGATCGCAACGATGCTTCCCATCGTGTGCCTGTATCCGTTCCTGCAAAGATACTTTGTGACAGGATTGACGATCGGTGGTGTCAAAGAATAGCAAGAAAAGAATGAGGTAGCATTATGCAGTATCGTAATGTATTTAAGGAAATTGGTATTTCGGAAGAAGAGATTGCGGCAAGACTTAAGGAGATCGTGCATACTTTCTTTTATGATGAAGAAGAGAAAGTGTATCATCCGGTGGGGGATGATATGGCCTATATCGAGGATACGGGAAATATCGATGCGCGCACGGAGGGTATGTCTTACGGGATGATGATGTGTGTGCAGCTTAACATGAAAGAGGAATTTGACCGTCTCTGGAAATGGGCTAAGACTTATATGTGGATGGACGCCGGGGAGAACGAGGGCTATTTTGCCTGGTCCTGTGCGCCGGATGGTTCCAAAAATGCTTATGGGCCGGCGCCGGATGGGGAGGAATACTTTGCCATGGCATTATTCTTCGCTTCCCACAGATGGGGAGATGGCGAAGGGATTTATTGCTATGAGAAAGAGGCAAGAGAGATTCTGTCAGCCTGCCTTCATAAAGGAGAAGCCGGACGTGCAGGAGATCCCATGTGGAACAGGGAGAATCACCAGATTCTCTTCGTGCCTGGGTCTCCGTTTACGGATCCATCCTATCACCTGCCGCATTTTTATGATTTATTTGCCAAATGGGCCAATGAAGAGGATTGGAAGTTTTGGGAAACAGCTGCCAAAGCCAGCAGAGAGTATCTGGCGGTGGCCTGTCATGCAGACACCGGCATGTCAGCGGAATATGCGAATTTTGACGGAACACCGGTCTATACGGAATTTGAATGGGGACAACACGGATATTTCTATTCGGATGCCTATCGTACTGCGGCCAATATTGGATTGGATTACAGCTGGAACGGCATTGACGAAGGCCAGTGCGCGGCGGCTTTGAGACTGCAGCATTTTCTGGGAGTGACCAGAAAAGAGAATCCCTATATGACGTATCGGATTGACGGCGAAGTGATCGATCAACCGGCGCTTCATCCGGTAGGGATGCTGGTGACAACAGCACAGGGAACTCTGGCACTTTCAGAGAGACTGGACGGTGCAGAGTTGTCTGAGGCGGCGAAGCTGGCAAAAGAGTGGGTAGAACGTTTTTATAAAGAACCCATGCGTAAAGGCGTGCGCAGGTATTATGATAACTGCCTGTATCTGTTTGCTTTCCTTGCTTTGTCGGGAAATTACCGTATCTGGTAAAGTAATGTATATTCGCAGGGTAAGAAGGGGCCTGACTGTCATCTATGTAAGAGATTATGACACAAGGCCCCTTTTTGTTGAGCGTTTTGCGGATAGATTTTATAATCAAACCATAAATTTGTTGCTATTTCATAACATTTCTGGCAAAATGGGATAGGAAGTTATTATCTGAGAAATTACAGGAGAGAAGGGATATTACTATGGAAAGAAAAGTTGGAACAGTATCAAGAGGTATCCGTTGCCCGATTATCAGGGAAGGCGATGATCTGTCCAAGATTGTTGTAGACAGTGTTTTGGAGGCAGCTGAGGCGGAAGGGTTTGCGATTCGGGACAGAGATGTAGTAGCAGTGACAGAGTCTGTTGTGGCCAGATCACAGGGCAATTATGCATCTGTGGAGGCGATCGCAGAGGACGTGAGGGTGAAGCTTGGTGGAGAGACGATTGGTGTCATCTTCCCGATTTTGTCCAGAAACCGTTTTGCAATCTGCCTGAGAGGGATTGCCAAAGGTGCGAAGAAAGTGGTGTTGATGCTCAGTTATCCCAGTGATGAGGTAGGCAATGAACTGGTCTCTCTGGATAAGCTGGATGAGGCAGGCATCAATCCATACAGTGATGTGTTGACATTGGATAAATATCGGGAATTGTTTGGAGAGAATATCCATCCGTTCACCGGTGTGGACTATGTGTCTTATTATGGAGAATTGATTAAGGAGGCCGGTGCAGAAGTGGAGATTATCTTTGCCAATGACTGCCGCGCAATCCTTAATTATACGAAGAAAGTATTAAACTGTGACATTCACACCAGAGCCCGCACCAAGAGACTTCTGAAGGCAGCAGGCGCAGAGGTAGTGATGGGAATGGACGATATTTTGACACAGCCTGTAAATGGCAGCGGCTATAACGAAAAGTATGGCCTGCTTGGTTCGAACAAGTCCACAGAGGATACAATTAAGCTTTTCCCGCGTGAATGTACGGATTTGGTAATGGATATTCAAAAAGAGATTCTGAACAGAACCGGCAAGCATGTGGAAGTTATGGTATATGGGGATGGGGCCTTTAAGGATCCTGTTGGAAAGATCTGGGAGCTTGCGGATCCCTGTGTATCTCCTGCCAGCACACCTGGGCTTGAGGGTACGCCCAACGAAGTGAAGTTGAAATATCTGGCTGATAATGACTTTAAGGACTTATCCGGCGAAGCATTGCGGGAAGCAATCTCCAACCGTATCAGAGAGAAGAAAGATAACCTGGTGGGCGATATGGCTTCTCAGGGAACTACCCCCAGAAGACTGACAGATCTGATCGGCTCCCTGTGTGATCTGACCAGCGGTTCAGGAGATAAGGGAACACCGGTGATTTTGATTCAAGGCTATTTTGATAACTATGTAAGTTAAAGGAAGTAAATTATGGCGACAGCGATAAATCCGATTATCCCAGGATTTTATCCGGATCCGTCAATTTGTGGAGTGGGCGATGACTATTATCTCGTCAACTCCACATTTTCCTACTTTCCGGGTATTCCGATCATGCACAGCAAGGATTTGGTCCACTGGGAACAGATTGGCAATGTAATGGACAGACAGTCTCAGATTCCTTTGGCGGGAGGACGGCATTCCCAAGGGATTTTTGCGCCTGCGATACGGTATCATGACGGTATCTTTTATGTGATATGTACGAATGAGACAAACGGCGGCAATTTTATTGTAACAGCTAAAGATCCAGCAGGTCCCTGGTCCGAACCGGCCTATCTGGAAAGTGCGGATGGGATTGATCCCACCATCTTTTTTGACGATGATGGAAAGGTATATTATATAGGAACCCATCCGATTACAGAAGGCAGACAGTATGATGGCGAGTGCCATATTTGGATTCAGGAATTGGATCTGGAAACTATGAGGCTTATCGGGAAGTCAAAAGATGTATGGAGCGGTTCCATGCGCTTTGTCCACTGGCCGGAAGGGCCTCATCTTTATAAAAAGGACGGCTATTATTACATGATGCTTGCGGAGGGAGGCACAGACAGAAACCATTCTGTGACTATGTGCAGAAGCCGCAGTATCTGGGGGCCATATGAGAATCATTTCTGCAATCCGATCCTTACCCATAGACATTTGGGCAAAGACTACCCTATTCAGTGCGTGGGACATGGAGATCTGGTGGAAACACCGTCCGGAGAGTGGTACATGGTTATGTTAGGAATGCGTCCCATTGACGGCTGTACAACCCTTGGCAGGGAGACCTTTTTAGCCAGGGTTGTCTGGGAAAATGGCTGGCCTGTGGTCAATCCGGGAATTGGCAGACTGACAGAGGAAGTGGAAGTTGGCCTGAAGGAGTGGAAGCCTGAGAAACCGGCCGTAGAGGATAAGCGCGTATACCATTTCGGAGAAATGAAAGAGTTGGGATATGAGTTTGTGTATCTCAGGAATCCGAATCAGGAAATGTACCGTCTGTATCCGGGTAAGGGCTTAGCGCTGCAGTATGACATCCATGCCCTGACGGAGGCAGCCTCACCCACTTATGTGGGAATCCGTCAGCAGCATCATTGTTTCCAGGCGGAGGCTGTCGTGTATACAGACAGTATCTTCCAGCAGCAGGAGACCGGTATTGTGTTATTGCAGAGTAATGCATATTATCTGCGGACGGCGCTGACGAGAGAAACTGCGGATGAAATTATTCTGCGAGTGTATCTGTGCCAGGATCTGGAAGAGAAATTGTTAGCGCAGACAGCATTGGCAGATACGCAGGACGAGATAAAGATTTCTCTGAAGGTCGATGGACTCATTGCCGGTATTAAAGCAATCTGTGGCACAACAGAAATGAATGTGGCACAGGAGATTGACATCCACAGTCTCTCAACGGAGATTGCGGGCGGTTTTGTGGGCTGTACCGTGGGAATGTATGCTGTATCTGATAAAGAGACAGAAAATAAAACATTTTATAAAGATTTTTCTTATAAAAGTACTAAATCTTGTTGAGGAGTAGCACTTCGGTAGCACTTCTTGTAGTATACTACCCCTGTAAAAGGGGATAAAATAGAACCGAAGGCATACATTGTGAAGCCTAACAGGGCTGACAAGTATGCCTTCGGCCGTTTAACAGATGTTATTATGGAGGAAAAAGGATGAATTATAATATCAATTTGAATATTCATTATACTATGCCAGATACTTTATGGAAAAAAGTCAGCCAGGTATATGCTTCTATGCCGTATTGGACAGGAGATGAGAAGGGACCATGTTGGAGAGCGGAAAATATTAATCTGGCAGCTTCTGTGGAACCAGGCGGGTTACAGATTTATGGAGAAATGCCGGAAACAATATGGGAAGGCTGGTATTCTGAATTGAAGGAAAAACTAACAGCGGCCTTGGGATACGAAATCGGGGAACCCGAAGACGGATATGATTTTCAATACTTTGATTAAGACAAAAAGAAAACACCAGATTTCAGGAAACCTGATGTTTTCGTCCTTTTAGTCGAAGCGACAGGATTTGAACCTGCGACCTCTGCGTCCCGAACGCAGCGCTCTACCAAACTGAGCCACGCTTCGATTTATGAACAATTAAGATAATACAACATTCTTAAGGGAGTTGTCAATGTTTCTGGTCGAATTATTTTATAATATGCTAAACTGTGTATAGCACCATCACGGTTCAAAGAAAGGATATCTTTAGATGACCTGACCTGTTTTGTGAAAGGAGTCAACATGGAGTTAAACAGACAAACCGCTGAAGCGGCGCTGCAAGAAGCATCAGAATCGAATCCAGGAGCGTGGGTTGACCACTCCCGGTATGTAGCCATGGCCTGTGAAAATATTGCACGGCACTGCGGGCATTTATCTGCCGAACAGGCATATTTACATGGACTGCTGCATGATATCGGACGTTACGCTGGGGTAAGTTCGGAGAGACATCTCATAGACGGTTATCGTTACTGTATGGAGCGAGGATGGGAAAAGACGGCGCAGATTTGTATCTCCCATGCTTTTATGATACAGGATATAAGCACTTCTATCGGCGAGTTTGATGTAAGTGAGAATGATTATCTGTTTATGAAAGAGTTTGTTGCAAATGCTGTTTATGACGACTATGATCGTTTGGTACAGTTGTGTGACTCTTTGGCGCTGCCGTCAGGCTTTTGCTTGTTGGAAAAGAGATTTGTGGATGTGACGATACGGTATGGTGTTCATCCATCCACAATAGACAGGTGGAAAAAGATTTTTGAGATTAAGGAAGCGTTTGAAAAGCAGACGGGTTGTTCCATTTATACGCTGCTTCCGGGTGTTGCGGAAAACAGTCTGCGTTAGGGGAGAAGGGAGATTTTATGATGAATATGGATAATATAAAGATTATCTTTTTTGATATTGATGGGACGTTGATTGATATCCACAGCAGACAGATTACTGAGAAAATGCTGGAAACTTTGAACCGTTTAAAAGAAAAGGGTATCATCCTTTGTCTTTCAACAGGAAGAGGCCCGTTAACCCTGCCTAGCTTTGAGGGCTGGGAACCAGATGCGTTTCTTACTTTTAATGGCTCCTACTGTTATAATAGGCAGCAGGTTATTTACCGAAACCCTATTTCCACAGAAGATGTGAAGAAGATTATCCAAAATGCTGCGTCTATCAGCAGGCCGGTGTCCATTGCTGCAACGGATCGAATCGTGGCTAACGGAACGGATGAGGATTTAACGGACTATTTTGCCATTGCCAGATTGAAAGTTGATATTTCTGAAGATTTTGAAGATGTGGTCGAGCATAAGGAGATATTTCAGATCATGTCTGGGGGACGTGAAAGTGAGTACCCGGCATTATTACAAGGGGTCAGTCGTGCCAAGGTTGCGGCCTGGTGGGACAGGGCGTTAGATATCGTTCCTGCGGACAGTGGTAAGGGAGCAGGGGTTAATAAGGTACTCGAATTTTATCATCTGGATCAATCGGAAGCGCTTGCGTTTGGAGACGGCAACAATGATATTGAGATGTTCCAGGCCGTGGGAACTGGTGTTGCCATGGAGAATGCATCGGACTCTTTGAAAGCAGTGGCGCAGGATGTATGCGGTCATGTGGCAAAGGACGGCATCTATCACTACTGTATGCTTCATGGACTCATATAAAAATGAAATTTGCCCGATTACGAGATCTGCTTCGCGGATCCGGATAGGCGGAGAAATTTCCTGTGTCATAAAACGGGGGCCAATTAAGCCCCCGCACCTATCATATAGCTCATAAAATCATAACTGTCCTGCTGGTCTGTCAGGAAAAGTTCTAACCAGAATTCTTTAGGATTGATCATATAAAGCATCTGCAGGGCTTCTTCATTCTGCTTCAGGTCGCAGAGCATCTGGTTGGGGAGTTCCAGAAAGATACTTCCGCGGCTGTTCTTGACCATGCTGATAAATTTGTCGATGTTTTCCATTTTTCTAATATTGATTCTGTACATAGAGTTCTCTCCTTTCAAATCTGATGGATGCCAGCCAATATGGCATAATATTTGGTTTCATGAAGGAAGCTATATTTCCGCTTTCCTTTTGTTTAATCTTGTGATATGATTATATCACCATAATAAACAAAAATAATAGAATCATATAGCCAAATAATATGATAATATTATCAAAAATGACATTTTAATAATAGATTTAAATGGAGAGGAGGATGTCAACTATGATATCGCCATGTAGTGTACAGACGAATTTGCAGGGCGAGGAACTGCGGGAACATGGAACACATCTTTTTCCGGTAGCATGTTATCTGGATGTTCTGCCGGGAGATGAGATTCCGTGGCATTGGCATAATGAACTGGAGTTTGGGCTGGTGGTAAGCGGTATAGTTACAGTGGATGTCGGTTGTGTGAAGTATCAGATTAAGGCCGGGGAAGCCTTTTTTATTAACAGCAACATTTTACATGCTGCTTTGCTTGGCAATGGAGACATGTGTGAGATTCATTCTGTGGTCTGTCATCCGCGGGCTGTCAGCGGCAGTATGGATAATATAATCTGGCAGAAATATTTAAAACCGTTAATGGAAAATCAGGCATGTCAGGGGTTTCATTTTACGCCTGATACAGTGTGGCAGAAAGAGATTATAGACAGTATCGCTTCCCTATGGCAGTCTGCAGAGCAAGAGGAATATGGATTTGAACTGCATATTCGCAATGAACTGTCTGCTATCATAGGCCTGCTTTCGGAACATCAGCCGGCCACGAGCCGTAAGTCTTTTGGAAAGGCGCAGCGGGACAATGCCAGAATTAAGGAAATGCTGACCTATATTCAGGCAAATTATGATAAAGAACTGACAATAGAGGATATCGCGGCAGTTTGCGCTGTCAGTACCAGTGAGTGCATGCGGTGTTTTCGTGCAACGATCAGTACCTCACCGATTGCATACCTGAAATCTTATCGGCTGCAGCAGGCGGCAGTCAAATTACAGTCTACAAATGATAAGATTTCTGCGATTGCGGAGAGCTGCGGATTTCAGGAGATGAGTTATTTTGCCAAATCGTTTCGGGAAGTGTATGGGTGTACGCCGTCTGCGTATCGAAAGACAGATTCGGAAGTTAATCTCTTTTATTAGCTGAAGTTTACGAATAAAATCTATATGATAAAAAGGTCATAAAAATAGAAGGCCGGATGAAAATGAATAATAAAGTAAATTTGGAGGGTGAAAATGGGTGATTTGAAATTGATCAAAAATTTTAAGGTAACAGATGGGTTTTTCGGGCGATATGAAAAGCTGGTCAAGGATGTGGTGCTGCCCTATCAGGAGCGGGCGCTAAACGATCAGATCGAGGGCGCGGAGAAGAGTCATTGTATCGAAAATTTTCGTATGGCGGCACAGAAACTGAAAACCGGCGAATGTGACGGTGCGTTTTACGGTATGGTATTTCAGGACAGCGATGTGGCGAAATGGCTGGAAGGAGCGGCATATTCGCTGGCACAGTATCCGGATGCGGACTTGGAGGCAAGGTGTGATGAGATTATCAGTCTGATCGGTGAGGCACAGCAGGAAGATGGCTATCTGAATACATATTTTACGGTGAAAGAGCCAGACAAACGTTGGACGAATTTACAGGAGGCACATGAATTGTATTGTGCAGGGCATATGATCGAAGCGGCGGTTGCTTATGCAGAGTGTACGGGAAAGACCAGATTGTTGGAGATTATGTGCGGTATGTCCGATCACATTTATAAGCACTTTGTGGAAGAGGGGGCGGAAGGGTATCCGGGGCATCCGGAGATTGAGCTGGCGCTTATGAGGCTGTATCACAGTACCGGAGTGGAACGGTATAAGGAATTGGCGCTGCATTTTATCAATGTTCGCGGAGTTAACAGCGATTATTACAATGAAGAGCAGGCCAAAAGGGGTTGGACCGTGTGGGGTGCGAATCCGGTGGACAAGGAGTATACGCAGTGCAATGTACCAGTACGGGAGCAAAAGAAAGCGGTAGGCCATGCGGTCAGGGCGGTGTATCTCTACACAGGTATGGCAGACGCGGCTGTGGAGACAGGGGATAAGGAACTTGCTAATGCCTGTGAGACGCTCTGGAATAATATTACCCAACATAGAATGTATGTAACGGGTGCGATTGGTTCCGCCTATGAGGGCGAAGCTTTTACAAAAGATGACCATCTGCCCAATGATACGGCATATGCGGAAACCTGTGCGGCGATTGGATTGATTTTCTTTTCCAATAAGATGCTTTATCTGGCACGCCATGGCAAATATGCGGATGTGATGGAGCGTGCCCTGTATAACTGTGTACTGGCGGGTATGCAGTTAGACGGCACGAAATTTTTCTATGTAAATCCGCTGGAGGTATTGCCGGGGATTTCCGGTGAAGCGAAGACACACAAACATACTCTGCCGGTTCGCCCGAAGTGGTTTACCTGTGCCTGCTGCCCGCCCAATGTGGCAAGACTTTTGGCGTCTGTGGCAGAGTATGCGTGGCATATGGTGGAGGGGACACTGTTTTCGAACCTGTTCATTGCGGGCACTCTGGATGTAACGGATTCTCTGGGCGGCAAGGTTTCTCTGCGGACATCCTATCCTTATGATAATAAGATGGAATATCATTTTGAACCCCGGAGGGAAAAGATGTCGATGACGCTGGCAGTCCGTATGCCGGCCTGGAGCAGAGAGACGAAGATTGCCATCAATGGCAAAGCGTCCGACTGTGAGATTCGGGACGGCTATGCATATCTGCAGGGGGATTTCGGGGCAGATGACGTGGTGACGGTAGAGTTTGATATGGCAGTCCGCAGAGTCTACACCAGCAGCAGGGTATCGGCCAATACCGGTCGGGCAGCGGTGCAGAGAGGCCCGCTTATCTATTGTGCGGAGGGTGTGGACAATGAGAATGATATTCTCTCCCTCAGTTTGAAAAAGGATGGCAGAGTGACAGTCAGCGAATATCTGCCGGAGAAACTGTGCGGGATTCAGGAATTGTATGCGGAAGGATACCGGGAGACAGTCAGCGAGGAGCTATACAATTATGAGACACCGGAAGCAGAACCCTGTCGGATTACCCTGGTTCCTTATTATACCTGGGCCAATCGGGGCTTAAATCAGATGCGGGTGTGGATGCCGGAGAGGGATTGATGAAGTAAATAAAGATTTTGGCTGATATGATTGGTATGAGAATCAGCGGGGATTGGATACCGGCAATAAAATATAAAAAGATAATTGTATCTGTAGGCATTACCCGTTATACTTAACTTAATATGGAGATTTATGCGAACAGGCGGCGTGTCCATAGGATATACCGCCTGTTTGGACAAAGCACGGAAAGGGAGAGGATTATTATGAAGAAAAGAGAGAGAACCAATGATAAAAAGACAGAAAAGGAAATTGAAAAATTATTAAAAAAACTCACATTGGATGAGAAGATTTCCATGGTTCACGCGGCAACCCTGTTTAAATCCGGTGCGGTGGACAGGCTTGGGATTCCGGCAATCGTGACTTCTGATGGGCCTATGGGTGTCCGGGCCGAATTCATGGACGACAGATGGATTTCTTCGGGAAATCAGGATGATATGGTGACTTATCTCCCCAGTAACAGTGCACTGGCTTCGTCCTGGAATCCGGATCTTGCCTATGCGATGGGGCATGTGCTGGGAGAAGAAGCCAGAGGACGAGGCAAGGATGTGATCTTGGCGCCCGGTATTAATATTAAGCGGGATCCGCGATGCGGCAGGAATTTTGAATATATGAGTGAGGATCCTAAGCTGACGGCGGCGTTGGCAGTGCCCTTTATCAAAGGAGTCCAGGAAAACGATGTGGCGGCCTGTGTGAAGCATTTTGCGGCCAATTGTCAGGAAACGGATCGCATGATGGTGGATGAGGAGATTGACGACAGGACGTTGTATGAGTTGTACTTACCGGCCTTTAAGGCTGCGGTGCAGGAGGGAAATGCCTATTCTATCATGGGCGCCTATAATAGAATCAACGGAACCCACTGCTGTGAAAATAAAAGACTGTTGGATTTGATCCTCCGTATGGAATGGGGATTTGATGGGGCTGTAATCAGTGATTGGGGCGGCGTGCATAAGACAAAGGAGGCGGCCCAGTGCTCCATGGATTTGGAAATGTCTATCTTCCCTGACTTTGAGGACTATTATATGGCGAAACCTCTGAAAGAAGCGATCGCGCGCGGCGAAGTGTCGGAGGATATGGTGGATGCCAAGGTGAGAAACCTTCTGCGTATGATGTACCGCTTAAAGATGATCGGAAGTCGTAAAGATACGCGTAAGGCGGGGGCGTATAATACAGTGGCCCACAGAGAGGCAGTTCTGCATACGGCCCGGGAGTCCATGATCCTGTTAAAGAATGAGAACCATACGCTGCCTTTGGATGCTAAAAAGATCAAAAAGCTTTTGGTGGTCGGCGCCAATGCAGCCAGACTTCATTCAGACGGCGGCGGCAGTGCGGAGATTAAGGCACTGTATGAAATCTGTCCGTTGGCGGGACTTAAGATGTATTTAGGAGGTAATACACAGGTACAATATGTGAAAGGATATCACGTACCGGAGAAACCCAAGACTTTTGATCACAACTGGCAGGCGGACAGCGTGGAGGATTTGAGAAATACCAATATAGGGCAGGTTGAACGGCCGCAAGCCGATCAAGAAAATGAGAGACACCGCAGAGAAGAGGAAGAGAGGCTTGCGCAGGCTGCACAGGAACAGGCAGAGATTCATGAGAAGAATCAGGAACTCTTTGCCCAGGCTGTCGAGGCGGCGAAGGACGCGGATGCGGTCATTTTCGTGGGCGGTTTGAATCATAATATTGACAGCGAGGGATTTGACCGTGCGGATATGAAACTTCCTTATGAACAGGATCTTTTAATAGAAAAATTATTGAAAGTCAGAAAAGACACGATTATCACCTTTGTAGGCGGATCCCCGGTGGAAATGCCCTGGAGGAATAAGGCGCGGGCAATCCTTTGGAGTTATTATGCGGGTATGGAGACAGGCAATGCTTTTGCGGAGATTATTTTTGGGGAAGTGAATCCTTCCGCGAAGCTGGCGGAGACTTTCCCGGCTGTATATGAGGATTGTGCGTCTGCTAAGAACGGCCAGTTCGGGAAATGGGGCAAAATTTCTCTGGAAGAGGGACTGTACTGTGGATATCGTCATTTTGACAGGCAGCACATTGCTCCTGCGTTCTGCTTTGGACATGGATTATCCTATACGGATTTCGAGTACAGTGGTTTGACTTTAAAGGCGGAGAAAGGCAAGAATGTGAAATTGACGTTTACGGTGAAGAATATCGGTAAGCGGGCCGGTGCGGAGATTGCGCAGGTGTACATTGCACCGATTGCGGCCAAAGTGGACAGGCCGGACAAAGAATTAAAGAGTTTTGCCAAAGTTTTCCTTGCGCCGGGCAGATCAAAAAAAGTTTCTCTTACACTTAAACAAGAAGATTTTGCCTACTTTGATGTACAGCTTCACGATTTTATTGCAGATGCGGGAGATTATGTGATCCTGATCGGCGCTTCCAGCGAAGATATTCGTCTACGAGGTATTGCCACGCTTGCATAAAGCAATCTCTTTCTGTACATGCTAACAGAGCATTAAGTGCAGAAGGAGTGAAAAAAATGGATTATAATACGTTACCCGTTGGTCTGGGCCTGGCGTTCGCCACGAACCGGGAAGCAATGGACCGGTTTTCAGATATGTCAGATGACGAAAAGAAAGAGTTTATCGAGAGAAGCCGGGGTGTGATGTCCAAGAAAGAGATGGAACGCCTGGTGGGTTCTCTGGTAGAGGAAGATGAGAAACCGGATCTTCATCTGGAAGATGTAAAAGATATTTTTAAAGGGCCAAGCATTGGCTGAAGAAGACAGATAAGGAGAATCTCATGCAGATACAGCTGCCTGCAAAAGTGCATAACATCATAGATACCCTGGAAGCGGCAGGTTATGAGGCGTATGCAGTGGGTGGCTGTGTCCGGGATTCCATTCTGGGCAGGGAACCAGATGATTGGGATATCACGACTTCTGCCAGACCGGAGGAGATTAAGCGCCTTTTTTCGAGAACGATCGATACCGGCATCCGCCACGGGACTGTGACGGTCATGCTGGATAAAGAGGGTTTTGAGGTGACCACCTTTCGGATTGACGGTGATTATGAAGATGGCAGACATCCAAACAATGTTACTTTTACAGCCAGTCTGGAGGAAGATTTAAGGCGCCGGGATTTTACGATCAATGCCATGGCTTACAATGAAATCCGGGGGCTGGCAGATCTCTATGGCGGTCTTGCAGATATAGAGGCCGGTGTGATCCGCTGTGTGGGAGATGCCAGAGAGCGTTTTACGGAAGATGCACTTCGTATGATGCGGGCAGTCCGTTTTTCAGCGCAGTTGGGGTATCGTATTGATGCGGATACCCAGGCGGCCGTCACGGCTCTTGCGCCTAATCTGCAGAAGATCAGTGCAGAGCGGATTCAGACTGAGTTAGTGAAACTTGTGTTATCACCACATCCTGATTATCTCCGGATTGCCTATGAGACCGGTATCACAGCACAGATTCTGCCGGAATTTGATCTGTGTATGGAGACACCTCAGAACAACCCGCACCATTGTTATACCGTGGGAGAACATATCTTACATTCCATGCTGGCTATAGAAGCGGACAAAGTGCTGCGGCTTAGCATGCTTTTTCATGATATCGGAAAACCGCAGACATTGACGGTGGATGAAGAAGGTATCACCCATAATAGAACACATCCTGCGGTAGGTGCGCAGATGACCAGAGTAATCTTAAGGCGGTTGAAGTTTGATAATGATACCATAGATAAGGTGACTAAACTGGTATTGTATCATGATCAGGAGATTGCTGTTACACAGGCGGGTGTCAGGCGGGCGCTGAACCGGATGGGGGAAGATATCTTTATAATGATGTTTGCTGTGCGCCGGGCGGATGTGGAGGCGCAGAGTGATTACCAGCGAGAAGAAAAATTGCAAACGCTTGCTTACATAGAAAGCTTGTATCGGGAGATCAAAGAACAGGGTGACGCCGTCAGCTTGAAAAATCTAGCCATCACGGGATATGACCTGATTGCCCAGGGAATGAAACCGGGAAGACAGGTCGGATTGGCATTGCAGGAGCTGCTTGACAGGGTTCTTGAGGACCCTTCCTTAAACACACCGGAAAAGCTGTTGGAGATTAGTAAGAAAATTGTCACATGAAAATCATACTTTTCCCTTGCTATTCATAAGATAAGATAGACGACTAAGCAGGGGGTATTCGTGTGAATGACAGAGCTGTCAGTTTATTGGAGCAATATGAGATAGAAGTTAATCGTACCTGGAAGGGGCGTGGAGCCATCCTGTGCGATTCAGACCGTGGGCTGCTTATCATGAAAGAGTATGGCGGACCGGCGGATAAAGTCAGATTTCAGGATTTCCTGTTAAAACATATTAACGAGAGCGGCATTGTAAGGGTGGAGTCTATTCTGCGGACGAGGGAAGATGAGTTGATCGTCTGCGATCAGGACAGAGTGCCTTATATTGTTAAGACATACTTTGAAGGCAGGGAATGTGATCATCGGAATATGGAAGAATGCTGCAGCGCGGTAGATACATTGGCAGCCCTGCACAAGATTTGTGACCTCGCGGATTATGTAGAACTGCAGGATCAGCCGGTGTACCGGGTAGAAAATGAGTATGAGAAGCATAACCGAGAACTGAAAAAGGTACACAAATTTCTTCAGAAAAAAAGCCAGAAAACGGATTTTGAAATATATTTGATGAAACATTATGATTATTTTATGGATATTGCCTTGCAAATTACTGAGGATTTGCGGTATTATGCCTATGGAGAGGATTCCCTTAAGTATCCGGTCGTGTGTCATGGTGATTATCAGTACCACAACATCCTGCAGACCGATAACGGCAGTGTGCTCATCAATTTTGAGAAATGTGTCAGAGACCATCCGGTGAGAGATCTGTATCTGTTTATGCGCAAGCTGCTGGAAAAAAATAACTGGTCGCAGACACTTGGGAATATGCTTCTGGAGAGTTATAATAAAGAGAAGACACTCTCTGAGCAGGATTACAGGCAGCTGTATTTCCGTTTTGCCTATCCGGAAAAATTCTGGAAGATCGTAAATTTTTATTATAACAGCGGCAAAGCATGGATACCGGGAAGAAATATGGAGAAAATAGAGAAATTGTTTGCACAGGAAGAAGAGAAAAAGCTTTTCCTGCAAAATATATTTCGCTTATAATTTATAGATGGGGCAAGGATTCCTGAATGACTGGATAACTGCCCCGATATGGAGGATAAGAATGCACAGAAGATTTATAAACACAGTTGCGATGTTGATGGTAATGACGCTCTGCCTGACGGGTTGTACTTCGGAGGCCAGTATTGTGGGCAAAGCCAAGGATAAAAAGACGGTGGACACAGGTTTTACCGTTACCACAGCGGGCAGCTATGATTCAGCAGACACGGCGGTGGTCATCTCCATAGATCAGGAGAACAGCGCCGTGGTCTTCATGAATATGGAGACGGGCAAACAGTACACCCTCTACTATGACGGAACCACCTATGTGAAAGATAAACATGACGGCCCCATGACCATTTCCCAGATTGAACCGGGAAATGTGGTAGATGTAACCTTTCTAAAAGGGAAAAGGCGCCTTGCCAGCATCCAATGTTCTCCGCAGGCCTGGGTGTATGATGGGATTGAAAATTATGACCTGGGCGGGCTTAACAAAACTGCCAACATCGGATCTAATACCTATTCCCTTCCGGATGATGTGGTCGTTATGTCAGAAGGCAGACGTTCGGAAGTCATGGACGTGGTAAAACAGGATGTGCTCACAGTCTCCGGCATCGATCATAAGATCTATAGTATCAATGTGGAGAGAGGGCATGGCTATCTGCGGTTAAAGAACGACCAGGCGCTTCTCGGCGGCTGGATAGAAGTGGGTAACAGCGTGATTCGGGAGATTACTGAGGACATGCTCCTGGTGGTACCGGAGGGGAGTTATCAGGTGCTCCTGTCCAATAACGGCGTAAGCGGTACCAAAGAAGTGATAATTGAGCGCAATAAGGAAGTGATACTTGATGTGGGCGATCTGGAGATCACAGAGAATAAGACCGGACGGATTTTGTTCAGCGTCACGCCGGACAACGCAAAGGTTTCCATAGACGGCAAGACTGTGGATATCAGCAAGGCGGTAGAACTGCCCTACGGAATCCACCAGGTGCATCTGGAAGCCAAAGGGTACGATTCTCTGACTAAATATATTCAGGTGGGATCGGAGTATGCAACCATTTCCTTTGAACTTGAGGAGGAGCGGGACGATAATGACAGGCGCACTGTCAGCAGTAATACAATAGATGATTACCAGCCGGCTGCACCTGCGGAAGATCAGAATAAACAGGATAGCCTCAGTGAAAATGCTTTGGGACCAAAGAGCGGTAACAGGGTGTATATTGATGCACCTAAGAATGTGGAAGTTTATTTAGATGGTAACTATATCGGGGTTTCTCCGATAAGCTTTAAGAAAACGATAGGAAGTCACACTATTACTCTGCGTAAGAGCGGATATAAGACTAAGAGTTATACAATATATCTCTACAATGATGGAGAGGACATCACCTATTCCTTTACGGATCTTGAGAAGGAGACGGTTAGCGGGAATAGTACGAAGCCGGGTGATGATGGGTCGGTTAGTGAAAATTCACTTGTGGCGGTACAGGTTAAGCTTGATTTAGAGGGTGTGCGTGTCTTTGTAGATGATACTTTAAAGGGAATTACGAGTTCATCATCGAAGACGATAGACTTTGACTTAAAACCAGGACGTCATACAATTACCTTAATAAGTACGAGATATGGAACAAAGGATTATCAAATTGATATTCCTGAGGATATAAAGGAAATTACATATACACAAGAGGATTTTCCAGGGTTTGGAGAGACAGTAAGCGGAAATAATCCGGATCCGCCGAAGGAAGATTGTGAGCATGAATATAAGGATGGTGAATGCACGAAGTGTGGTGATAAGTGTATACATGATTTTAGTAGTGAAGGAGAAGTTACGCGAGAACCTACCTGTACGGAGAAGGGTGAGAGAACCATAACTTGCCCGGAATGCGGAGAGAGTAAAATAGAGGACATTCCGGCAGGACATCAGTATGAAGCAGGTAAATGTATACGCTGCGGTGAGGATGACCCTAATCATAAACATAGTTATACTGAATCAACCACTAAAGAACCGACCTGTACGAAGGAAGGTGAGATAACATATAAATGTGAATGTGGAGACAGCTATACGGATTCAATTCCAGCAACAGGAAAACATTATTATGAGGATGGTAAATGTAAAGACTGCGGCAAACCAGAGCCTGAATCAGGATCGGAGCCAGATAAAGATGGAGAAGATTCCGATGGAGATGGTGCCGGAACAGGGGAAACTTTACCGTCCCCTGATTCTGGAAATAACACTCCCCAGACACCTGATGATTCTGGGATTATCACCGAACGCATAGAACAAACCAGCAATTCCCGCCGCAGGCGTTAAAAGAAGACTGTTACAGAAGACAATGGATGTAACTGAGCGCTTGTACGCCAAAAGGAGCAGTCATGTCAGACAAGAAATATACATACGAGGAATTTCTCGATATCATTAAAATGCTCAGAAGTGAAAATGGCTGTCCCTGGGATAAGGTACAGACACATGAGAGCCTGAAACCGTGTATGATGGAGGAGGCAGCAGAGTTGCTGGCCTCCATCCGCATCTATGACCAGACTGGCAATCCGGAAAATATGATAGAAGAACTGGGTGACGTTCTTCTGCAGGTAGTCATGCATGCACAGATTGCTTCAGAAGAGGGGTTATTTACCATGGAAGATGTGGTGAACGAAGTCAGTCAGAAGATGGTGAGACGTCATCCCCATGTGTTTGGAACAGGTAGTGCGGATACACCTGACGAAGTACTGGTAAACTGGGAAGAAATTAAAAAGGAAGAGAAGAAAGATAAGGATTGGGTGGAATCACCTCTCAGAGAAATCCCCAGGGAATTGCCGGCGCTTACAAGGGCAGCGAAAGTTCTGAAAAAGATAGACAAGTTTTACGAGCAGGGCAGTACGTTTGAGCAGGATGTGACGGCGTTACAGGAGGCGGTGGATCGGCTGAAAACCTGCGAACCTTCCGCATATGATAAGGAACTAAGTGATATTATGGCGGATATGCTTCTTCGGTTGAGCGATATTGCCAGGATAGGAAAAATTTCCCAGGAGCAGGTTTTGACGGATAAAATAGACGATTTAATTGAGAAATATGAGTGAATATTCAGACAATAAATTATAATTGCCGCGAAATAGCATCAACAGAACATATGCATGGCGGCGAATCCCGAAAAATGCCGTAAAAATGGCATTTTTTGCTTGACAAGCCCATTAAAAGCAGATATAAATATGTATAGACAGTTTCGAAGAGGAAACATCTAAATATTATTAAACTCATTAAAGAGGAGGAGTTAACATGAACAAGACAGAGTTAGTTGCAGCTATGGCTGATCAGGCAGGCTTATCTAAAAAAGATGCAGAGAAGGCATTAAAGGCATTTACGGATGTGGTTGCTGATGAACTGAAGAAAGACGGTAAAGTACAGTTAGTTGGTTTTGGTACTTTTGAAGTTTCCAAGAGAGCAGCAAGAGAGGGCAGAAATCCTCAGAGCGGCGCTGTTATGAAGATTGCTGCTTCCAAGGCTCCTAAGTTCAAAGCTGGTAAGGCACTGAAGGATATGCTTAACGCATAGATCTTAAAATGATGAGAAAGCCTGTATGCAATGCATACGGGCTTTTTGTGTTATGAGAAGAGGAGGGAAAGATATGAGATTGGACAAATATTTAAAAGTATCCCGGCTGATCAAACGCCGCACAGTGGCAAATGAGGCCTGTGATGCCGGCAGGGTTTTTATCAATGACAGGCCGGCGAAAGCCTCCGCCAATGTGAAGGCCGGAGATGTCATCACCATTCAATTCGGGAATAAGGAAGTGAAAGTGGAAGTGTTGGATGTACAGGAGACTGTAAGGAAGGAGGAAGCAAAAGAATTATTCCGTTATTTGACGTAACAGGCATATTTCATACAGATCAGACATACATTTAAGAAGTACCATAATCACGGGAGGGCATGTATGGAAGATCTGAATAACAGCGGCAAAAAACCTCACAAGCTAATGCTTACCAACAGAAGGACATGTACTGTCAGTGGAGTCAATGATGTACTTTCCTTTGATGTGAACGAGATTCTGTTGGAGACAGAACAGGGAATGCTGATGATTAAAGGTAATGAACTGCATGTCAGCAGGCTTTCCCTGGATAAAGGGGAAGTAGATATTGATGGCAGGGTAGACAGCTTTACCTATTCAGAGAGTGCAGGATACGGTGCGAAGGGCGAATCCATACTGTCCAGACTGTTTAAATGAGTTCTCGGAGGAAGTCATGAAATATGAGTCAGGAAATCATACAGGAGGTAACCTTTTTTCTGCATTCTGTCCTTATGGGGCTGTTCATTACATTTGCTTATGATTGGATTCGGGTTATCAGAAAACTGGTGAAGCATGGAAGTTTTTTGATATCCATGGAAGACTTTATGTTTTGGCTGGCTTGCGGGATTGTTGTTTTCTATATGCTGTACAGAGAGAATAATGGTGTATTAAGATGGTTTGCGGTAGTGGGAGCTTCTCTTGGCATGTTATTATATAAGACAGTTATCAGGGACTGGTTTGTGCGTGTTATGTCAACATGCATATACAAGATACTGTGGTTTATATTTCGCATTATACAAATTGTGCTAAAGCCGTTGAAATGGCTGTTTTTCAAGGGAAAGAGGGTTGTGCAATTTGTTGCAAAAAAATTAAGAAAATGTCAACAATTTGTAAAAAAGCGGTTGACGGTTTGCATAAAAACCCTTAAAATAGTTTTATGTAAACGCTAACGTGTGACAGGAGAGGGGTATCACTAACAGTATGGCAAGAAAAGCAGCATATCGTAAAAAGCGCCAGAACAGATTGGGCATGCTTTTAGTTACCACAGTGGTATTGATGATGTTGCTTGTGGTCACGGTCAAGAGTGTGGAGCTGCGCGAAAGGCGCAGTACTTATATGGCGAGGGAAGAGGCTTTGCTGCAGGAGATCGAAGCAGAGCAGGCCCGAACGGAAGAGATAGAGGAATATGGGAAATATACACAGACCAAGAAGTTCGTGGAGGAAGTTGCCAAGGAGAAGCTGGGACTGGTATATGAAGGAGAGATTATATTTAAGGATGAAAAATAAGCAGATTCCGGGCATGTTCTGGGATTTGCTTTTTATTGTATAGGAGGCTTTTCAGTTGCAAATCGAGCTTGTTCGATTTTGTGGGAATATAATGGACAACCCTCTCATATATTAGTAGGAGAATAGGGAGGCGCGTTATGAAAAGACAGTTAGAGATCAGAGATGATAGCAGGATAGAGATCATTCCGGAGTATGGAAGGCAGAAACTTCTGACTTACGCGGAGTCATTCAGGGATTTGGCCGATCTGTTTGAGGAGGAAGATGAACAGGAACAGACGCTGGAACCGACAGACCGGCAGGAATACTTGTGGCAGAAAAGGCTGCAGGAGAATCAGGGACTTTTGGCGGAGCACTTAAAGGAAATGGCGCATATTATGGCCAGGGTGGCCAAGGAGACCTGTCGTTGCCGTCCTATGGGAGAACGGCGGTTTAAACAGATGTCCAGGCTGCTTAGGGAATCGGGAATCCAGCTTAAGGATTTTTTTGAAATGGAACATGAGGATGGGCATTGGGAGATCAGCCTGACTATGCGTAATCTTGGGGAAAAGCGTATCAGGGGCGGTGAGAGTGAGCATATCTCCACGGAGGATGTGGCGGATTTTATATCGGTGGCCATGAATACCAGACTGTGTCCTTCGAAAAATTCACCCATCTATCTGACCAGGGATTATAATACTTATTATTTCTTGGAGGAACCGCCATACCATTTGTTGACCGGTTTTGCGAAGGCGGTGAAAGAGGGAGAGAAGGTATCGGGAGACAATTATTCTTTCTATGAAGAGGATACCGGTAAATTAGTGGCAATCTTATCGGATGGAATGGGATCCGGAGAGACAGCGTGCAGGAATTCCGGGCGGGTGATCGAGATGATGGAACGCCTTTTGGAGGCGGGATTTGGCAAAGGGTCGGCTGTGCAGATGATCAACGGAGCGCTGGCGGCGACAGGACAAGAGCAGAACATGTCAACCCTGGATGCCTGCAGTATGGATTTGTATAGCGGAGAGTGTGAATTCGTTAAGGTGGGCGCTGCCTGTACATATATTAAAAGAGGCCGGCTGGTGGACAGGCTTTCTGCGCAAAATCTGCCGCTGGGCGTATTCCAACAGATAGAGCCGGAAATCATGAGCAGGATGTTGCAGAACGGGGATTATGTGATCATGTTGTCAGATGGGATACTGGATGCCCTGTCTCAGGGGCTGGGAGAGGAAGTGCTGCCAGAGATTATCGGCAGGATGGAGTACACAAATCCGAATGAGATTGCAAATCAGATTTTGGCATATGCCATCAAGCAGAGCAAAGGACAGATTCGGGATGATATGACAGTGCTGGTGATTGGGATATGGAATCAGTCGGAGGACTGCCTGCTGTAGGCGGATATCATATCTTAAGATGGCGGACGGTAGCTGGTTTCTTTAGATAAAGAGAATGGATAAGACATATGACGAGAGATAAGATTTACCTGAAAGTTAAAAAATATATTACACAGCATCAGATGATCAGACAGGGAGATTTTGTGGCGGCAGGTGTATCCGGCGGCGCTGATTCTGTCTGTCTGTTGTATCTCCTGAAACGTTTGCAGGAGGATATTCCTTACCGGCTGGCAGTGATACATGTCAATCATATGGCGCGTGGAGATGCTGACAGGGATGCGGCGTATGTGGAGAAACTATGTGAGGAAATGGGAATATCCTGTTATCTGAGAGAGGTGGATATGTATGGTTATGCCAGAGAGCATAAGCTATCTCCTGAAGAGGCGGGCAGGATACTCAGATATCAGATATTTCAGGAAGTGATAGATGAACAGAGCGGAACTGGCTATGGGAAAATTGCAGTTGCACACAATGCCAATGACAGGGCAGAGACCATGCTCTTTCATATGTTCCGGGGCAGTGGTCTGGAGGGGATGGGTTCCATCCGACCAGTGAGAGATCAGGTGATTCGGCCTGTATTGTGCCTTACCAGAGAAGAGATAGAGAGTTTCCTGAAGGAACAGAACATAACCTACTGTCAGGACAGCACCAATGAGGAAGATACATATGCCCGGAATCGGATACGGCATCATATTCTGCCTTATGCGGAGAGTGCAATCTGTGTGAGAGCGATACCGCATATGAATGATCTGGCGGATATTGTGATGGAGACAGAAGATTATTTGCACCGGGAGACGATACGGTTATTTCAGGTATACGCACAAACTTATACAGACAGTTGTCAGTGTCTGCGGATCCGAAGTAAAGAACTTTTGGCGGAAGATCCTGTCATGGTAAAGCGGGTGCTCTTATATGCGCTGGAACAGATGACGCCGCACAGAAAAGATATCACGGGACAACACATTGCAGACCTGGTGGGACTTCTTGCCAAAGACGGCAGTAAGGAGTTGTCCCTGCCCTATGAGATAAAGGCATACAAAGAATACGATATGTTGATTCTGCAAAAAGAAAGGAGACAGATCATGGAGCGGAATCAGCTGTCCGGAGAGAGAGAGAGCTATACGGTTGAACCGCCTGCGGAGATTCGGATAGCGGAGGGCGGCTGCTTTTCCTTTATGTTACTTGACAGAGATTTGCTTCCTCCGGGACATGATTTCTTTCAAAAGGGGCAAAATATTCCACAAAATAGATATACGAAATGGTTTGATTATGATAAAATAACTACGTCTTTATTGTTGCGGACGAGGAAAACGGGCGACTATCTGACCATTGATAAGGCGCTCCACACCCAGTCCCTCAAACAGTATATGATCAATGAGAAAATCCCGAAAATGCAGCGTGACAGCATGTATATATTGGCAGACGGACAGCATGTCCTCTGGATACCGGAATATCGGACCAGCCAATATTACGGAGTGGATGAAAGTACAAAATGTATCTTACAGGTACAGTTAAGAGGAGGGTATCATGGCGGAACGAGTTGATGTGTTATTGACAGAGGAAGAAGTTGACAAAAGGATTCAGGAGATCGGAGACCAGATTTCTAAGGATTACGCAGGCAAACAAGTGCATCTGGTGTGTGTCTTAAAGGGAGGCAGTTTCTTTATGTGTGAACTTGCCAAGCGGATTACGGTGCCGGTGTCACTTGATTTCATGTCGGTATCCAGCTACGGCGGAGATACCAAGTCCAGCGGGGTAGTCAGGATCGTAAAAGATCTGGACGAGCCTTTGCAGGGTAAACATGTGCTGGTGGTGGAAGACATTGTGGATTCCGGACGGACGCTCAGCTATTTACTGGATATGCTCAGGGACAGAGGGCCGGAAGATGTGAAACTCTGTACGCTGTTAGATAAACCGGACCGGAGAGTGGTGGATGTAAAAGTGGATTATACGGGATTTGCGATTCCTGACAAGTTCGTGGTGGGTTATGGACTGGATTATGATCAGAAATATCGAAATCTGCCCTATATCGGTGTGGTAAATTTTGATTAGAGAAAGAGGTACGCTTTGGGCAAGAATAATAAAAGTTTTTATGTATATTTTGTGATTATCATCGGCCTTCTTCTGCTTACCGTCTGGGTAGGTACTTTGCGTGTACAGAACAATGGCTACACGAGAGGCGAGTTTGAAGAACAACTTGAGAAGAACGAAGTTGCGGTGGTCAATATCTGTCCGAATAAAGATACACCGACCGGTTCTTTGGAAATCGTTTTAAAGAACGGGGAGGAGAGGATCCTCTACGTGACGGATGTCATGGAAATGGAAACTTTGGTCAGAAGTTACGGCATAGACTGTGGTGTGGAGAGTGTGCCGGAGGAGAGTTGGTTTCTCAACAGTGTATTTCCGATCCTGATCGTTGTGGTGGTCTGTGTCTTTTTCTTCGTGATGATGAATGCGCAGAATTCCAGCGGCGGTGGCGGCGGCAGAATGATGAATTTCGGAAAAAGCCGCGCCAAACTCACTATGGGCGGTGAGAATAAGATCACGCTGGGTGAAGTGGCTGGGCTGAAAGAGGAGAAGGAAGAACTGCAGGAAATTGTGGAGTTTTTAAGAGAGCCAGGCAAATTTACCAAAGTGGGAGCGAGGATTCCCAAAGGGGTGCTCTTAGAAGGTGCACCGGGTACCGGTAAGACGCTTCTTGCTAAGGCTATTGCAGGTGAGGCCAATGTGCCGTTCTTTAGTATTTCCGGTTCTGATTTTGTGGAGATGTTTGTTGGCGTGGGTGCTTCCCGTGTGCGTGATATGTTTGCAGAAGCCAAGAGACATGCGCCCTGTATTATTTTTATCGATGAGATTGATGCGGTGGCAAGGCGGCGCGGTACCGGTATGGGCGGCGGCCACGATGAGAGAGAACAGACATTAAACCAGCTGTTGGTAGAGATGGATGGTTTCGGCGTTAACGAGGGTATTATTGTGATGGCGGCTACCAATCGGGTGGATATCTTAGATCCGGCCATCCTGCGTCCGGGGCGTTTTGACAGAAAGATTACAGTGGTGTCCCCGGATGTGCGGGGCAGAGAAGATATTCTGAAAGTACATGCCAAGAATAAACCTCTCGGTGATGACGTGGATTTACAGCAGATTGCGCAGACGACAGCAGGATTTACAGGAGCGGATCTGGAGAATCTCTTAAATGAGGCGGCTATCAATGCGGCCATGGACAAGCGGGCATTTGTGAAACAGGAAGACATTAAAAAGGCGTTCATCAAGGTAGGAATCGGTGCGGAGAAGAAGAGCCGTATCATTTCCGAGAAGGAGAAGAAGATTACGGCCTATCATGAGGCGGGGCACGCAATCCTTTTCCATGTGCTGCCTGATGTAGGTCCGGTATACACGGTGTCTATTATTCCTACAGGACTGGGGGCAGCAGGCTATACGATGCCGCTTCCGGAAAAGGATGAGATGTTCCTCACCAAAGGAAAGATGATAGAAGATATCATGGTATCTCTGGGTGGGCGGATTGCCGAAGAGATTATCTTCGATGATATTACCACAGGGGCTTCCAGCGATATCAAGAAGGCCACAAAGACAGCCCGCAGGATGGTAACCCGATATGGTATGTCTGATAATATCGGCGTGATCAATTATGATGATGATGACGATGAAGTATTCATCGGCCGGGATCTGGCACATGCGAAGAGCCACAGCGAACTGATCTCAGGGGAGATCGACAGGGAAGTGAAGGCGATCATTGACGAGTGCTATCGTAAGGCAAAGGAGATTATCAAAGAACATGAGGATGTGCTGCATAAGTGTGCAGAACTCCTGTTACAGAAGGAAAAGATTAACCGTGCGGAGTTTGAAGCACTCTTTGATACTTACTATCCACAGCCTGAAGAACCCGGGGAACTGGTGTAAAGAGCAATATTTTTTGTGCAATATATATAAAAATGGATAGTACAAATTGTAATATTTGTGAATCCTTAGTATTGTAGACGGACAGGGGGTATGGTAATATACTACTTGTAACCCCCCAATACATTATATAGTTTTTTGCTATACCCCAT
>CAMXIF010000023.1 GCA_947243845.1 uncultured bacterium
GAAAAACTACAAAATATAATCGGCGTTTTCTTACATTTTTAAATCGGCGTTGACAACAGGGGATATGTGGAGAAAACGTATCAGGGGATTTATGAAATTGATATGGGAGAACTGAAAAGCCTGATACAGGATATGCATTGATAGGAGAAGAGTTTATGCATTTTACGGGAAGGACGTGGAGGCCGCCCTATGAGGCGAATTCCGTCATTATACAGGCAACTTCCGGCTGTACTTATGGGAAATGCCGTTTCTGTAGCCTTTACAAAGACGAGTGTTTCCATATGTCACCGATGGAGGAGTTTGAGGAAGACCTGGCGGAGATCAAAAGATACCAGCCCTATGCAAGGCGCATCTTCTGGACGGGGGCGAACCCGTTCGCCATGAGCTACGAGAATTTGAAACTCCGGGCGCTTACGGTAAGGGATTACCTCATCAAATGCCAGACGATGGCCATGTTTGCAAGTATAAGGGATATCAGGGACAAGAAAGTGTGGCAGCTTAAGAAGCTCCGGGCGATGGGGATAAACGGGCTGACCATTGGGACGGAGAGCGGTGACGATGACACGCTTGCGCTTGCGGGCAAAGGGTACACGGCGGCTGATATCCTGGAGCAGTGCCGGAAGCTGGACGAGGCGGGGATTGAATATTATTTTGTATACATGACCGGGCTTGCGGGAAAGGGCAGGGGATACTGGAATGCGGCGAACAGCGCAGAACTGTTCAGCCAGTTAAACCCATATTTTATTTCGATAGATTCCCTCACGCTGTTCCCGGATACGGAACTGTACCGCATGGAGCAGGAGGGGCAGTTTGCCCCTGCCGGAGAGAAGGAGCGCCTGGAGGAACTGCAGGTGTTCATTCAGAACTTGCAGATACGGACGCACCTTTTTGCTAACTCCAGTTCAAACTTTTACCCGGTCACCGCCTATCTGCCGAAGGAGCGGGATTTTGTGGTCAGTGAGCTGCAGCACATCAAAGATACGGTAAGTGAGGAGGAAATGGCGGAATACCGCAGGAACCTGAAATCTTTAGGATGAGGAAATATACAAGAGACAAACCGCTGCATTATGGACTATATCCACCATATGCGGCGGTTTATGAACGGCAGAGGAATTGATGTAGATGATAAGAGAAATGAAACTTTTTTGAAGGTTGGTTCGTATTATTAGTGATGACAGCGAAACGACCATTAAGATATATGGAAACTATGTCTGTATGGAGGTAATAAACTGCTCGGCCTTATCCTAAGAGAGCAGAGGTGGCTCTGAACGACTGAGAGGCTGTTGTTAAAATAATTGATGAAAATGGAGAATTAGAAATATGAATATAAACGGAATAGGAACAACAGGATATCCGGGATGGCAGGGAGCAAGAAAGACGGAAAGCAATGTGAAGGGTGATTTCGGGGTGAAGGTGCAATCGACAGGAAATGTAGTTCATATTGACCCGGATGCAGTATTTTCCATCCATCATGTAAAGACGGGGGAAAGCGCAAACGTATACCGGGCGGATGACTATTCAGCGGACAATCCGGTCTACCTTGTGAAAGGTATTGACAAAAACGGAAATGAGTATGAGCAGACGGTGGATGTGAGTAAGGTGAACCCGATTAGCTGCTCTTATACGGAGATGCTTGCGTTAAATGCGCATGCCGGGAATAAATCGGACAGCAATTTCATGACCATGTCGATACTGAAAGATAAGATGGACGGTATTTCCTACCACGACAAAGCGGATTATATGGAGATGGCGCACGAACTTATGAACGATATGAAAACACTTAGAAATTGGGACGGATATTTGCGGTATAGTAAGTGGATCAATGACATTATGACTTTCTGTAAAAGCAAATAATGGAGGATGATCTGGCAATGGGAATAAATAATGTAAATGAACAAGGTTCTGCGTGGGGAGCGGCTTTCAGGAACAAGCCGATATTCTTCATGACAGCAAAGGAGACAGGGACAAAGGCAGTGCATTTCTGGATTTGAACTTTCAGCGGAATTACTTTGGCGTTGAGGTTTATATAGATATGCCGTAGGGCTGTGATTATGATCTTACCCTGTATGACGAATATGGCAATCAGGTAGGGAAGGCGGAGTGGGACGGCGAGGGACGCAAAAAGTTGACCGTTCCTAATTGGGATATCAATACCAATCAATACTGCCTCAAGGTAGAAAACGGGAACGGGGAGGAGATTTCCCCGGATGATTATTATAAGATCAGTTTCCATGTTACCGAATACAAGGAGCAAGGAAAGACTGATGTCGTCAGGGAGGCGTTCGGGAACCTCCACGGGGCATACAGCCGGAAGGATGATAACTGGCGGGAATACCTTGACAGGTATAATGCCGTTTTAAAGGAGACGGAGCAGAATTATATAAAAGAGATGGAGCGTTTCCACCAGAAACAGTTTGACGGTCTGCCGGACAGGGCTGCGTTGATGGGGAAACTCAATCAAAATATGGCGGACATAGAGAAGATACAGGAGGCAGATGAGAGGCGGCTGCGCCTCCTGTTTGGCGAGCCGTATGAAGCAGAGTTCCAGTTAAATAGTGCAGGTTCCGTTCCGGACGGCAAGGCAGGAGATAAATGCCGGGGCTGTGGATGTACAGGGCGGCTTCGATGCGAGGGCATAGGATAGATAGGGTGGCATTTTTAGCGTTCTGGCAGATTGGAGAATTGGGGAGCAGTGGAGAATTTGGAACAATAGAAAGGAGGGATACGATGCCTTACATTACGGTTGAAAGTGGAACTTTATCAGATAATCAGAAAGAAGAACTGATAAAACGGTTGACAGAAGTGTCTTCCGAGATTATGAAAGTACCGCAGGAATTTTTTGTTACGACAATTAAAGAAGTGCCGGACAAAAATTTTGGTATTGGCGGCAAAACGATTGATAAGGTGAAAGCAGAGTATATGCAGACACATAAGTAATTTTTGGTGAACAAATTATAGTGCCTAAAGATGCAGTAAACGCTACAAAATAGAATATCCATGTCTGTCAGGACTCCCATGAGAGCGTGTCTCAGAAAACGACACGCTTTTTTCTATGCCGTTTTGCAGATAAGATAAACAGGTAATGTTTTACATAATCAGGATGTTGATATTAGCATAAATATTGATGATTTGGAGAGGCGGCAAGGAATCTGTTTCCGGCTGGGAAGAGTGGTTTGAAGAAAAAGGGTATATTTATGAAAGGAAAATGTAAAATGGAAATAGCAAAAAGTACAGCGTCAGGCGTTTATACAAATAACTACAAAAAAATGTGTCAAAGCAGGCCTATGATAACCCAATGAAAATGCCCGACACCGAAAACAAAGAAAATAAGATTTTGGGAATCGGAACAGCAGGATAGCAGATTTATGCGGAATGACAAACGCTGCGAAGTTGTGTCCATATGTTTGCAAATGCTGTTGAAATTAGGTGATAATATGTTAAAATTTGTTTCAAGGGATGTTTTGTACATTCCAGAGAAATGAACAGACAGGTCTACAGCGTTTAGGACTGAAAAATAGTCAGGTATCCTTAAGGCTGATTGAGGAGAAACAGGTATGAATATACGTAATTTCAGAGATATTGGTGGTTATAGAAACCGTGATGGTAAAGTCATGAAGAAGAATATGATTTTTCGCGGAGGTTCTTTAGAGCGTATTACACAAGATCAGGCCGATTATTTTGAAAATACGTTAGCAATCAGACATGTTCTTGACTTCCGTGATAAAAAAGAGGCTGAAATGGAAAAGGACTACGCATTTCGTATCGCAGACTATGAGCAGATCAGTGCATTGAGAACTCAAAAGCATGATGTAAACGGTTTTGATTTTGAAAAGATAATAAAGAACAAAATGGACGCAGATCAGTTTCAATATATTCTTGGATATTTAAAAGAGGGATATAGGACGATGGCATTTGAGAATCCGGCATACCAAAGACTGTTTGAACTTCTATTGAAAAATGACGGAAATATCTATTTTCATTGTACAGCCGGAAAGGACAGGACGGGAGTTGCCGGCTTTTTGATCATGATGGCGCTGGGGATGGACGAGGAAGATGCGGTTAAAGAATATCTGCTTTCTAATAAATACCTGACACAGGGAAATGATGATTTGTTCGGACTGTTGAATATTCCTGAAAAATATCGGCGGATGTGTGAACCGCTGCTGGGTGTTCAGGAAGATTTTATCCAGCTGACCATCAGTTCTATCCAAAGAAAATATAACGGTTATGACGAATTTTTTGAAGGTGAATATAAACTGGATAAGGAAAAGAGAAACCGTCTTATAGAAATTTACTGTGAATAAACACGTAAAAGTCTATCATTTCTGTATTTTACCTGCGGGTTCAAATCCTTTTTGCCCTAATGATAGCGATAAATTGGGTGAGGATTACAGTAATTGATCTATTTGTAGAGACGTTAAATGGAAAGGACAATTGACACAAAGAGAGGAGAAAACAGGATGGCTGAATTTAATTTTGATGATGTACCCGTATTGGAAACGACAAGCGGTAAACTGAAAGGATATTTTTATAACGGGGAATATATTTTCAAGGGAGTTCCCTATGCTTATGCGGACAGGTTCCAGATGCCGAAAGAAAGCATATGGGAGGGTGTCAAAGACGCAACCTCCTATGGGTTTGTGTGTCCGCTTATGATGAATGATGCGCCCAATGCCGAGCTCATGGTGCCGCATCGTTATTGGCCACAGGATGAGCATTGTCAGAATCTGAATATTTGGACTAAGACGCTGGACAGTGAGAAGAAACTTCCAGTGGTGGTATGGCTTCACGGCGGCGGATATTTTGCAGGGTCTTCCATTGAGCAGGCTGCTTATGACGGGTTCAATATGTGCATGCAGGGGGATGTGGTGGTCGTATCCATTAACCACAGGCTGAATATACTTGGTTACCTTGACCTATCCCCGTTTGGTGAAAAATATGCGAACTCCGGAAATGCGGGCCATGCGGATATGGTAGCGGCTCTTAAATGGGTGCATAGCAACATTTCTTTATTTGGTGGTAATCCGGAGGATGTAACAATCTTCGGACAGTCAGGGGGCGGGATGAAGGTTGCCGACCTGATGCAGATTGCCGATGCGGACGGGCTGTTCCACCGCGGCCTGATTATGAGCGGTGTGGGCAACAAATCCCTTATGCCGTCCTGCACGGGAGACGGGCGCATGATTGTTATGGCAATCTTAAAGGAACTTGGTTTTTCTGAGGATGAAGTGGAGAAGCTTGAAAAGATTCCGTTCTATGAGCTTGCCAATGCTTATAACAAAGTAAGCCCGGAAATCGCAAAGCAGGGCGGATATGTAGGAAACGGTCCTCTTGTAAGCGATTACTATAAGGGAAATCCGCTGGACTATGGCTTCCGGGAGAAAGCCTTTGAGATCCCGCTTATGGTGGGCAGTGTGTTTGGCGAATTTGCATTCATGCCGTCAGATTATGATAAAAATCAATTGACAAAGGAGCAGGTGAAAGCAATTGTAAGTGCTGTTTATGGGGAACATACGGATGAAATGATCGAGTTGTTTGAAGAGACTTATCCGGGAAAGAATGCAACGGACTTACTTTTGGTTGACCGCGTTATGAGACAGCCGTCAAAACAGCTTGCCAAGCTGCATGCACAAGGGGAAAAAGCGGGCACATACCTGTATGATTTCACGCTGGAATTCCCGATTCACCACAATAAGATTGCATGGCATTGTGCGGATATCCCTTTCTTCTTCCATAATATAGATTTGGTAGAGGTATGTCAGATCCCGGAAATCGGAGAGCGGTTGGAAAGCCAGATGTTCGAAGCATTCATGACGTTTGTGAAGACTGGAAAACCCAAGAGTGATAAGCTGCCTGTGTGGGAGGCGGTAACTGTAGAGAAAGAGCCGACCATGATTTTTGACCGGGAATGCGAACTTCGCTATAATTTTGACGATACATTATATGAAAAGATAGACAGTATCCTCCCGCCGTTTGATTTTATGGAAATGTTGAAGAGCGGCGATAACAAGATACAGCATTAGGGTATGCAAAAGATTTGGAAACGCAACGGGGAACTGTTGAAGGAAGGATTATGAAGATTTGGGGAAGACTACCTGTACGCAAAATACCAAATCCTCACATTTCAGTGTATAGCTGCCGTTATATTTGCGGATCACCGAACCTATGCTGGAAAGTCCGAGACCATGATGTTTTTTATCCCCTTTACTTGTTTTAACCGAATTGTTTTTGATTCTTATGTTTTTCGGAACATGATTGGAAACAATCAGGGTATAAAAATGTGCATGGTCATTTCCTTTGATGGTGATATAGGGATCGGCGGCATCTTTTGAGCCCGCTAACGCGTTATCGAGTAAATTTGAAAAAACGGCGCATACGTCAATGGAAGAGAGATTATTAAGCCATGCAAAATTGCCGTCACAGGTAAGGCGTATGCCGACATTGTCAGCATATGCCTTTTTGATGGATATTACGGTATCCGCCGCTTGGTTTCCCGTGATGTTAAAACTTTTTGAAAGCATAGGATGCCCCGATAATTCGCTGATATAGCTTTCCATCTGTACATATTGGTGTGTGCTGCACATTTCCTGAATGACCTGTAGGTGATTGCGCAGATCATGTTTCAGGATTTTTATTTCCTGACGGTTGGTTTCTTCTAACTCCAGACTTTCAATCTGCATGGCAAGATATTTTTGTGCGTGGTCGGCGTCTCTTTTCTTATTTGCCCGGTCCCGCGCTATGATAAGATAACTCCAGTAAGCAAGAAAAATTGCCAGCATAAAAAACGTAGCAAGTAAATCAAATAGGATGCTCAATTCATATTCCAGCGTGTTATTATATACTCCCATGCTGAGCAGCATAAACAGGGCAAAGATAAAAAAGACCAAAAAGCCTGCAACTTCCAGAAATTTCAGTCGTAAATCTATCTTTCTGCGGCGGCATAATGCATAGGTCCCTATCAGTAATACGGTAAGGCTGAGATCCCAGATAAAACCGGGCAGGGTAAGTGAGCTTACTCCATAAAGTTCATCGAAACTGTTTCTTGTGATCAGGGGGATAAGGAACATCGGAAATATCGCCGTCAAAGCATAAAAAAGGAAAGCGGGAATTATCATAAAAAGATTGTAAATGCGGTTGCGGCAGCAAAGAATATCAACGACCGGAAGTATGCCCAGAACAGATATTGTGACAAGTGGATCCACATCAATTATGGAAGCAATAATTTGAATGACAAGAAAAACGACAATAATGGATAGTAATCTTCTGATATGATGGGTACATCCTTTCACAAAAAATAAAAGATAATAAAATAATATGATCAGTGATGCCATTACATTTGAGATAGATACTAAAATATTTGCCGCTGTCATTTTTGCCAAACTATCCTTTCATAAGGTTGGTTTTCTATCATAGAAATGCTTCAAAAGCATCTTTAAATGCGCCTGACTTTCTATAGCTTATGGGAAGCGCAGTCCCGCAGTCCATCAGTACCGATATATTATTATAGCTTACGACATGTTCCATATTGATATAATATTTTCGGTGGATACGGCAGAAGTTTTTGCCGGTCAGTGTTTCTTCCAAATGTTGCAGGCTGTTTGCGGTAATGATCGTTTCTTCCCTGCGCGGGTTTTCTTCCGTCCAATAATGGACAAAGGAATATTTGTCCTTCACTTCAATATAGATCAAAGATTCTGACTTGACGATAACGCTTTCATGGAAGGATTTAATGATTATTTTTTGTGAAGAAGATGCAATGCTTTGCATATCGTCTAACACTTTCAATACATCTTCCTTTGCCACAGGTTTCAGCAAATATCTGAAAACGCCCGCTTCATAGCCTGACGGGGCGTATTCCACATAGTTTGTGATTATGCAGAAATACACATTTTCATCCAGTTTCCTGAGTGCCCGGCATAGTTCTATTCCATTCATGGATTTCATGACGATGTCGCAGAATACGATATCGTATCGTTCTCCTTTTTCGTAATCCGATAACAGACTCTCGGAGTCGGGATAACATTTTGCATTGATATCTTTCATGTCAAAGAAAAAACTCCAGATTTTATCCGCCATTACTTTTTCATCTTCACAGATTGCAATTTTCATGACACTCTCCTTTTTATGTTTTTGCACTTGCGCTAATATTTAGCACGCCTGCGTAATTTTTCACCCTTATCAGGGGTGGTATGCTATGCTTTTTTCGGATGAGTTAATTGATTTTAACACAAAAAAAGAAAAAATGATAAGCAATTTTACTTAAGGAGGGGATTTCAATGAAGGCAAATGATGTTTACAGAAAAACCATTAAATTTGTATGGCTAAAACTTGCTCTGGGAGGGTGCGCCATCCTGTTTTCTATTGTGCTGGGACTGATCTTATTGGGAATTTCGGCATTATCCCGCAATGAGACCATGATCGGGTTTTCGCTGATGATATGGCTTGGAGGGTCAGCAGGAGTCGTAGGCGTTACGCAATATTACATAGGCTACTTGCTGAAGGCGGGACATATAGCGGTGGTTACGCATCTGGTGAAGACAGGCAGCCTGCCCGAAGATCAGTTTGCGTATGGTAAGCAGGTCGTAAAGGAGAAGTTTGCAACGGCAGCGGCATATTTTGCAGTGGATCGTCTGGTGTCAGGAGCGGTAAGGCAGATTAACGGAACACTGAATATTGTGGGCAGTTTTCTGGAAAAAATCCCCGGCATGGAGACTCTGGTTTCTTTGGCAAAGGCTTTTGTTGATATTGCGCTTGGAAACCTGGATGAATGCTGTATGGCATACACCTTTTATCATGCGGATCAGTCGTCTTTTAAGAGTGCTGCGGACGGCGTAGTCATTTATTTTCAAAACTGGAAAAGTATTCTAAAGGACGCTCTTAAGACGGCAGTAATAGCTGTCATCATTTCAGGTATCGCATGGTTTCTTTTAATGTTTGGTATAATCGGTATCCTGAGTGTTTTGGGCGTGCCCGGAATACTGGGGCTTTTGGCGGCGTTAGTGCTGACGGTCTTGATTATGATGATTGTTAAATCTTCCATAATGGACAGCTACACGATGGTATGCATGGTATGTTCCTATTTACAGGTTGCGCCGACTACGGAAATCACGTTTGATCTGTACGACAAGCTGTGTAAGCTGTCTTCCAAATTTAAGAGTCTGTTACAGAAGGCAGGCGAAACAGTATAGATGTTATTTTGAATCTGTTGACTTTTTCCCGGCTCAGACATAAACTTTAATCAAACGAAGGGACATCTCGGAGCCATACAGACACAGGAGGATCATCATGGGAATTTCAGCAGGATTCATGGTACCGCACCCGCCGCTCATCATACCCGATGTGGGCGGAGGTGAAGAAAAGAAGATTCAGAAGACAATCGATGCATATCAAAAGGCAGCGGAGATGATCGGTAATCTGCAGCCGGAGACGATTGTGCTTCTGTCCCCGCACCAGACTATGTATGCGGATTACTTCCACATATCGCCAGGGCAGGGTGCAAAGGGGGATTTTGGCCAGTTCCGTGCCAGGCGGACTTCCATGGAAGTCGCTTATGACACGGAATTTGTCCGTTTACTGTGCGAGAATGTGGAGGAGGCCGGTATACAGGCGGGGACGCTGGGAGAACGAGATAAGAAGCTGGATCATGGCACCATGGTACCCTTGTATTTCGTGAACCAGTATTGGACAGGATACCACTTGGTAAGAGTCGGCTTATCGGGTCTGCCCTTGACGGCTCATTACCGTCTGGGACAGTGTATCAGAGAGACTGCACGGACTCTCGGACGGAACACTGTAGTGGTTGCCAGCGGTGACTTGTCCCATAAGCTGAAGGAGGACGGACCTTACGGTTATCAGGAGGAAGGGCCTGCCTATGATGCGCGGATTATGGATGTGATGGGCAGGGGCGCTTTTGGGGAACTGCTTTTATTTTCGGAAGATTTCTGCGAGAAAGCTGCGGAGTGTGGGCACCGCTCCTTTACCGTCATGGCAGGAGCATTTGACCAGACCAGCGTGGAGGCAGAGCAGCTTTCGTATGAGGGGCCTTTCGGGGTAGGATATGGCGTCTGCGCCTTTCATCCCTGCGGTAATGATGAGACGCGGAATTTTCTGGAGCAGTACGAGGAAAAGGAGTTGCAGGAGCTTCGTGCCAGACGGGAACAGGAAGATCCTTATGTCAGGCTGGCAAGATACACCATCGAGGCGTTTGTAGGGACGGGTACATTCCCTGAGATGCCTCAGGAACTGCCGGAGGAATTATATCAAAACAGGGCGGGCGCGTTTGTATCCCTGAAAGAGGATGGAAGACTCAGAGGCTGTATTGGAACCATCCAGGCGGTCAGAGGATCTCTTGCGGAAGAGATCATGCACAATGCGGTCAGTGCCTGTTCGGAGGATCCTAGATTTACGCCGGTGGAGGCCTGGGAGTTGGAGCGCCTGACAATCAGCGTTGATGTGTTGGGGGAGACGGAGAAAATTTCATCACCGGAAGAGTTGGATGTGACCCGGTACGGCGTCATCGTGACTAAGGGCGCAAGGCGTGGGCTGTTGCTGCCGAATCTGGAGGGCGTGGACACGATAGAGCAGCAGATTGCCATAGCGAAGCAGAAAGCGGGAATCAAAGACCATGAGAATGTGGAACTGGAGCGTTTCGAAGTGATACGTCACCATTAAAAGCCTGTTTGATATATGGCATTTCCGTATTAATTTGAGATTTCGCATAAGCAGGAATCATGAGGGATAGTGTGATGAAAACAATTTGTCAGGTATGTATGCATCACTGTGCGTTGGAGCCCGGACAGACAGGGCTGTGCAGAGCCAGGAAAAACGAGGGCGGGGAGATTATCTGTGAAAATTACGGCTGGATTACTTCCCTGGCGCTGGATCCCATTGAAAAGAAGCCTCTGTATGATTTTTATCCGGGAAGCACGATATTGTCTGTGGGAAGCTATGGCTGTAATCTCCGATGCCCGTTCTGCCAGAATCATGAGATTTCCATGGCAGATGGAAGGCGCCTTGACGCGGAGAAAGTCTCTCCCGTACAACTTGCGGACCTGGCGTTTATGTGGAAGGAACAGAAAACGGCAGGGAACATCGGCATAGCCTATACCTATAATGAACCTCTGGTGGGCTGGGAGTTTGTCCGCGATACGGCCAGAATGGTGAGAGAATATGGCATGCAGAATGTGCTCGTGACGAATGGTACCGCCACCTTGGAGGTGCTTGAGGAGTTATTGCCCTGGATAGATGCCATGAACATTGACCTGAAGGGTTTTCGTGAGGAGTATTATCGGAAGATTGGCGGAGATTTGGAGACGGTTAAGGCCTTTATTGCGAGAGCGGTGGAAAGCTGCCATGTGGAACTGACTACGCTGATCGTGCCGGGGGAAAACGATTCTCTGGAGGATATGGAAGCGCAGGCCAAATGGATTGCCGGCTTATGTCCGGCAGTCCCTCTCCATATCACCCGATTTTTCCCGCGGTATCATATGAAGGACAAGGAAGCTACGGACGTGGAGCAGCTATACCGCCTTCAAAGGACTGCCGGGAAGTATTTGGAAAAGGTGTATGTGGGGAATGTGTGATGGAGGAAAGCAAAATGAAAACAGAAATGACGAACAGGCAGCGCAGGGATGCGGGCATGGCTATATGTTATAAGCTGCCGGAGTGCTCCGGCAGCTTAGGGTCTATTTACCGTATTCTTCTGTCAATATAGTCCGTCAGCAGTTTCACGGATCCGTCAATTCCCAGTTTACTGCTGTTTAAGGAGACATCGTAATTTCTGCAATCTCCCCACTTTCCGACACAGAAGCTGTTGTGGTAACGTCTGCGGCTCATATCCTTTTCGCGGATTTTTTTGACAGCCTCACTTTCCGTCAGATGATACAAACGCATAATCCGTTCGGTTCTTTTATCGCGGTCTGCAAGAATGAAAATAGAGATCATACTGTCATACTGTTTCAGGATTGTTTCACTGCACCGTCCCACAATCACAAAGGATTCTCCGGAGTCAGCCTTATCCCGCAGGTAATCAAACTGAAGATATAGCATATTTTCCTCCGGTGAACTGCTGTATCCTCTTACCGTTCTGGAAGACAAAGGATTTTTATGTTTCTCATCCAGGTCTTTTAAATGATCCATATTGACGTTCTTTTTTGTAGCAATCTCATCGAGTAGATTGTGGTCAAGCAGTTGAATGCTATAATGCTTTGCCAGTTTCTCTGCTATTTCGTGACCACCGCTGCCATATTCTCTTCCAACGGAAATGATCAATTGTTTTTCCATCTGTTTCACCTCCCCTTATAAATATCGAATATAAATCAAAAGCATAGACAACAGGACAACAATAACGGTTGCCGGCATCATTTTTCTGCAGTAAATCCCCCATTTTATCACATAGCCTTCCCTTGAGGCGGTAGCAACGCCGACAACATTTGCCGATGCGCCTATAGGGGTGGCGCTTCCGCCGATGTCTGTTCCCATTGCCAGAGTCCAGGAAAGCATGGACAGATCAACGCCATATGCGGCTGACAGACTTTTTATAATCGGTATCATTGTAGTTGCAAACGGGATATTATCCACAAATGCGCTGACAATGGCCGATAACCAAATGATAATCGCAACCATGACCATGACATTGCCGCCGCTGATCCTGCCGATAAATCCGGCCATGATTTCCAGGATTCCTGTCTGCTCCAGTCCGCCGATTACAACAAAGAGACCAATGAAAAACAGCAGCGTTTTATAGTCCACTTTTTTTAATAACAATATGGCATACTTCCACGAGGTTATCAGGGTTGCAATGGCAACAAGACAGCCGATTGTAGAAACGGTAAGTCCCGTCTGGGCATGGGTTACCAGCAGGACGACTGCAGTAGCAAAGATAACGCAGCTTACGGCAAAGCCCTTCTTATCAGTGATTGTGGATTCCGGGCTTGGCAGGCTGCTGTAATCCACTGGCTTTGTCATATCTGCCCTAAGTTCCTTGCGGAATATCAGATAAAAGTATATCAGTACCGCAATCAGGCAGATGCCTGCGATCACTCCGGTATTTGTCACAAAATCTGTAAAAGAATAGCCCAGCGAAGTACCGATAATAATATTGGGCGGATCTCCGCACATGGTAGCCGAACCACCAAGATTTGCGCAGAAAATTTCGGATAAAATCATGGGGATTGGATTGAATTTCAAAAGCTGTGAAAGTTCAATCGTTACGGCGGCCAAAAACAGAATTACGGTAATACTGTCAATGAACATCGCCAGTATGGTTGATAAGATCATAAAGGTGATAAACAGTGGTATCACCTGATAATGGACGAGTTTGGCAATACGCATACAGAGCCATCTGAAAAAACCAACTCGTGCCATTCCTTCTACCATGACCATCATCCCAAAGATAAACAGGATTGTCTCCCAGTTGATGCCGGTACTGCTTCCCGATGTCTCCCCGGAAAGATACCAGAATTCAATCGTAAAAACGCTTTTGAGATTCAGAGTCTCAAGTATTGCTGTCATGCTGTGCATTCCAATACCAAAAACAAAAATGACCGTAAACAGTGCACAAACAAGCGAAACAACGTGTCTCCCCACAATTTCGGTCACAATAAAAATAAACATTGCAATAAAGATGATTACTGCAACAACCTGTGCCAACATATAGTTCCCTTCTTTCTAAAACTGTTATTAAGTTATACATTTCTCCTTTTCATAATACAGTTTTAGATGCGCTTCTTCCCATCTGACTGATAGACGTATTCCGTAATCAGCTCATTTTGGGTGCGATAGAATAAATATGTTGCTGCATGGTGTATGCAGGATTTTTCCTGTGCGATAGCGCCAAGTCCGGAGCAGTGTAAATAGAGGAACTCAACGACTTCCCGGTAACGCTGCTGGTATTTGGTCCGTGATTGAGCGGCTGTATTATGTACAGCAGGTGATTCTGTGGTACATATGGCATCGTGATTGATATCTGAGTGGAGTGGGGCAAGACTTGCAGTCATTTTTCCTGTCAAGTCGTACGCAAAGAAATCTTCTGCCGGGACTGCATCCACATACATTCCCGCGAAGAACAGAGAAATTGCTAAAAGTATACTGATTATCCTGTGTATCTTCTTATCCATCCTCTTATGACTCATGCTTATGCTATGACACTGTTTTGATAATTGGGATTCCTTTAATAACATAGTTTGGCATAAAGCTATCTTAAGCCGCTGGTATTATATCATACTTTTATTTTTAGGGAAAGATTAATTTTATTATATGGAGAATGCGGAAATTGGTCCGTAAGATTTTTGAGTAAAGAGTGTCACATTTTCATACCACTATGTGTTTTACTTATGAAGAGGATTCTTGGTACAATAGAAAGCAGAAGAAAAGAAAGGGACGCCCGAAGGCGGTAACATGTTGGAGAAAAGAACAGACAGCCCGAATCAGAGCGTGGAGGAGGTTTTTCAGGAATATGGCAATATGCTTTACCGGATTGCCTTTGTGATGATGAAGAACGCTTTTGACGCTGAGGATGTCGTGCAGGATACATTGATTAAATATATGGAGCATACGGAGGGCGGGAAGACGTTTGAGACGGAGGAGCACCGGAAGGCATGGCTGATCCGAGTGGATATCAACCTTTGCAAAAACAGGCTGCGTTTTTATAAGAATCACCCGAAAATCGGGATGGAGCAGCTTTCCCGATATTATGAGGAAAAGGAAGATACGAGACTGATGGACAGCCTTTTGCTTCTGCCCGCCAATTACAGGGAGGTGCTGCTCTTGCACTATGTGGAGGGGTATCAGGGAAAGGAGATTGCCGGGATGCTCAAACTGTCGGAAGCCACGGTCAGGAAGCGGCTGGAGAGAGGACGGGGAAAGCTGCGGGGAATTCTGGAAGAGACAGAGTAACGGATAGAGACATTGGCTGCGGCGGGCAAAAATGCGGGAACTGAGCAAACTGTGGTCAAACGGAATAACGGACGGCATGTTTGGGAAAGGAGAAGCGTGTCATGGAAGATAAGAAATGGAATGAGGAAGAGATGATAGAGAAGGAGCACAACGTTTGGGAGGAGGATGTGGAGAGCCGACTGCATGCGGCAGTCCATAGGATTGTGCCGGATGAACCGGCCAGGGAACGTATCATAGAGGGCGTGAAGGCGGGAAAACGAAACAGGAGGAGACTGGCGCCCAGAGTCCCGGCGGCAGTGCTCGCGGTCTGTCTGCTCCTTTCCCTGCTGTGTTTTGCAAGACCGGGATTTGTCGGGGAAGAGGTGGTGGTGTATGCGGCCACGGAGGAATACGGCTGGCAGAAACTTATGGAGGGAGAGCGGATTCTGTTGAAAAAGCAGCCCTACGACACAACTGAAGGGGGTGACAGCATGGAACATTTAGATAATATGGAGCAGGCTTATTATCCTTATAAATGTACGTTTCGACTGGAACTGCCGGAGAACTATCTTTACGACAGACAGTTTATTACGCTCAGGGACGATTTTATCACAGAAAGGGGCGGTATCATTGAGTGGAAGGTGGCGCAGGATCGACCGGAGGATACGGGCCGAATCTCGCAGGGAAATCTATCACTCTGGATCGTGAATGAGAAGCGGGAACGGATAGCAGCGATGGAAGTGGAGTTGACCAAGGAGAATGGAGAGTGCTATGCCGAACTGAAATGCGTATGGGAAAGTGAGGCGTACAGGAAAAGAAAAGTAAGACGCTGACATGGGGGTAGAAATGAACTTTTTTATCAGGCAGACCGCGAGGAATGTTGTGCGGCATGGAAAGAAGAGTATATTGCTTATTTTGATTGGCGTGGTGACTATCCTGATTCTGGATGCCTATGCAGGGAATATGGACAGCACGGAAAAACAGCTTGCAGATCTTCCCAAGGCGCTGGAAGTCACGGCCAGGATAAGTACGCTGAACGGGTCCCAGCGGGAGGGTATGACCATCCGGGAAGATCGGATGATGCGTGTGATGGAGTCGGAGTATGTGAAAGATCCGGTCTTTACCGTACGACTGAAATTTGGGTTTGGTGCGTTCACCGTGGAGGAGTATAAGGAAAATCTGAACTATTATGGTATGGGGATGAATGCGCCGGAGGGTGTTTCCGGCATGAAACGGGAGGAGATTACCTGGCTGGAGGGCGTAGATGAGAGTATCCTTGAAACGGCGCAGAAGGTCTGTATCTTGGATGAATCGCTTATGGTGGAGAAAGGGGTTCATCTCGGAGATGATATTATGTTAACCATATTTTATTACCGTTATGCGCCGGAAGGGAGCGAGATATTTATCGAGCCTCTGCTCACAGATACCTATAAAATCGTAGGCAGTATGCAGATTGGAGACTATCAGGGGAATTGGGTGCCGCCGGAGGTCATCCTTCCCCTTGATTATATGCGGGAGGCTTATCACAGTCAGGGCATCGAATTTTATGCGGACTCCGGTTCCTTTGTGGTGAAGGATCCGTTTCAGTTAAATGCCCTGAAAGCGCAGATGTATGATGAGGCTAAGTTTTTGTCGGTGATCACACGGGCGAAACCGCGTACGGACGGCAATGCACTGACGATCATGGACGAGTCATTTATTCGTTCTGCGGAGACGCTCATGAAAAACCTGGCGCTCCTCAAGGGGATGCTGCCTTTTCTGGCGGCAATCGTCATTTTTATCGGTTATCTTTGCAGTTATCTCTCCCTGCAGAGCAGGCAGGAAGAATACGCCCTCATGCGCTCTCTGGGAACAGGGCGGGGCAGAAGCTTTTTTTTGCTGTTTGGGGAGATGGCGTTTGTGGAAGCGGCGGCCTGCTTTCTGGGAAGTCTGGCGGCGGCGGTTTTCCTGCACACTGCGGCCAGTGTGCTTGCTTTATCGGGAGTGATGTTTTTAATGGCTTTTCTGGCAGGGGCGGCAATGGCAATTGGGGAGCTGCATAAACTCAGCGTGATGGAGATGCTCACGAAGAAGGATTGAAGAGAGGCGGAGGTAGTATATGACAACAATCAGAAGCAGCTTGACCAGACTTGTACGGACACCGGTAAAGACGGTTCTGTTTTTTCTGCTGCTTTCCTTTACGGTGGCTTTGGTCTGTGCAGGAGGTAATCTCTGGAAACTTTGCGGGGACAATTTGCAGCGGTTTGAGGAGATCTTTATGACTATCGGCACGGTGGAACAGACGCCTGAGAGGACGGAGCAGGAGGCCGTATGGTTTGCGGATAAGGAGGGATTCCGGTATTATAACAGGTCGGTTTATGGAGAGACAGTTTCAAGTGATGTGCTTGATTTTGAGGGGGCAGGGTATCTGAGCGGGCCGGAGCAACGGGCATACTATGAGGCCCAGCCGTTTGATTATAAGTTGAAGGAAGACAATGAGGGCTATTTTCAGTATATAGTCATAGAAGCTTCTCCACTAGAGGACTGTGTACCTGCGGGGCCTGTAAAGATTGAGGTGAAGGATGTACTGTACAGCGTTTATCAGGTCAATACTTCTCCGATTTATTTATGCGACCATAATACGGAACATCCGCAGAAACTGTATGCGGATAAGACCTATCTGATGGCGTTGGAGGATGGGTTTGCCCATGATTGGGATGAGAATGGTTCCGCCGCCATTTTTGAATATGTGCCGATGAGGGGGCCGTTTTCCACACAGGCTGACGTGGATGGGAACAGACTGCCCACAAAGATGACAGGGAATTGGATTACAGAAGTGACACCGGGCTTTTATGATACCAAGGAGGGGCAGGAGTGGCTGGCGCTCTGTGAAGATTTAGAAATGCGCACACTGCACTTCCCGGTGACGGCAACGCAGGATCTGAACCTGATTATGGCTTTTTATACGAAACAGGCCTATCTTGCAGAAGGAGAGTTGTTTACGCAGGAAGATTATCAGCAGGGAAATAAGGTATGTCTGGTGTCGGACGGTTTTGCCAGAAGGAACGGGCTTAAAGTGGGAGATTCCCTGCATCTGGCGCTGCGCTATGCCAATTATGCGGCTTCTCCGGGCAGGGGCGGCGCAGAAGGAAATCTGAATGCAGAAGGTGAGGTATATAAGCCCTTTGAGGATAGTGATTATTTGATCAAAGGGATTTATGCGGTCGGAGTCGGTTCAGACGGGGACTGGGGATATGTGCTGGATAGAAATGAGGTCTTTATCCCAACAGCCTCTATCAAAAACACTAACGAAAACAACATTGCAATCTATGGTCCCATGAAGGGGTATACCACCGCTTTCCGGATTCCTAACGGCAGTGAGAGCATGGAAAATTATAAAAAACTATGGGAGGCCCAGGGCATAGATCATGTGGAAATCACTTTCTATGACGGCGGCTACAGCAAGCTGGAGGGCGGGCTCAAAAATATGCAGACCATGTCCGCCATTCTTCTGACAACAGGCATTGTCAGCGCGGTATGCATTGTGGTTTTTTTCTGCCACCTCTTTATTACGAAACAGAAAAAGCAGACGGCGATTGAGCGGAGTCTTGGTGTGACCAAAGGGCAGTGCGCCTGTTCTCTGCTTGCCGGTGTTTTGATCATTGCCCTTGCGGGCAGTATGGCCGGAGGTTTCGCGGGGAATCTTTTTGCGGTACAGGCCGTGTCGGAAATGGCGTCCGTGGAAACCTTTGATACTCGGTTTAGTAATGGGGAAGTGCAGCTGAACAGGGAGAGAAGAGAGGGCGAAGAGGAGAATCCGGTGGAGGAGATAGGCTATCTGTCAAAGACAGACTGGCGGGTGTCTGTTCTTGGCGGCGGTCTGGTCTGCTTATTTACCGTAGGAATGGCCGTTTCGGGGATATACAGAAATCTGAAAGAGGAACCGCTTGCACTTCTGGCGGATGCCGATAGATAGAAGAATATGATTATGGATGAATAAAACAGAGTTTTCCGTGGAAAGATAAGTATTATTTTCATGGAGATGAGTCTATGTATTATTCTTTTTATGGTTGGTATTTCAAATGTCAATCAGCTTCACAGACTTTGGCGGTAATACCTGCCGTTCATGGCACAGGGAGCAAACGCACCTGTTCCATGCAGGTGATTACGGATACGGATGCCTGGACGGTAACATTTCCGGCAGATTGTTTCCAACGGACAAAGAGAAATATTTTTATTGGTAAGAATCGATTCGGTGAAGAAGGTATTCATTTGGCAATACGCACACCGCAGTTAAACATGAGGGGCAATTTGGATTTTGGGCAGCTTTTCCCATTAAAATATGATATTATGGGGCCCTTTAAATTCGTGCCATTTATGGAATGCAGTCACAGCGTGTGGAGCATGCGGCATGCAGTCACAGGGAATGTGGATATTAATGGGCAGCAGTATTCCTTTCAGAATGCCTGGGGGTATTGGGAAGGTGACAAAGGACGATCGTTTCCTGACAAGTATATGTGGACGCAATGTTGTTTCCGGGGTGGTTCCTTAATGCTGTCAGTGGCAGATATTCCCATGGCGGGCTTTCACTTTACCGGTATTATAGGCTTTGTATTATGGCGGGGAAGAGAGTACAGGATTGCTACTTATCTGGGAGCCAGAGTGGTTCAGATACAAGACAAAATGGTTCGGGTTGTACAAGGGAATCTGGAATTGGATATCCGGCTGCTGGAGGAAGCTGGACAGCCTCTTAAGGCGCCGGTAAAGGGAAACATGGTAAGAACAATTCACGAAAGCGCATCCTGCCGAGCCTTCTATCGATTTCGCAAAAAGGACTGTACCCTGTTTGCTTTTGAAACAGACAGGGCTTCATTTGAATTTGAATAAAGCGGGTAAGGTTTATTCTTTGCTTAATACCTCTCTATGGGCTTCCACAATCTGGTCAATGTCATAGAGAGCAAATATTTCATGTATGTCTTTATACAGTTCCAGAAATTCCTTGCTCTTAGGCATATATCCACCCTTGTAAATTAGTACCTCATCATTTTCATCATAAAGCGATATGTGGTATGAACTGCCATCGGTGGCGTCCAATTCTTCTTCCACTTTGAGATTATAGATTGTCTTTTTGTCGGCAAGCTTGGCCAGTTGTTCATAATCATCCTCAGACAACGTAACGGAACCGATTTCAACAATGGTGCTGTAATCCGAGTCATCCATAAAAATTTTCACAGATCTGTCAGTGTAAACAATGATTTCTGCATCGGTACATTCCGCTCTTGTTCCGAAACCGGAGGCTCCGGCATTGATGGAAAAGAGAATGTTGTCACTGAATTTGGGTAAATCAGTGCCACAGCCCGTTATGGCAGTTAACAGTATTGCTGCAATACATATTACCAAATATTTACGCATAGTCTATCCCCTCTTGCATTATTGGTTATACATGATAAGCGGATAGACGATATGCAAAGCCTATCCGCTTGTTCTGCTGTTTATCCAAAAGAAACATAAAACCTCTGGTGTGATGCCTGTTCTTCCTGCGGTGCACTTAAGCCGCTGATATAAAAGGTATTTTCCGTATCGGGATTGCCTTTTGCGGCACCATTCGTTTCAGCGGCTGATTTCATGGCATCATCTGCTTCCCCTAAGATAGAGAATTGGAATGCCTGTTCCCGCTGGCTCTGTTTTTGCATCTTTTCAAGTTCTGCCTGTTTCCGCTCCGTATTATCGCCGCGATACGCATCCTGTTTTATTTCACCTTTTAAAATCGCAATACCGCCTTCGGTTTTGGCGATTACCGTTCCCTGATAATCTGCCTGCTGCAGGGAAACGTCTGCCGATACCATTGCCTGTAGTTCTGTGCCCGATAGGTTGGTGTCTGTACCCGCCTCATCATCAGTCTCTTTTGTTTCTTTTGCCCGGATGGCTTCTTCTTTGACCTCATCAACCGGTTTTGCGGTATCCGTATTGGGATTCTCGACCGGATTCATGATTTCTTTCAGAATAACGGTGCCATCGCTGTTTTGAGTTATGACAGTTCCCGGCTGCGCAGTCTGTTGCGCATCTGTAGAAAGATCCTTCTTGTCCGCCGCGTCAGAGGATGTTTCTTTGGACTGTATTTTATCTTCTGCATTTTCCTCTTCTGTAGGTGCTTGCTCTTCTTGCATCTCGGCCAGCATAAGGTCTCTTTTCTGTGACCGGAGAAGTTCTTCCTGATGTTGTTTCAGTTTGGTGCTAAGATCGGCTTCTTCTTTCTGAAGTTTCTTTTTCTCATTAGCCTTTTCATTAAGAGACAGGTCTTCTTCTGAAGATAACTTCCGTATCTGCTGTTCTACATCTGAGATCTTACTTTGGATGCTTTTGCTCTTCTGATCCTTTAAATCTGTCGGAGCCGTTTGCACGACTGCCATTCTGGTCGTTGATGCTATACTGCCAATTCCCATAGAATCATCTCCTTCCCCCTCTGTCAGAGGATGATTTTGGATAATGTATCGAAGCGTTTTATGCGCGATTGAGTTGCATATATATATTTATATTTTACTATTTTTAATAGGCAGGAAGCAAGCCTTTTTTCATGATATGCACTAATTTGTAAAGAGCGCTATATCATGCAGCACCTCGAAAATGAAATGGGCGCAGATTTTGATTCTTGAAAACCGTAAAACAGTACTTTTTCTTGAGAAAACTTTAAGATATCCTTAATACTGATGAACTTCGGTTAAGACTATTGAGATTCGATTTAAAATGTGATAGGTTTAAGGCATAATCTGTAAGAATGATTCTTAAGATAATTGTCATAATAACTGTATCAACAGAGAAAAGGATAGGTGTACGGATGAAGAGTAGACTGTATTATGCACTGTATTTTTTATATGTTATTGTGGTTGCTTTTGTATTATATTTGAATGGCGTGTTTACGGGGGAAGAGGTTTCTCTTGTAAATCTTTCAATCAATGTCGGATTTCTGATCATTATCGGGATTCTTTTTATCATATCTTCCTTCAGCTTTGGCAGGCTTAACAGGGCCACTTATGATCTGGAAGATGCGGCCATCCGTCTGCAGAAAGAATATAAGGAGGCGGGTGGTAAGAACCTCTGGGGAAATTATAGGGATAATACCAAAGTGTTTGAGGAAGGGGAACTGCAGGACGCGTTCAATAAGTACCGTCTGCGGGTAAAAAGTGCAAAGACCAGACGGGGCGCAGCGTCTTCCTGTGATCTGGGAGAGTATATCAATGAGGATTTAATAGACAAGATAGGCATGAATTTCTTTAATTCCGGTGTTCCCGGAATGCTTACCGGTCTGGGAATCCTGGGAACGTTTCTTGGTCTGTCTATGGGGTTGGGAGCATTCAGCGGGGATGATATCTTTTCTATCTCTGATAATGTGGGTTTCCTGCTCTCTGGTATGAAAGTGGCTTTCCACACTTCGGTATATGGTATCTTTTTCTCATTGGTATTCAATATTGCTTATCGAAGCATTATGTCGGATGCTTATGAGACATTGAATGAATTTTTAGATGTGTTCCGTCAGACGGCGCAGCCGATCGCCCTGAAAGAAGATGAGAATCTGGCAACAATGCTGGTGTATCAGGCGGGGATGGCAAATTCCTTAAAGCAGATGTTGGAAATGATGAAGGGCAATGCGATGGAACAGACGGCAGGCGTGGAGCGCATCGTGGATAAGTTTACCGTGCAGATGCAGTCTGCGTTGGATACGGACTTTAAGAAGCTGGGCAATGCCTTGAAGGCTGCGGGAGAATCACAGGCCGCCAGTGCCGTTAATGCTGCGGAAATGGTGGAAGCGGTCACAACGCTTGTGGAGGTAAACCGTAACGTGCAGGAGGCTCTGTCAAAGGTCATGGAGAGACAGGAGATATTTGCAGGACAGATTGAGGAGCAGAAGAAAATGCTGGCGGATACATGCAGTGATATGAGCGATGAAATCAGCAGCCAGATATACACATTTGAGCAGATGAGGAACTTATATGAGAAATAGACGAAGGAACAGGGAAGCTTTTGCGGAGCATAGTTACTGGCAGTCCTATTCGGATATGATGGCGGCGCTTTTGCTGATTTTTATTCTGATGATAGCGCTTACTCTTGCCATATACAGACAGAAAACAGATGATCTGGATCGAACCAGGCTGGAACTCAGCACAGCGCAAAGTGAATTAGATGCAACGATAGAGGATTTGGAACTTTCCAAGGCAGAATTGGAGAAGTCAAATGAGAATCTTGCTTCCTCGCTTGCACAGCTGCAGCAGGCTTATGACCAGGCGGCTCTGACGCAGGAAGAACTGAACAATGCTTATCTGGAGATAGAAAATGCCAGACAGGAACTGACGACCACAAAGCAGGAACTGCAGGATATTGTCGGTATCCGCACGGATATTATCGGGGCGCTGCAGTCCGCTTTCAGCAATTCCACAATGAAAGTGGATGCCCAGACAGGTTCCATTACATTTTCTTCCGATGTGCTTTTCCGTTATAACAGTTCTTCCCTGACAGTGGACAGCAGGGAGACTTTAAAAAACATTATTCCCATGTATCTGGATGTGCTGCTGCAGGATCAGTTCCGGGATTATATTGCTGAGATCATTATTGAAGGACACACAGACACGGACGGCGGTTACCAGAGCAATATGGAATTGTCTTATGAGCGTGCCAAGGCCGTGGCGGATTTCTGCCTCAATAAAAGAAACGGTCTCAGTGAGACGGAGATTGAGCAGCTGCAAAAAATCCTGACCGTCAATGGAAAATCATGGAGCAATCCTGTTTATCAAAAGGACGCTTCCGGCAGCCCTACGGACAAGGTGGATATGCCGGCGTCCAGGAGAGTGGAGATTAAGTTCCGCCTGAAGGAAGATGAAATGATAGAGAAGATGGCAGGGATTTTGGAGCAGCAGTAAGTGTATGGAAAGTCTGATATAGGCACGGATATAGGGAGAGTAATCCCAAATGAGAGATAATACGATATTTCTGTGTCACCATGTTTAGAATTGAATCATAATTTAGAGACAGTGATTTCAAATGGAAAACAGCGGAGAATGGAACAGTATTCCCCGCTATTTTTATTGGGTATTTATGAACATGTTCAAATAATATTGACAACTGATATCATCCTATATACAATATAAATGAACGCGTTCATCTAACAAAACAGGAAAGGAGCGACCTGGTGCGAAAGAAAGATGAAACCCTGCGTGACACATTGTTGAATGTAGCGCAAAATATTGCGGACATGGAAGGCATTGAGGCTGTCAATATTCGTTCCATTGCCGGGGAAGCCGGTGTCGCAAGCGGAACCGTGTACAACTATTTTTCCAATAAAGAAGAGATTCTTCTTGCGCTTACGGAAAGATACTGGAAACAGACTCTGCTTGAAATGAGAGATGAAGTTACGGCGGACTCATTTTGCGAGCAGTTACAGGAAATTTTCTGTTTTCTAAAGGTGCGGATAGAGCAATCTGCAGGAAGGCTGATGCACAGTCTGGGTAATGTGGAAGCGGAAGGACAGGTGCAGATGGCATCCATGCAGGCTGTGCTGGAGGAGACATTGCTGCAGGGTATGGAGCAGGATGCAGATATCCGCAGGGATGTCTGGGATGAAACATTTGCCAGAGAGCAATTGATACGTTTTATCATGATGAACATGACGATGGCATTAAAGACAAGAGCGCCGGATATTGCTTTTCTAATCACCATGATCAGGCGTACTATTTATTAAGGGAACAGGAGGAATATTTATGCCACAGGCAATTGCAGAAACTGTTTTTGATGTGTTGTATCTTGGATTTGCACTGACTGCAGGTCTTATAATGTTAAGAAAGGGCAGGGATCCTTTGGTCAAAAAGGCCGGGTTAATGGCCGCGCTGCTCGGCGCGGGGGATTCTTTTCATCTCGTCCCGCGTTCCTATGCTCTTTGGACTGCAGGACTGGAAGCAAATGCGGCGGCGCTTGGAATCGGTAAACTCATCACTTCCATCACCATGACCGTATTTTACCTGATACTATATTATGTCTGGCGTGAGCGTTATCAGATAAAAGAGCGGAAAAGCCTTACGGCAGTGATGTGGACACTGTCTGTACTGCGCATTGTGCTGTGTCTGCTTCCGCAAAACCAGTGGCTTACATATCGTCAGCCGTTATTCTTTGGAGTGCTTCGCAATATACCTTTTGCGATGATGGGAGTTATCATTATTGTGATTTTTGCGCAGGAGACAAAAAGGGCAGGAGATTCCGTCTTTCGGTTTATGCCGCTGGCGGTAGGACTGTCGTTTGGCTTCTATCTGCCGGTCGTTCTGTTTAGTGGGATTTTACCGATCATTGGCATGCTTATGATTCCCAAGACAATGGCTTATGTTTGGATCATATTGATGGGGTGGCGGCTTTACAGGCAGTCGAAGGAATCGATGATAAAAGAATAGAAGGAGGTAATCATAATGGTCAAACGTTATGCAAATCTGGCATTGGTTTATGCGGTCATTGCCATGATATTTGGAGTGTTTTACAGGGAGTTTACAAAGTTTAATCATTTTACGGGACAGACGAATCTGTCGGTCATGCATACTCATTATTTTATGTTGGGAATGTTCTTTTTTCTCATACTCATGCTGGTGGAAAAGTCCTTTAGCTTCTCAGATAATAGCGTTGGCAGGATTTTGATTGTTTACCAGATAGGGGTGAACGCTACGGGCATTGGATTTCTCATGAGAGGTTTGACACAGGTATGGGCAGCAGGGTTGAGTAAAGGGATGGATGCCTCCATTTCCGGTATTGCAGGAATTGGTCATATTTTGACTGGTGTCTGCATCGTTCTTTTACTGTTGAAGATTAAAAAGAAGGTTGATTAGTCCTCTATACTGGAAATAGATATTCCTCAATAAAGCGAAGGAAGCCGACAGGTGATGATGAAGAAAAGAAAAGTTTATTGGATATGCATATCTGCGGTGCTGGCGGCAGTAGTCATCGGCATGTTTGTGATCGATAAGAAAATCAAGATCACACCAATGCTGGCCGGCAGATATGAGGTGACCGGTGTGGATGTTTCCCATTATCAGGGAACCATTGACTGGCCCAAACTGGCAGACCAGAACCTGGATTTTGCCTTTATTAAGGCAACGGAGGGGAGCGCTCATGTGGATGAATGCTTTTATGATAACTGGCAGGCAGCAGGGAAGACGGAACTCAGTGTCGGCGCCTATCATTTCTTTAGTTTCGACAGTGAAGGTAAGAAGCAGGCGCAGTTTTATATAGATACGGTAGGCAGTTTGAACGGAAAGTTGGCGCCCGCGGTAGATGTAGAATATTACGGGGATAAGGAAAAGAATCCGCCGCCGAAGGAAGAGGTGGTAAAACAATTGCGGGAGATGCTTACAGCGTTAGAAGAGCATTATCAGGTTAAGCCTGTCATCTATACGACTTATAAAGTCTACTATCGCTATATCAAGGATGAGTTTGCGGCATATCCCTTATGGATCAGAAATGTCTACTGTCAGCCGACTTTTACGGCAGGTAATCTATGGACGTTTTGGCAGTTTACCGATACCGCAGTCTTGGAGGGCTATCAGGGTTCGGAAAAATATATTGATATGAATGTGTTTCGGGGGACAAAGGAAGAATTGCAGAAGCTGACGGTATCGTGTGAAGAAGAGGCCTCAGCAGTGACAGAGAAAGTTGCCTGGGAGGAGCCGGAGAGTTTTGGGTTATGGGATGCGGAAACGGGAACGGAGCAGGAAATCTTACTGGAACATTGTAATCTTGTGTACGAAACGGAACAGGTAAGTGTTTATTCTTATCTGGGGAAGTCGTCCGCGCTTTATATTTTGACACCGGAGAAGGAAGCAGTCTGGCCGGTGAAAAATTTCTGGATGGATCAGGAAAGGAAAGTTCTCTGGATGTTGGAAGAGAAAGACGCCGTGCAAATCCGAAAAATAGATTTCGGACAGGCTCCCTTTCCGGAACCGTCTATGATACTTGACAGGGCTGGGTTTGAAGCGTTGATAACGGATGTTTATGGTATTTTGAAACCGGCGGATCAGGCGGTCTTTGGGAACCTGCACGCGGATATGTCCTGCCGGAAAGAAGAGGGGGAACTCTTTTTAGGGGGCAGGGCTTTTGGAGAATATGAAGGGACAGACCAGACGTTTGAAATCATGTATGAAATAGACAGGAAGAGCGGAGAGGTAAGCGCGAGAGGGTATCTTCAAGATCTTGCGATCGCGCCGTTGTATCAGGAATTTCTATTTCATAATCTGACAGTGCGGAATCCTGCGGGAAAGAATGCGGAACCCGGAGAATATGTAAGCTTTTTTGATGATGAGATTTTATTATCGGAGACAGGGCCATTTTGTAAGCAGTTTGCAGTAGTGGACAGCGGAGGGAATGGCGGGCAGGAACTGCTCTTTCGTATGAGGAAGATAGGCGGTGGGGAGGAATGGATATATATCTTGGCGGAGGAAAAGGGTGAACTTATCTGCCGGGACATTTTAAAGAAAGATGCAACAGAGAATTTCAAAGTAGAAAATGAGGAACTGACTTATGACATAAATGAAGTAAGCTGGCTGGACTGTGCTTCTTTTTTAGAGATACCAACGGAGCACTGCGAGACATATCAAAGCCGGAATGAAGTCTTTGATGCAATTGCAAAGGGCGATTTCTCAGTGGTCGTAAGGAAGCCTTTTGATCCGGCTGGCATTGTGGAAGAGTTGGAAATGTCTTACGAGTCGGAGGGTGACAGCAGCAGGATAGTCAGGGCTGATATAGACGGGGACGGTTTTGAGGAACTTGTGTTTTTGATAAAATACGATTTTGAGGAGTATGAACGGATTGATTTTATTTTAGATTATAGAAATGGCAGAGCGGTCTGCACCTATTCGGACTGGTGTGATGGAAACGAGTGGCTGATGTTAGGAAATGCAGGGAAATTGGTGCATTGTTTATACAGTAATAATTCATGGTGCATTTATTATGGATTTCGGGAGTGTGTCTTACATGCCAGAGATATCAAGGCGCTTAAATATACAGGAGATGGTATAGAAGCCTGTAATGTTTATCAGAACGGCGAAATGGGAGTATGGTGGTGGGAAGGACAACAGCCGGAAATAACACAGACTGGAATTTACTTTACCAGAAGGCGGGCGGCAGATGCAGCAGACGGCATTGGCGGCGGATCTGCCAGGGAATTGATTTCCAGAGAGGCGTTTTTTGATGCGTTTACGCAGCTGACGGGGGAGGAACCGTGGAGCGACCTTCGGAAAATGGAATAGGATTTTTTGTTGCCTAAAAATGTTTATTTGTTACATTTATCTGCAAACTGGCGTTTTTCTTCCGATATAAAAAGTGAATGAACTTACGGATAAGAAATGGCAGAAAGGAAGGAAAACGATGGATATTGATCATATGCAGAGAACACCACAGTATTCTTATTCTGTGGACGCCGACAGAATAAAGCAGCGTCTGCGGCAGGAAACAGATAAAAGCGATAGGTCAGATGGGCAAAGAAGGGACAGCATAGACATTTCTGAGGAGGGACGCAGCGCTCTCAAAGAAGAGATGGCGGCTTTTCGAAGAAAGAGGTTGCCTGAAAATCTGGAAAAAGCGGCGGCTTTAAGCACCGGCGCTTACGCGATAAGGAATGACTTTGAAGAAATGATTGCAGAGCAGGAAGGAACCACAACAGATACCTTCGACAGCCATGTAAACAGGATGGCTTACGCCTATCAGAGGATGAAAGAACGGATAGAAGAGAAATATGCGGCATCTGACAGAAGAAAAGAATACTATGTGGCGGAAGATGGCAGTATGCAGGAACTGACCAGGGAGAAAGAACTGGAAATGCTCGATCAGGCATATGAGACACACAGCCGCTTTATGGCAGCCAATACACAGATTTGGAGCGAACTGCAGGATTTTAAGGCGCGGACAGAGTATCATTCCAACAAGACGGAAGCTAAGGCGCCGGTTAATAAAAAGCAAAGTTCAGAGATAAGAGAGCAGGTATACCACACATTCATGTCAGCGATCAGTGAGAAAAATCTGGAATCGCTGAAACAGCATAGGGATAGCCAGGAACAACTGCGTCTGGATTTGGACATTTCATCCTCTGCAAGAGCCTTACTGAACAACATTTGGGATTCTATGCGCAAGGAAAGCAGCATGATATAGACAGAAAAATATCGTGCGCTTTTTACTGTTTCAAATACTAAGTAGTTCTGGGATTTAGACATGCGGCAGAGCATATGGTGTTCTGCCCTTTTTTTGTATGATACAGGTGTTTTTCGGTGCGGGAAATGTTATAATTGAATTATTCATTCGGACTGGACAGACAGCAGCTGTTTTGGCAGACGAAGGCGGACAGAATAGGGAGAGATAACTATTCGGGAGCCAATAGAACGTATTATGTGAAATGATTTATGGAAATGTTATGATATGGAAATGCTGTGATATGGAAATGTTGTGACTGTGAGACATGAAAGGAGAAAAACCATGCCCGATTATCTATTAGAATGCTGCGTAGACAGCGTAGAATCAGCCCTTGCGGCCCAAGAAGGAGGAGCAGACCGTCTGGAGCTGTGTGCAGCGCTTGTGATCGGCGGCATCTCACCAGGGCTGGCATTATTTGAACAGGTAAAAGCAAACTGCAATCTCCCGATCCGTGTATTATTGCGGCCCCGGTTTGGAGATTTCCTCTATAGCGAATTCGAGTTCCGGATAATCAAAAGAGAAGTGGCGCTTTTTCGGGAGGCGGGCGCGGAAGGCGTAGTAATCGGATGCCTGCAGACGGATGGAAACCTTCATATGGAACAGATGCGGGAATTGATAGCAGAGGCGGGAGATATGAAAGTGACGCTGCATCGGGCTTTTGATGTGTGTGCAGATCCCATAAAGGCTTATGAACAGGCACGGGAACTGGGGATTGATACCATTCTCACGTCCGGACAGAAGCGGGAATGTCTGATGGGAATGCCTCTCTTGCAGGAGTTATGCGCCTTACAGCAGGAAACGGGGGCGCCGCGCATTATGGCAGGCGCGGGCGTGACGCCCGATGTAATCCGCAAGTTCCGTGCGCAGACGAGTATCACCAGCTATCATCTGTCGGCCAAAAGAATAATGGACAGTGATATGCGTTATCGGAAGGAAGACGTGCCCATGGGACTTCCGGTTATGGATGAGTACAGTATTTTCAGAACCGACAGTAAGATCGTGGCAGAGGCGAAAGAGGCCCTTTTAGGAAAATAAGAAGATAGCAGACGTAATGGAAGAGGGGACGATAGACCATGCCATTCTGGAGTTGTAAGAAAAAGCCGGCGGATACAGAAAAGGGGCGCTGGGAAGAGATATATACGCATATTGCAGGGCTGGAAGCAGGAGAGGTAAATCTTCTGGCAAGGCTGTATCCCAGTTTGTTATCTGGCGATAAGGCACTCGTAAATGCAGTGGCAGAGGCTCTTCATGCTTATATGGATCGTTTGGATGCAGTGCATATCATCAGGCTTGACCGGCGGTTTCGGCAATACACTTCCATGGAATGGAGTTATGACTGGGGGAAGGTATCGCTGGCGTCCATGACAGGCAATATTGTGAGCAAACAGGCCAGATTAAGCATCCTGCGGCTTGGCACCATGCATCCCAATGGTTATTTCCGGGAAAAGTGTATGCGGGCGCTTGCCGATAACGAGGATTCGTTTGGTTATATTGTGCTTCGCCTGAATGACTGGGTCAGGCAGATTCGGGAAGCTGCCTATGAGATTTTATGGAAAAATCTGGATGGGATTAAAACAGACACGGCAGTCGGGATGCTCCCGTATATCAGCCGCACAAAAAAGGGAGAGCGGTATGTCTATCAACAGTTTCAGGAGATAGAAGAAAAACTGTCTGCAAAGATTTTGTCCCATCTGCAGGAAATTTCTCTTGATACCATCAGAGAGTATCCGCCCGCCGTGAAGCGGTTTTTATATAAAATATTGATCTCGCCGGATGTGCTTTCCAAACAGGACGCGGAGAGGCTTCTGGAGAGGGACAAGAATGGAAACGAAAAGGCGCTGGTGATCCGCCTCATTCTTCAGAAGTATGAATGCGGTGAAGCGGAGATAGAAGGTTATCTCCAAAATAGAAGTCCGATTGTGCGGCAAAAAGCATTGGCGGTAAAGTATGAACGTTTGGGAAGCGCTTGGGAAGGGATAGAGAATTATCTGCTTGATACGGCAGGCAGCGTACGGAGTGATGTCTGTTATATTCTGCGCAGGCACACAGATTTTGATATCCCTTCTTACTATAAACAAAAACTGCATACCGATGAGGAGGCGGTTGCCATATTAGGGATTGGAGAAAACGGCAGTGCAAAGGATGCGGATGTGCTGGCAGAATATCTGTATGCAGACAGACCGAGACTTGTCAAAAATGCGATAAAAGCCTTAGGCAGTCTGGGAGCGGTAAATCTTGGCACCGTAAATCTTGCAGATGTTTATTGGGAGTATTTAAATGGTGAGGATGTCTCGATTGCCAAGGCCGCGTACAATGCCGCCTGTAAAAGTGATATCGCCTATGGCGCGGAAAAGCTATACCGGGCATACATAAGCTGTACAGATACCAATAGCAAAAAATATCTGCTCAGGCTGCTTGCAAGGGAACCTTCCTGGGAACGGCTTCCCTATCTGCTGTTGTTATATGAGCCTGGCAGCTGGTCAGCTGATGGCACACAGTATTGGATATACAGGGCGCTTACTTCCAGAAGTGTCTATGCCAGGATTACAAGGGAATGGGCGGATTTTATCATGGAAACAGTGAAGAAGAAAGAGACGGCAATTTCTGATACCCTTAAAAAAGAAATTCTGTTTGATTTAGAGCATATCACAATTATCTGAAATAAACTGATTTGGTTGGAGGCAGTATCATGAGGGAATCCTACTCTGAGGATTGGGATGATAGAGAATATCGAATCCGCTATGAGAGAAGGCAGCGTATGCGGCGCGAGAGACAGCGGCGCATGAGAAAAAAGCGTATGATAAGACGGCTTCTGTGTCTGGGTGTACTTGCGGTGATCATAATCCTGATAAGTGTCATCGTTAAATCCTGCGGAAAAGAAAAGGATGAAAGCCTGCCGCAGGAGCAGGAAACAGCAGTTGTGGAGCCATTAGACAGGGCAAAACTGGAGAAAATAATAGAGGAGCAGACCCAAAAAGAGCAGACTGAAAAGGAACAGACCGGGCTGACAGAGGAAGCGGAAGAAGAAACGCCCGTTTATTCTTTCGCAGAGACAGAGGATACCGTATCTATCACCAGCGAGGAAGTGATCAGTACACATGCGATTCTGGTGGATGAGAGTGCGGATACCATCATCGCGGCAAAGGGTGCCAGGGAAAGGATGATTCCAGCTTCTATGACTAAGGTTCTGACAATCCTGGTGGCGGCAGAACATATTCCGGAAGAAGAATTAGATGATACTTTCACAATGACTTTGGAGATTACGGACTATGCCTATGTAAATGACTGCAGTTCGGTGGGCTTTTTAGATGGGGAAAAGGTCACGATACGGGATATGTTCTATGGAACGGCTATGCATTCCGGCGGGGATGCCGCATTGGGGCTTGCCATTTATGTGGCGGGTTCTCAGGAAGCCTTTGTGGATCTGATGAATCAGAAACTGGAAGAATTGGGGATAGCGGACAGCACACATTTTACCAACTGTGTGGGGTTGTATGATGAAGCTCATTACAGCACAGCCTATGATATGGCAATCATTATGAAAGCGGCGATACAGAATGACCTGTGCAGGGAATTTTTATCCAGGCATATTTATACCACAAAACCAACAAAAGAGCATCCGGATGGCATTGAAATTTCCAACTGGTTTCTGCGCAAGATCGAGGACAAGGATACCGGCGGTGAGGTACTCTGCGCCAAGACAGGCTATATCGTCCAGTCCAAGAACTGCGCGGTGAGTTATAGCATATCGACTGACGGGACACCCTATATCTGTGTGACAGCGGAATCCACCAGCGGCTGGCGGTGCATATATGATCACGTGGAAATTTATAATACCTATGTTCCATAAATCTATTTTGTCAAAGTCACAGAATCAACCGCAGGTTCACAGGAATAAAATAGGAACGGTAAATGAAACTTTCAGGCTCCCTGATTCGTATTATAGATAAGACGGACAAAAAGGAATAGTCTATATGCAGTCTGTGCAGAGAGGAGCGATAAAAATGAGTTTGAATGGCATAGGGGCGCCCCGGTATACAGCGCCGGAGTGTGAAATGAGAAAAGCATCAGGGAATACGAGAAGAACGGATGTTTCTGGGACGAGTTTCGCAAAACAGGCGGCACAGGAAAAAGGGAGCGCTGCGGCCGTTCTGCATGGTGCAGAGGAAGATTCAGGAGACAGCATGGTCAGTTCCTGGGCGGATGTGGTAAACGGTACATCTATTTCTGTCTACAAGCCCCAGGATTTTAATCCGGATCATCCGGTATATAAGGTGAAAACATGGGATAAGGCGGGAAATGTGACAGAGCAGATGGTGGATGTGTCAAAGGTAGACCCGCGAAACTGCGATACGTCCCAGATGTATGCTTATACCTGCCATTTAAAAGAAAGCGGGAAAGGCAGCTTTGAGGATACGGTACTGAAGGCAGCAGTCGCTAAGAGTGTCGAAAATGCGGAACAGAGAGCTGCCGGAGCATGGGATTTTGCCGAGAAGAGGGATTGGGTAGAGATTGTGAAGGATATCATGGAGTCTGAATACCGTTACGGCGATTTGAAAGGCTATATGGAGTGGAAGAAGTTTTTGGGCTTATTAGAAGAGTGATGGGGGATAAGTTTCAATATAAAAACAGTACACCATAAAAACAGTACACCCTTTGCGATAGAAAGGCGGATTATATGCTAAAGCTTCTCAAGATTGCCATCGGAAGTGCGGTGGCAATCTTCCTTGCCGATTTGTTGGGACTAGGCTACAGTACATCGGCGGGTATCATAACGCTTTTGACGATACAGGATACTTCCAGGGAGACGATTATTATCTCTGCGAAAAGAGTCTGCGCCTTTCTGCTGGCGACAGTTCTTGCATATGTAATTTTTCATCTTTTGGGGTATCATGTATTTTCTTATGGTATTTTTCTGTTCCTTTTTATTGCCTGTTGTATGCCCCTCCATCTTGGAAATGCAGTTTCCATCAATGCGGTATTGGCCACACATTATCTTCTGGAAAAGAATATGGCGCTTTCCCTTATCGGGAATGAGGCATTGCTCTTGCTGATCGGGGCTGGAATCGGCACAGGGTTGAATCTGTATATGCCGGGAAAGAGCAAGGAGATCCGCGCTATGCAGTATCAGTTGGAGGTAGATCTGCGGACCGTACTTTTGCGGATGTCTGAATATATCAGGAGAGAGGACAAATCGAATTATACGGGAAGCTGTTTTGCTAAACTGCAGACGGATATAGAGGCCGGGAAGAAGCAGGCGTTTGCCTATATGAATAATACATTCTTTCAGGAATCGAAGTATTTTCTTGTCTATATGAATATGAGAGAGCAGCAGATGGTTGTTCTGCAGGATATTTATAAGAAAATCATGAGTATGCGTACTATCCTGCCGCAGACGGAGCGGGTTTCGGAATTGCTCCATGAGATTGCCGTGACCTTTGGAGAATCCAATAACGCCAGGGACCTGCTCGTGAAACGGGAAGAGGTGCTTACGCAGATGAAGGATTCCAGACTGCCTGTGACGAGGCAGGAGTTTGAAGATCGGGCGGTGCTCTACGGCATTTTGATGGATCTGGAGTATTTCCTGCAGTTGAAGAAGGAGTTTGCCGATTCGTTGACGCAGGAGCAGATCAAGCGGTATTGGCATGAGGGATGAGGGAGCAAAGCAGTCCTCATCCCTCTTTTTGGCTATTCAATTGTAAAGCGATCCATGGATTCTTCCAATTTGCTATCATGTGGAGAAAGAGGGTAAAAATTTCCCGGTGCCCTGAATGGACGGAAGCTATGTTGTGGAATTAGGATGGCAGTGTTGGAAGGATTTATGCTATACTGTGTGAAGCAGAGGAAAGGAGCAGATGCGGATGCCTGATAAAATACTGGTCGTTGATGATGAAGCGGAAATTGCAGATCTGATTGAGACATATCTGAAAAATGAAAATTATACAGTATTTAAGTTTTATTCTTCCCAAGAGGCCCTTGCGTGTATTCAGACGGTAGAATTTGATCTTGCTGTTTTAGATGTTATGATGCCGGAGATAGACGGTCTGACATTATGCCAGAAGATTCGGGCGCAGTATACCTACCCGATTATCATGCTGACGGCCAAAGACGGAGAGCTGGATAAGATTACAGGGCTGACGCTGGGCGCAGATGATTATATCACAAAGCCTTTTCTGCCCCTGGAACTGGTGGCGAGAATCAAATCCCAGCTGCGGCGGTATAAACAATATAATCCACAGCGTTTGGGCGAGGGAGACAAAGATATACTGATGCATTTGGGGTTGGTGATGAACACTACAACCTACGAATGCAGTTTACATGAGAAACCAATCGTACTGACACCGACAGAGTTTGCTATCCTGCGTATTCTTTTGGAAAATAAAGGGCGTGTGATCAGTGCGGAGGAATTGTTTCACAGGATATGGCAGGATGAATATTATTCCAAGTCGAACAACACGATTCCGGTTCATGTGAGGCATTTGCGGGAAAAATTAAACGATACGCTGAATCAGCCCAAATATATTAAAACAATATGGGGAGTGGGATATAAAATTGAAGAGACATAATCAGGAAGAATATGCGGCATTTCAGACCAAAATCATGCGGCGGTTCTGTTTTCATATTTTCATTTCCGTGTTACTGGTAGCTATTTTGTACCTGTTTTTGTGGAAAGAGCGGCTGGGGGACTGGATTGTCAGTTTGTTGGAATTCGTCATGCAAATAGAGCATGAACAGGCTTTTTATATATATCACAACTATTTTCGGGGATATAGAGAAATTTTCCTGGCGGCGGCAGTGATTCTGGTCTTTGTTTGTTCTCTTATGTATCTATTCCGGTGGATGACGCGGTATTTTAAAGAAATTCATCAGGGGATCGATGCACTGCTTGAGCAAAATGTAAAGCAGATTTTTTTGTCCGCAGAAATGCTGCCATTTGAGCGTAAGTTAAATACGGTAAAGCAGGAATTGGAGAAACAGAAGGAAGAGAGAATGAAAGCGGAGCAGAGGAAGGACGAGCTGGTGATGTATCTTGCCCATGATATCCGCACCCCGTTGACATCGGTGATCGGATACTTGAATCTGCTGGAAGAAAATCCGGATATGCCTGCGGACCAAAGGGCAAGGCATGTGCATATTTCTCTGGAAAAGGCGAATCGTCTGGAGGAAATGATCAATGGGTTTTTTGAGATTACCCGTTTCAATTCCGGACAGATTCAGCTGACAAAGGAACGGATTGATTTGTACTATATGCTGGTACAATTGTGTGATGAAGTATCTCCTGTACTGGAACTTCATGGAAATTTCGTGAAACTCTATCTGCGTGAGAATCTGATTATCCGTGCGGATCCGGATAAGATGGCAAGGGTGTTTGGTAATATCTTAAAAAATGCGGCGGCATATAGTTATCCGGACACGGAGATAAAGATTTCAGCCGAAGAGACAGACACATACGTTACGATTTCTTTTCAAAATAAGGGAAAAACCATTCCGGCCGAAAAGATTTCATTATTATTTGATAAGTTTTATAGGCTGGATGCTTCCCGCGTATCAGATACGGGCGGAACCGGTCTGGGACTTGCGATTGCGAAGGAGATTGTTACTCTGCATGGCGGCACAATCCGGGCTGAGAGTGAAAAGGAGACGGTTACGTTTATTGTAAAGCTGCCGCTGGCGGAGTAAAGGATTTATTTCTGTTAAAGTTTTCTTAAAGTTTAAATAAAGATATTTTAAAGTTTATCATGCTTTTGTTCAGTACAATGGTTGCTGTACAGAAGCATGATTTCTTTTTGTGTGGAAAGGAGTTAAGAGTATGGAGGAAAGAAACATCCGGCAGGTACGGCGGCGGAAACGCAGGCGGCAAAGACGGCGGGCTCAGACTGTTGTCATATTACTTTTTCTTTGTGTTGTGGCTGCAATTTTTTATTTGGGATTTATGACAGGTTGTTCGTGGCAGGATTATAAGGGGATGGAGATTAAAGCGGAAGGGGGTGGTGTGGACAATGGGGAAGATTCCGAAGCGGACAAAGAAGATTTCATAGCGGACAAAGATACTGCGGTGGATTACGAAGAAGATTATGGGCAGACAGAAGAATCGGATACACAGTGGAATCTGCTGCTGGTCAATGAATGGCATCCGATTCCGGATGATTACGAAGTGAATCTGGTGGATGCAGGGGGAGGGGAATGTGTGGACGAACGAATCTATGAACCTCTGATGGAAATGCTTAAAGATGCCAGGGGTGCCAATTGGGACCAGATGCCCATGGTGGTATCAGGATATAGGACGGCACAGAGACAGCAACAGCTTTATGATGAAAAAATACATGCCTATAGCAAGCAGGGCTATTCGGATGGTGAAGCGGAGGAATTGGCAGGGCAATGGGTCGCCATGCCGGGATACAGTGAACACCAGCTGGGGTTGGCGGTGGATATCAATGGGGCTACGTATGATGTTTATTTATGGCTGCAGGAAAACAGCTATAAGTATGGTTTTATTTTTCGGTATCCGGGTCATAAGACGGAACTTACCGGCGTAGCAGAGGAGGTCTGGCATTATCGCTATGTAGGCATTGAGGCTGCCACGGAGATTTATGAACAGGGAATCTGTCTGGAAGAATATGTGGAGCATATGAATCAGTAACAGGACATAAATTTTGGATTAGTCGGTATAGAATTTATATTTGGAAGAAAGGACGGGTAGGATGAAAATAAGAATAGAAGAGACGATAAAGAGAACAGGCGTGAGGTTTATTACTGTATTGTCCGTAATCGGGATGCTGCTGGTGACAGGATGCAGTGCGCAGGATGGGCCAGGAGCTATGAAACAGGGCAGTGGGGATCAGCGGGAACAACAGACAGTCAAGGGACGATATGTGGAAACGGAGATGGAACTGCCGGTGGAGGTGGAGGATGTTCTTGGTATGTATAAAGTGCCCGATGACAGGCTGTTGATCATAGACAGGCAGGGAAAGATGCTGGTATCAGAGGATAACGGTGGGACATGGCAGGAAAATAGCAGGCAGTGGCTGCAGGAACGGGCCTCGGATGCTTATATCTTGGATGCAAAAGTGGATTCAAAAGGTGTAATGGGAATTATCTATGCAGAAAACGAAAAGGAGGAAAGCAATATATCAGAATCTGTGCTACAGCTCTCGTTGCAGTGCGTTCTGCTCTTGCCGGACGAGACGGTGATACCGGTACAGTTTTCACAGACAGGAAAAGAAGAATGCATTGACCGGTTTTGGATTTCACCAACAGATCAGTATTTTGTCTCAACGATGGAGGGGACTATCTATGCAGTGAGAGAGGATGGAACGGCTTCTGTATATCTGATGACACAGGGCAGTCCGCAGCTGATGCAGTTCCAGGAAAATCTGATGATCATAGACGGATATGATTTTAAGGAGCCGTTACTTTACGATAGGGAAAAGGAAGAGTATGTGGAAGATGAGGTGCTGGCGGCCTTTGTGAAAGAAAACTATGGAGAGAGAGGATTTAATGGCAGTGGCTGGCATAATCTGTGTATCTTCCCAGGAGAAGAAGGGGTAATCTATCTGGCGGGCAAACATGGACTACATCGGCATGTTATGGGCGGCGCCGTGATGGAACAAGTGATAGATGCAAGATTGTCGCGCCTTGGCAATCCACAATATGGGATAGCGGGGATGGTCTTTTTGGAAACCGGAGAATTTCTTGCAGTATCCGCGCAGGGAAAGCTGATAAAGTTCTCATACGATCCGGACAAAGAGGCAGTTCCACAGGAAAAGTTAAAGATATACAGTCTGGAAAAGGACAGCGATATCTATACGGCAATCTCCTTTTATCAGATACAGAACCCGGATGTCTTAGTGGAATACGAAGTGGGTATGGAAGAAGGGGATGTAATCGGCAGGGAAGATGCCGTCAAAAAACTGAATACGCAGATTATGGCAGGAAACGGGCCTGATATTTTAGTGTTGGACGATCTGCCGATGGAGTCCTATATCGAGAAGGGGATACTCTGCAATCTGCAGGATCTGGTGGAAGAATTAGACGAAGATGTGTTTGCAAACCTGATCCGTGTATGGGAAAGAGAGGACGGGATATACGGAATCCCCGGACAGGTTATGTTCCCGGTCATTCTGGGAAAAGAGGGGGAGATATCAGGTATGACAGATCTCGCCGCTGTGGCAGATGGTATGGAGCGAATGCGGGAAGACGTCCCCGGACAGGATCTGATCGGTTTGTACTCGGAAAAAGCAATCATGAAAATATTGGCGGTGGTCTCATCACAGACATGGAAAAAGGGAGAGCAGATTAACAGGGACGCTATGGCAGACTTTTTAACACAGTCCAAAAGGATATATGAGGCACAGGTGAATGGATTGGAAGAAGAAAGCCTGGACAGAATTCTGCAGTCGGAGGAGAATTATGTACAGAGTGCAGGGGAAAACTGGGTGTATGATTTGATGAATTATGGGTTTTATATGGATTATGTGGCGGGAAATTCCCGGACTTTCCTTGGCATGAGCAGTTCTCCCCGCAGTTACATGGAGTTGGCTTCTGTTTCTAAAGCAGAGGGCCTGGAAGACACGGTACTTATGCCGATGGAAGGCGGACAGGGAAAAGTGTTTATACCGCAAACTACCCTGGGCATTGTGGAGACTGCACAAAAGAAGGAATTGGCTCAGGATTTTGTTAAAACGTTTCTGGGTAAGGAAATTCAGGGCAGCTTGAGCGGTTATGCGGTTAACAGAGCAGCGTTTGAGGAGGCGTTTGCTGTAAATGAGGAGGAAATCGGAGAACAGGGAGAATATGGACAGTTCGGGATAGTGGATGAGGATGGACAGGAACTTTTAATGACTGTCTATGTGCCCAAAGAGGAAGAGATTACTGTCATCAGGGAATGGATGGAAACAGCAAAGATGTCTTATGCGGAGGATACGGTTCTGGAAACCTGTGTTTTAGAGGAAGGTTCTTTGTATCTGCTTGGAGAGCGGGGAATCGAGGAAACCCTGGATGCGGTTGAGAGGCGGCTGGCAATTTATATGGCGGAATAGTAAGGAAATTGGGATAAAAATGCTTATACTTTAGTTAAGTTCTGCTATAATAGATTTTAAATATGCAGTGAATGAAAATAAGTTATAAGAATAAATTATGGGAAAAGGAAAACACATGGAGACGAAAAAGACAGTGGCGGAGTCCAGAATGGAGCAGGTATACCAGGTACGGCCGGAGCATTTAAACGGTGCGGGAAGGCTGTTTGGCGGCAGACTGATGGAGTGGATCGATGAACTGGCGGGACTTGTGGCCATCAGACATACACAGAAAGATGTGATAACCGCTTCTGTTGACAATCTGAAATTTATTCGAGGGGCGTATCTGAAGGATTTGATCGTACTGATCGGCAGGGTAACTTTTGTGGGCAGGACTTCTCTGGAAGTGCGGGTAGATACTTATATAGAGAGCATTGACGGCATTCGGAAACCCATTAACAGAGCCTATCTGACACTGGTTGCGGTGGATGAGGACGGCAATCCCGTGGAGGTGCCGGGACTTATTATTGAGACGGAGTCGGAAAGAGCGGAATGGGAAGCCGGGATCAAAAGAAGGGAAATGCGTAAGCAGAGGAGAGAGGAAGGGTTTTAGCAGAAAACAGAAATGGTAGAACCGAAAAGGAGCTGTTGTGAACAGCTCTTTTTCATTTTTGGGTTGACATGTCTTTGTACAAAGTGTATAATTTCCATATAGCGTACACGAGTACGCAAAAGAAAATTGCACATAGCAATTCAGACAGAGCACTATATTGATTCATTAAAACAACGAAAATGATACCTGTGTTATGGGAGGAACACAAAAAAATACCCCAACTGCTATAGTCCCCGCAAAAGAACTGATAGGCCGTCAGGATATTTTTCACATTCGTTATTTTAAAGCATTTTTGTATAAATGTAAAGTGTCTGTCAAAAATCTACAAAAAGGTCGTAACACGCAAACACAGACAGGAGGTTTATGAATGAAGAAGAAATTGGTGAGCGTACTTTTGAGTGCGGCAATGTGTATATCATTATTGGCAGGATGCGGTGGGAACGGCGCGCAGTCATCTTCCGATGGCACAGCAGGTACTGACGCGAATCAGGAGGAGGCTGCATCAGATACGGACAAAGAGAGTCAGAATGCAGATGCGGCGACCGGCGAGAAGGTTACGCTGCAGTTCTGGAACGTGTTTACAGGGTCCGATGGAGATATCCTGCGGGAGATCGTAGACAACTATAATAAGACGAATACGGACAATATTGAGATTCAGATGGATATCATGCCCAATGATCAGCTGCAGCAGAAGCTGCCGGCAGCCATCGCTACCGGAACCGCGCCGGATCTGGTGTTGTTTGGTGTAGAGAATATAGCGCCTTATGTGAGCAATGATTCTCTGGTGGATATCAGTGATTTCTGGGATGTGACAGGGGTGGACAAGAGTAATATCTTGGAGAATGTTCTGGAACTGTCCTATGTGGATGGCAAGCTGTATGGCGCGCCTATGCAGTACAATGTAAGCTACTTATATTGGAACAAAGATCTGTTTGAGGAAGCGGGGTTAGATCCGGAGAAAGCGCCGGCTACGCTGGAGGAACTGACGGAGTATGCAGTGAAACTGACGAAACCGGAGAAGAACCAGTATGGCCTTGCACTGCCCACAAGCGTTACATATATGCAGTTCTTATGGGCCAACGGCGGCGATGCCAATGATCCGAATACCAATACCAATCTCTTAAACTCTGAGGAAAACGTCAAGACACTTACATGGCTGCAGGATCTGACTGTGAATAAGAAGGTCTCTCCCGGTAACATCACGGGTCCGGAGGCAGATACGATGCTGCAGGCAGGACAGATTGCCATGTATATGAGCGGCCCTTGGCAGATTAACGGTCTGCGGGAGCAGGGAATCAATTTTGGCATCGCACCCTGTGTGGCAGGCAGTGCAGGCGCCTTTTCACCGGCGGGCGGATGCAGTTATGTGATTCCCAAGGGTACGGAAGAAAACCACAAGTTAGCGGCTTATAAGTTTATGCAATACTGGCTGACGGATGATGTTTTGAAGGAGTGGTCCCAGAGAAACGGGTTCCCTGTATGGTCCAAGACCCTTTTGGAAGATCCGGAGATTCAAAGCGATGAGGTATTGAGTGCCATCTCTAAGGCGACAGAGATCGGTCGCTCCTATAATCTGGGGTATTCTCTGGCAAGTCAGATAGACAATGACGTTATGATACCTTTGTTTGAGAAAGTAATGACAGGAGCGGCAACACCGGAGGAGGCGCTGAAAGAGGCTTCCGAGGCTATGGACAGGGTACTTGCACAGTAAAAGCAGGATAGAAAACTGAAAGAACCGTCATCTTAGGCGGTTCTTTTCTTCTAACAAAGGGGGTACTATGACCAACAGTATAAAAAAGAGAAGAAAATATGCGGCCCAGAACCAGAAGAGCGCGTATCTTTTTATATTACCGTCCATGGTAATCTTATCGGTGTTTGTGTTTATTCCGTTGATTGCTTCTTTCGTGATCAGCGTCACAAATATGAATATATTTATGAATGATGTTGATTTTGTGGGAGTTAAAAATTTTGCCCGGTTGTTTGCGGATAAAAGAGTGTCAAACGCAACTTTTAACAGTCTGTATTTCACCTTGCTGGAGGTGCCGCTGCAGGTTGGCCTGGCTCTGCTTTTGACAGTGTGTCTTGCAAAGAACAACAGATACTGCAAGATGCTTCGTTCCATCTATTATCTGCCCTTCGTCTGTTCCATGACAGCAATCGGCATCGTGTGGTCTATGCTGCTTGATCCCAATATGGGTCTGGTGGCTTACTGGCTGAAACAGGCAGGATTTGAGACCATCGCTTTCTTAAAAGATCCTCAATATGCCATGCCTACGGTGATTGCCGTGACTGCATGGAAGGGGTTTGGCTATACGCTTACGCTTCTGGCGGCGGCGGTGCTCAACATTCCCCAGTCGCTCTATGAGGCGGCGCAGATGGATGGGGCGGGGAGTTTTCAGAAGTTTATCCATATTACGATTCCTGGTATCTGGTCAACGATCAGCTTTTGCATCGTCACCACCACCATAAGCGCCATGCAGATGTTTGACCAGGCGTATGTCATGACCCAGGGCGGGCCGCTCAATAAGACGGAAACGGTGGTGCAGTATATTTATGACAGGGGGTTTCAGACGGCGCCTTATGATCTGGGGTATGCTTCGGCTATTTCTGTATACCTGTTTGTGATCGTGGCAGTGATGACCTTTGTTCTGCGCAGATTTGTACTGAATCGAAAGGAGGGGGCCGATGAATAAGAGGAAGCAGGTGACTTTGTCTGCAGTGATAGGGTATGTGTTTACCTTCCTGGTAGCCTTTACGGTGTTAGTTCCCATTTTATGGCTGCTGGTATCTTCCTTTAAGACGGATGTGGGTGTCATTAAATTTCCGCCCCGCTTTTTCCCGGAGGAATGGACGCTGCATCAGTATCTTTATGTGGGGGACAGTATCCCGATTTTTCAGATGACCAAGAACACGGTTATTTTTGCAGGAGGTGTGACAGTGATCAGCCTGCTGTTTGATTCCATGGCAGGATACGCTTTTGCAAGGATGCGGTTTAAAGGATCGAAAGTATTATTCTCCATCATTTTGCTGACTATGATGGTGCCGTTTCAGATTATCATGACACCTTTGTATATCGAGGTGTATAAGCTGCATTTGCTGGACAGCTATTTGGGATTGATTCTGCCGAGGGCGACCAGTGCCTTTGGTATCTATATGATGAGCTCCTTCTTTGAGGGATTACCCAAGTCCTTAGAGGAGTCGGGGCGGATAGATGGCATGAGCGAATTTCGGATTTTCCGCTCTATCATGATGCCATTATGTAAACCTGCATTGGTGAGCCTGGGGATTTTTCATTTTATGAATAACTGGAATGATCTGTTGTATCCCTTGATGTTGACCAGCTCCCAGAATAAGAGGACGCTGTCGGCGGGACTGGCAGTTTTGGTAGGCAATAAGGTGATCAAATATGGGCCTACGCTGGCGGCTACGATGATCTCGCTGACACCGCTTCTGGTGCTGTATATTTTCTGCCAGAAGTATTTTATTGAGGGTGTGGCGACAGCCGGGGTGAAGGAGTAGAGACAATGAGGTAATTTAATTGTGTATGTAGAATACATATACGATATGTTAAATTTAGGAAAAGGACAGGAGAAAGTAGAGCGGTATGGAGAAGATAAAGGCACATATCATTGTAAATAAAGATTTTGTAAGAGGAGAGATTGACAAGAGGATTTATGGTTCCTTCGTGGAGCATATGGGCCGGGTGGTCTATTCGGGTATTTATGAACCAGGGCATGAAACGGCAGATGAGGATGGTTTTCGAGGAGATGTCCTGGAGAAGGTGAAGCAGATGGGTGTAACGGCAGTGCGTTATCCGGGCGGAAATTTTGTGTCCTGCTATGACTGGCGTGACGGTGTGGGGCCGGTGGAAGAACGTCCCCGCAGGCTGGAGATTGCCTGGCGTGCCATAGAGACCAATGAGATTGGCACGAATGAATTTATGAAATGGGCCGCAAAGGCGGGTATCGAACCTGTTTTTGCCGTGAATCTGGGCACGAAAGGCATTGAGAATGCCGTGTCTCTTGTGGAGTACTGTAATATTGAGCAGGGGACTTACTACAGTGACTGGCGCAGGGAACATGGCGTGGAGAAGCCATATGGCATTAAAACCTGGTGTCTTGGCAATGAGATGGACGGGGATTGGCAGATTGGGCATAAAACGGCCAGAGAGTACGGCAGGCTGGCGCAGGAGACGGCAAAAGCCATGAAGCAGGTGGACAGCAGCATCGAGGTGGTTTCCTGCGGCAGTTCCAAGTCGGACATGAAAACCTATCCGGACTGGGAGGCGGAAACCTTGAAGTATACATATCCTTATGTGGATTATGTTTCCCTGCACCAGTATTATGGCGGACAGGAACTGGGGACGCAGAATTTCCTGTCACAGTCTCTGGATATGGAGCAGTATATCCGGACTGTGATCGGTACCTGTGATTACGTCAAAGCATGGCATCGCTCAGACAAGACACTTTACATAAGCTTTGACGAGTGGGGTGTATGGTCGGTGCCGGATCAGGTGGTGGCGGCTTCGGTGGATGAAAGTCCCTGGCAGGTGGCGCCCCATCTGAGTGAGCAGATTTATACGATGGAAGATGCCCTGCTGTTTGCCGGGATGATGATGAATTTCATCAAATATGCGGATCGAATCAAGATTGCCTGCCAGTCCCTGCTGACGAATATCAGCGCCGCAATCATGACGAAACGGGGCGGAGAAGTATGGGTGCAGCCCATCTATTATCCGTTTATGCATATGGCTAATTATGGGGTAGGTAAAACACTGCTTGGTGTAGAGGAGATGCCCTGCTATGACTGTGATCTTAGAAAGAGTGTCCCCTGTGTGGACTATGTGGCGGTTCACAACGAGGAAGACAGAGAAGTGGTACTGTTTGCCATCAACCGCATGGAACAAGAGGCGGAGGTTACCATGGAATTACAGGGGTTCCAGCCGGATCGCGTGAAAGAACATGTGACGATGCACTGTGATGATAAAAAGACGACCAATCTGGAAAACCACGATGCTGTCAGGCCGGTACAGGCAGATATAAGCAGCCTGCAGGATACTGTATTGACAAGCATTCTGCCGCCTCTTTCTTGGAATATGGTACGAATCGAAATTCTGTGATAAAATATAATATACTATATTTTTAGCGGGAGGAAAAACGGTGGCGATAACAGCGAAAGAACTTGCCGAAATGTGCGGCGTCTCCAGAATGACGGTACACCGGGCGCTCACGGATACGGGAAGGATCAATCCCCAGACGAAGGAACTGATCCAGGCGAAAGCAAAAGAATGTGGGTACCGGCCGGATCTGCTGGCCAGGGGATTGGTAAAAGGCCAGACCTTTTACATAGGCGTGGTGGTTTTGGATGTGAACAACAGATATTTTTCGCAGATGCTCAGCGCCATCGGGACGGAAGCGCATAAGAGGGGGTATTTTGTCAATATCACGCTTCATGAAGAGAATAAGGAAATGGAAAAGGAGCAGCTGGAGCGCCTGGTGGATTATCATGTGGATGGAATCATTCTTTCCTCGGTCAATCAGGGAGAGGAGTACCGGGATTTTTTGAAAAGTCTGGATACGCCCATCGTCACCATAGGCAATAAGATTGCCGAGGGGATTCCTTTTGTGAGCATCCAGGAGAAAAAAGCGGCAAAGGAAGCTACGGAGGCAATTTTACGCAAAGGTTATGAGAAGATAGTGTTTGTGTGCCCGCCATTAGAGCAGACGGAGGCAAATACTTATGTGCACAGACAGCGTCTGGAAGGATTTACGGAGGCGGTGGAGCAGTGGAAAAAGGGACAGGAATCCACGGTGACGAGCCTTGTAATCAGTGCAAAGGACGCATACGTGGAGCAGGCTTATGAGGAACTGTTAAGCAGCGGAAAGCGGACGGCTTTTTTCTGTGCCGGAGATATTTTTGCACTGGAGATTATGAAATACATGGCGGGTAAGGGAAAAAGAGCCGGAGAAGATTACGGCATTGTGGGATTCGATGGCATTGATATTCTGGACTATGTGACGCCGCGGCTGTGTACCATTTATAATCCTGTGGAACTTGTGGCGAAAGAGGCGGTGAAGCTTCTGTTTAAGCTGATGAACAGTGAGCCGTCAGACGATGAAACCGTGATACTGAATTGTGAAATGATGGATGGGGAGACATTGTGAGAAACAGTGTCTCCTTTTAGGTAAAAAATTTAGTCTATATCAAAAGGCTGACTTGAAATTTTAAATTCCAGTGCAGAAGTAAATTCCACTGCAGTTTAAAATTTATACGAAAATAGAGATTTTCAGAAGTCAAAACACCCGGTTTCTGTTATAATCAAGACAGCTTCTTACAAAATATCTGATTTTAGTGTATAGAAAACAGACCGCTGGAGAGTTAGTGTGTCGGACTAAATTCCACCGGCAG
>CAMXIF010000024.1 GCA_947243845.1 uncultured bacterium
GTGCAGGCGCTGAAATATCCGGTTCGTCTGACCTATGCGGGGCGCCTCGATCGGGATTCGGAGGGGCTGCTTCTGATGACCAATGACGGCGGCCTGATCGATGCCATGATGCGGGGCAGTAACGGACATGAGAAAGAGTATATTGTGAAATCTGACCGGGAGTGGAAGGAAGATGCCTTGGAGAATATGCGGCGGGGAGTGTATCTGGAGGAGCTGAAGAAGACTACCAGACCCTGCAGAATAGAGCAGATTGGGCCTAAAACCCTACGCATGATACTGACACAGGGGCTAAACAGACAGATTCGGCGTATGTGTCAGGCGCAGGGGTACAAGGTGACCGGTTTAAAGAGAGTCCGGGTGATGAATATAGAACTGGGAAAACTGAACCCCGGTGAGTACCGGGAGATTACAGATACAGAGAGAACCGCACTTTACAGACAGTGCGGTTTGCATATGTAAGAATGGCGGTAGGACAGCGTGATGGAAGAGAAATCTATGGAACGTATGCGGGAACTGGTATCTTTGTTAAATGAGGCATCGAAAGCCTATTATGCGCAGGATACGGAGATTATGTCCAATTACGAGTATGACAGGCTATACGATGAACTGACGGAATTGGAAAGAATAACAGGCGTGATATTAACGGACAGCCCTACGGTCAAAGTGGGATATGAGGCGGTGGAAGAACTGCCTAAGGAGAGACATGAGACGCCCATGCTGTCCCTGGCCAAGACTAAGAGCAGAGAAGAACTGCAAAGCTGGTTAAACGGCAGGCAGGGATTGTTATCCTGGAAGCTGGATGGTCTGACGATTGTATTGACCTATACAGGCGGCAGACTGGTCAAGGCGGTTACCAGAGGCAATGGTGAGGTGGGTGAGGTTATCACCAACAATGCCAAAGTCTTTCGAAATCTGCCGGTATCCATTCCCTATCAGGGGGAGTTGATCCTGCGGGGCGAGGCTGTCATTTCTTACAGTGATTTTGATAAGATTAACAGCGAGATCGAGGACGCGGATGCCAGATACAAGAACCCGCGGAATCTATGCAGCGGAAGTGTCAGACAGCTTAACAATGAGATTACGGCGGGCCGAAATGTGCGCTTTTATGCTTTTCAGCTGGTAAAGGCGCAGGACGAGGACTTTCAGGATTCCAGAGAGGAGCAGTTTGCCTTTTTGAACAGACAGGGATTTGATGTGGTGGAATATCGTATGACAGATTCGGAAACGATTTTGGATGCGGTTTCTTATTTTGAGCAGAAGATAGCGGACTATGACATACCTTCAGATGGACTGGTGCTGACTTATGAGGATATGGCCTATGGACGTTCACTGGGACGGACGGCCAAATTCCCTAGGGATTCCATTGCTTTTAAATGGGCGGATGAGCTGCGGGAGACCACCCTGCAGGAGATTGAGTGGAGTGCAAGCCGTACGGGACTGATCAACCCGGTGGCCATATTTGAGCCGGTGGAACTTGAAGGAACCACCGTGAGCCGGGCTTCTGTGCATAATATCAGTATTTTGCGGGGATTAAAGCTGGGAATAGGAGACCGGATCACAGTCTATAAAGCCAATATGATCATTCCCCAGATTGCGGAGAACCTGACAGAGAGTGATACTCTTGAGATACCGGATAAATGTCCGGTCTGCGGACAGCCGACCCAGATCAAACAGGTGAATGAGGTGCAGTCCCTCTATTGCCTCAATCCTGATTGTGATGCCAAGAAGATTAAGGCCTTTACCCTTTTTGTGAGCAGGGATGCATTGAATGTGGACGGTCTGTCAGAATCAACTTTGGAAAAATTCCTGGCCAGGGGTTTCCTGCACGAATTTGCAGATTTATTCAAACTTTCCCGCTATGCGGAAGAGATTACCCAGATGGAAGGTTTTGGGGAAAAGTCTTACCGGAATCTGCAGGAAAGTCTGGAGCGGGCGCGAAATACCACACTTCCCAGATTGATTTATGGTCTTGGAATTGAAAATATCGGTGTGGCCAATGCTAAGATGCTGTGCAGATATTTCCGGTTTGATCTGGCATCGCTTCGCAGCGCGACTCTGGAAGAATTGGCGGAGATTGATGGTATTGGAGAAGTGATAGCCTTAAGTGTTCGAGCCTTTTTTGATGATGAGAAGAACAAAGAACAGCTGAGCCGGCTCTTGCCGGAGTTAAACATTGCTGTGGAAGTGATAGAGGAAGGTACACAGACGCTTGCGGGCATGAACTTTGTGATCACGGGCAGCCTGACGCATTATGAGAATCGGAATCTGTTAAAAGAGGAGATTGAGAAAAAGGGCGGCAAAGTGACCGGCAGTGTGACTGGCAAGACCACCTGTCTGATCAATAACGATACCACCTCCCAGTCTTCCAAAAATAAGAAGGCCAAGGAGCTGGGTGTGCGGATTGTGTCGGAAGAAGAGTTTTTGAAAGAATATTTGAATGGATAATGAAGGGGCTGTCGAGACAGCCCCTTTTAGAATTACTACACTATTTCATCGTGTAAAACTGTGAACCTGGATTTCCCCTATATATTCCGCAGATCATACGGTGTGGTCTGATAGACGTAATAATTTAGCCAGTTGGAATAGAGCAGCTGCCCGGTGGAGCGCCAGTTGACGATCGGTGTTTTGCCGGGATCATCTTCCGGGAAATAGTTGGCAGGCACCTTGGGGTTCATGCCTTTGTTCAAATCCCGGAAATATTCCTGGGCCAGTGTATCGGAATCGTATTCCGGGTGGCATGTCACGAAGAAATGTCTGCTATCAGTCGTCTTGACGATGGTGACACCTGCCTCATCGGAGATCGCCATCAATTCCAGATCCGGCACGGAGGCAATCTGTGACGCTTCAATGCCCATGGCGCGGGACTGCGGCGCATAGAAGATGTCGTCAAAGCCCCGGAAGAGCGGGGAAGTTCTTTTGACGATTTTGTGAGCATATACACCGGAAAGTTTTTCCGGCAGGTCATCCCGTTCCAGCCCATAGAAATAATACAGGGCAGCGAAAGCGCCCCAGCACAGGTGGAGGGTACAGTGTACATGTTTCTTACCCCATTCCATGATGGTACAGATCTCGTCCCAGTAGTCCACCTTTTCAAACCGCACATAATCAAGCGGCGCACCAGTAATGATCATGCCATCGAAATTCCGGTCTTTGATCTGGTCAAAAGTGGTGTAAAAGGATTCCATATGGTTGGAATCCGTATGCTGCGGTGTGTAGCTGGCCGTCTGCAAAAACTCCACATTTACCTGCAGGGGCGTATTGGAAAGTTTGCGCAAAAGCTGTGTTTCCGTCACGACTTTGGTGGGCATCAGATTTAAGATTAACACATTGAGCGGACGGATATCCTGGTGCATGGCACGAAATTCCGTCATCACAAATATATTTTCATTTTCAAGCACTGTAGTTGCCGGTAAAGAGTCTGCGATTTTAATAGGCATAGGAAACCTCATCTTTCTGATTGTAAATCATAAAATATTTTAATAATATAATATAGAATATATCATAAACAGATAAGTCGCGCAAGATGCGGCCGTCAGGGATGTGTACTGTCTGTCTGAACGATGCTCTTTTGCGGGTATGGAAAATGGGCGGTGTTTTTGTATGAATTCTCAGATGATGGGGGATGATTGGTGAAGACACAAAAGGGTTTGCATAATCCTGCGGTTTGCTTTATAATTTATATGTATGTACTGTTATATGCAGGCTGGATACCGGACTGCATGTCAGACAGGGAGGATTTTCTCAGGGGGATTGATGTATTATGGAGACAGCATATCAGAAAGTGAAAGTACATAATGAACTGGAGTGGTGTCAGGTAACGGATTTGGCTACCAAGGAGAAGATTGAGAAAGTGCTCTTAAAGCACAGAGTATCTTATTTTGTCAAGTGGGAGAAGCCGAAGCTGTTTTCCAGTGATAAGTTTGGCACCTGCGTGTTCTGCGTCAATCAGCTGCAAAAGGAGGCGGCTGACGAGGCGATTCAGGATCTGGCAGAGGAGATAAAAGGGAAGATTCGCTTTATCAACCGCAAAGTGGACAGGACGTTTTATTAGAGAGTGGTAATAAGCTTGAAAAGCAGGATGGAGGAAACGGATTGTGAGCATGTGCGATACATGCAGTAATTATCAGTATGATGAAGATTACGAGTGTTATGTTTGTATGGTAGATCTGGATGAAGATGATATGAGTCATTTTTTGAGCGGTGGTAACTTTAACTGTGCCTTCTATCAATTGGACAATGAATATAGGATCGTTAAAAAACAAATGTGACAAAAGTAAAGTGTTTTTTTCGGAGATTACTCCGTGAACTTGATATGAATTATGAACCCCGGCACAAGATTGATATGCCGGGGTTTTGTTTAAGTGTCTTTTTCCTTTTTCAGGTTTTTCTGCGCGGTGGACAGCATCAGCTTGATTCGGTTCAGCTGATTGACTTCGCTGGCACCGGGATCGTAATCGATGGCTACGATGTTGGAACTGGGGAAACGGGATCGCAGTTCCTTGATCACACCTTTGCCCACCACATGATTGGGCAGACAACCGAAAGGCTGGGTACAGACGATATTGTTGACACCGCTGTGGATGAGTTCCACCATTTCGCCGGTCAAAAACCATCCTTCGCCGGTCTGGTTGCCGATATTGACGATAGGGCGGGCATAATCCACCAGTGTATAGATACTCACAGGCGGCGTGAAATGCCTGCTCTTCTTAAATTCCCTGGCGGCCTGTCCACGCATCCGCTCCAGGACCCAGATACCCATTCTGGAAAGCAGAGCGGCCTTTCTGGAAGTACCCAGATAATCGGCCTTATAAATCTGGTTATAGAAGCAGTAGAGCATAAAGTCCAGAAGATCCGGTACCACGGCCTCCGCGCCTTCGGATTCCAACAGTTCCACCAGATGATTGTTGGCGGCAGGGGCAAACTTGACCAGAATCTCGCCCACGATGCCGACCCGCGGTTTGCGCAGGTTTTCATCGATGGGTACGGCGTCAAACTCCCGGATGATCTGTCTGCACATTTTTTGGAAAGTAAAGTAATTCAGGTGTTTTCGTGACACGAACTGGCGGCATTTTTCCACCCATTTGGCATGCAGGGCATCCACAGAACCGGGCGTAATTTCATAGGGGCGCATACGATAGACGCAGCGCATGAAAATATCCCCGAACAGGGCGCTGTATGCGGCGCGCATCAATAGTTCCCCGTTTAAATGGAATCCGGGATTGCTCTCGATGCCGGCAAGATTTAAGGAGATGACAGGAATCTGCGGCATACCTGCCTTTTCCAGGGCGCGTCTGATAAAGCCCACATAGTTGGTAGCACGGCAGCCGCCGCCGGTCTGGCTCATGATAATGGCCACTTTGTTGAGGTCATACCTGCCGGAGAGCAGGGCGTCCATAAGCTGTCCCACCACGATCAGGGAAGGATAACAGGCGTCATTATTTACATATTTTAATCCCACATCCACGGCGTGCCGGTTGTCATTGGCAAGTACCTCAAAGCGATAACCGCAGGCCTGGAAAGCCGCCTCGATAATCTCAAAATGAATGGGAGACATCTGGGGACACAGGATGGTATATTCTTTGCGCATTTCTTCCGTAAAAGCCACTTTGTGGATGGCGCTGGAACGGATGACCCGTTCTTTGTGTTTCTGTTCTCTGACCTTGATGGCAGAGAGCAGGGAACGGATTCGGATCCTGGCGGCGCCCAGATTGTTGACCTCGTCAATTTTCAGACAGGTATAAATCTTATCGGAACCGGAGAGGATATCGTTTACCTGGTCTGTGGTTACGGCATCCAGGCCGCAGCCGAAGGAGTTCAGCTGAATCAGATCCAGGTCATCACGGGTTTTTACAAAGCTGGCGGCGGCGTAGAGCCTGGAGTGGTACATCCACTGGTCGGAGACGATTAACGGACGCTCCGGCTTCGCCAGATGGGATACAGAGTCTTCTGTCAACACAGCGATATCATAGGAAGTGATCAATTCCGGGATGCCATGGTTGATCTCCGGATCAATGTGATAAGGGCGGCCTGCCAATACGATGCCGCGTACATGGTTGGTCTCCATATAATGCAGGACTTCTTCGCCTTTATTACGCATATCCTGACGGGCAGCCGCAAGTTCTTCCCAAGCGGCTTCTGCGGCATCCATCACTTCTGTGACGGGCAGATTCTGAAATTCTTTGGTCAGAGCAGAGGTGACCGTGTGCAGACTCTCAAAGGACATAAAGGGGTTGCGGAAGATAACTTCCCCCCGTCCAATCTCCTCCACATTATTCTTGATATTTTCGGAATAAGAGGTGACAATGGGGCAGTTATAGTGGTTGTTGGCCTCATGGAACTCATCGCGCTCATAAAAGAGAGCGGGATAGAAGATGAAATCCACCTTCTGATTGATGAGCCAGGAGATGTGTCCGTGTGCCAGTTTGGCCGGATAACATTCCGACTCGCTGGGGATGGATTCGATTCCCAGTTCATAGATCTTACGGTTGGAAGTAGGGGAGAGTATCACCCGATACCCCAGCTTCGTAAAGAATGTGAACCAGAAAGGATAGTTTTCATACATGTTTAAGACTCTGGGGATTCCCACAGTACCGCGTTTCGCCTCGTCAGCAGGCAGCGGCTCGTAGGAGAAGAGTCTTTTCAGCTTATAATCATAGAGGTTGGGAACCCCATTTTCCTTTTTGGATTTACCAAGCCCGCGTTCGCAACGGTTGCCGGAAATGTATTGGCGCCCACCCGTAAATTTGTTGATTGTAAGACGACAGCTGTTGGTGCAGCCCTTACACTTGGCCATACTGGTCTCAAACTGCAGATTGGTAATCTGGTCTAAATTCAACATGGAAGTGGCATAACCGTCCTGATAGCGTTCTCTGGCGATCAGTGCTGCGCCAAAGGCCCCCATGATGCCGGCGATATCCGGACGGATGGCCTCACAATTAGCAATTTTCTCGAAACTTCTAAGCACGGCGTCATTGTAAAAAGTGCCTCCCTGTACCACAATGTGGCGGCCAAGTTCTGAGGCATCGGATACTTTGATGACTTTAAACAAAGCGTTTTTGATGACGGAATAGGCAAGTCCGGCGGAAATATCGGAGACGGAAGCCCCTTCCTTCTGGGCCTGTTTGACCTTAGAATTCATAAACACCGTACAGCGGGTGCCCAGGTCTATGGGATGCTCGGCAAACAGCGCTGTCTGGGCAAACTCCTCCACGCCATAATTCAGGGACTTGGCAAATGTTTCGATAAAGGAACCACAGCCCGAAGAACAGGCCTCGTTCAGCTGTACGCTGTCCACGGTCTGGTTTTTGATCTTAATACATTTCATGTCCTGGCCGCCAATATCCAGAATGCAGTCTACATCCGGGTTGAAGAAAGCGGCGGCGTTGTAATGCGCCACGGTCTCCACTTCGCCGTCATCCAGTAAAAAGGCGGCTTTCATCAGCGCTTCACCGTAGCCGGTGGAGCAGGAACGGACAATTTTAACACCTGCCGGAAGCAGGCGGTAGATTTCCTTGAGAGAGCGGATGGCGGTCTTTAAGGGGCTGCCATCATTGCTGCTGTAGAAAGAATAGAGCAGGGAGCCGTCTTCGCCCACAAGGGCCACCTTGGTTGTGGTGGAACCGGCATCAATCCCCAGGAAGCAGTTACCCTGATAGGTAGACAAATCTCCGGTGGTCACGTGGTGGGCATTATGCCTTTCACAGAAAGCGTCATATTCTTTCTGGGAGGCAAACAGCGGTTCCATGCGTTCCACTTCAAAGTCCATCTTAATATCACCGGAGAGTTTCCCAGTCATCTCTTCCATGGTATAAAAAGTCTCTTCCTTTGCGTTCAGGGCAGAGCCGATGGCGGCGAAAAGATGGGAATTGTCCATGTCGATGATGTGTTCATCGTCCAGTTTTAGGGTTCGGATAAAAGACTGCTTCAATTCAGATAAGAAATGCAGGGGGCCGCCCAGGAAGGCTACATGTCCCCGGATCGGTTTGCCGCAGGCCAGGCCGCTGATTGTCTGGTTGACTACAGCCTGAAAAATGGAAGCCGACAGATCTTCTTTAGTAGCCCCCTCATTGATCAGAGGCTGGATGTCGGATTTGGCAAACACACCGCATCTGGCGGCGATGGTGTAGAGGGAATGATAGTTCCTGGCATAGGTGTTAAGGCCGGAAGCGTCCGTCTGTAAAAGGGAGGCCATCTGGTCGATAAAGGAACCGGTGCCGCCGGCACAGATACCGTTCATACGCTGTTCCACATTGCCGCCCTCGAAATAGATGATCTTGGCGTCTTCGCCGCCTAATTCAATCGCCACATCGGTGATGGGAGCGAAGGTCTGCAGAGAAGTGGATACCGCGATGACTTCCTGAACGAAGGGAACCTGTAAATGATTGGCCAGGGTAAGGCCGCCGGAGCCGGTGATCATAGGATGCACCGTCAGGTTGCCCAGTTTATCGTAAGCTTTGGAAAGCAGGTCGGAGAGTGTCTCCTTTATATTGGCAAAATGCCGCTGATAGTCGGAAAAGAGTATTTGATGCCTGTCATCCAGAATGGCAATCTTGACTGTGGTAGAACCGATGTCGATGCCAAGCGTATATTGCATTTCACTCATTTCTCGTACTCACTCCTTTAAAATCTATTTGTACCTATTTATTATATGATTTGGCACACGCTGTCATTATACGACACAGTTTGTCAAAATGCAATTGTCCAATTCTTAGAAAAAAATGAAGTTTTCGGGAGGGAATTATAAAATTTTTATGACTTCTCAGTTTTTATGTACTGTGCCGTTTACTTTTAAAATAAGGGATGATAAAATGTATTCAGTTTTAACGGGGAAAATACATGCTGGTTGGAGGATTGGGAAAATACGTGAACAGTTGGCCGGCGATGTAAATAATCAGACAGTGGGAGTGTGCTTGTTATGAGTCCTTTTGAACGGAAATTTGGAAAATATGCCATAAAGAATCTTTCCTTCATTCTTGTCTTGTGTTATGGTGTGGGCTATCTTTTACAGATGATGGACAGGAGTAATATATTATTATCGTTTCTGACATTGAATCCCTATGCAATCCTGCACGGTCAGATTTGGCGGCTTGTCACATGGATTCTGGTTCCGCCGCCGGGCAGCGGGGGACTTTTTTTGACATTGATCATGCTGTATTTTTACTGCTCCATAGGTACTTCTCTGGAACGAACCTGGGGGACTTATCGTTATAATGTTTATCTGTTCCAGGGGATGGTGTTTACCATCTTGGGAAGCTTTCTGCTGATGGCGTTTTGTTATCTCTTCCAGGCAGATATGATTGCGCATTACAGTCCGGAACTGTTCTTTAATACGATTTCCATTGCTTTTAGTACTTATTATATCAATATGTCAATCTTCCTGGCGTTTGCAGCAACCTTCCCGGAGGCACAGGTGCTTTTGATGTTCATTATTCCGATTAAGGTAAAATGGCTGGGAGTTATTTATGCAATCATGCTGGTCGTTGAGTTTTGGGGGAGCAGTGTGTACTATAAGTTTGCCATTGCGGCATCGCTTCTCAATTTTGTGGTATTTTTCTTTACATCCAGGAATATGATGCATTTGAATCCCAAACAGATTCACAGGCGGCAGGAATTTAAGCGGGATGTGAGAAGAAATACCGGAATTACCAAGCATAAGTGCGCCATCTGTGGCCGGACGGAAGTGGACAGTCCGCAGATGCAGTTTCGGTTCTGTTCCAAGTGTGACGGCAATTATGAGTATTGTGAGGAGCATCTGTATACCCATACCCATATTAAGAGAAGCTGACGGAGTATCGAGAATGATGTAAAAACATGCAAAGAGAAGGAATCCGATATGAACAGAGAAGTTCAGTTTGCCAAAACGTTAGAGGAAGTCAGGCAGAAGGCTAAAACACAGAATAACTGTATCTTAGAGGCAGAGGTGGAAGAAGCGTTTGCGCCGTTAGCCCTCTCGTCTGAACAGATGGAGATGGTCTACCAGTATTTACGACAGAAAAAGATCGGTATCGGCGAACCGGTGGATTATGAGGAATATCTGCAGGATGAGGAGAGAGATTATCTGGCTTCTTATCTGGAATCTATCAGGGCATTTTCCGAAATTTCCGAGGGAGAGCGGGAGGCAGTGACACTCTCGGCTATGGCCGGGGAACTGGATGCCATAAACAGGCTGACGGAGATTTTCCTTCCGGAAGTGGCGGAGATTGCCAAACTCTATGCCGGACAAGGTGTCTTTCTGGAAGATTTGATCGGGGAAGGCAATGTGGCCCTTTCCCTGGGTGTGACCATGCTGGGAGCATTGGAACATGCTTCAGAGGTTCAGGGGATGCTGGCTAAGCTGATCATGGATGCTATGGAAGATTTTATTGCGGAAAATGCGGAAGAAGAGAAGAAGGATCAGAGAATTGCCGATAAGGTCAATAAAGTGGCGGATGCGGCGAATGCGTTGTATGGAGAACTTCGCAGAAAGGTGACGGTGGAGGAATTGATGACGGAGACTGGTTTTAGCAGGAAGTCCATCGAGGATGCCATTCGTGTGAGCGGCGATAAGATTGAGGCGATAGAAACCTGAATTTACTTTTTAGATAAGGCGGTGGATACGTGGAAGGGCAGAACAGGGATTTCAAATATTTTATGCAGGATACGGGTTCCATTTATCTGGGTGCCAAATTAAGTTATGTGGAGATCCTGCAGGATGAGATGGTGAATTTTAAATATAAGAGTATTGTGGAGCATTATATTTTCAAGGACACCGATCCGGAGACCACGCTGGAGAGCCAGTTATACTATATGACGCAGGATCAGTTTTCCTACAGGACCTATGGACAGCTGAAGGCCAGGGTGAAGATCAGTATACTGGAGGAGAAGAAAGGTCTTTTGGGTAAGAAAAAGACAGGTTACCAGAGTAAGGTCATGAAGTTAAATGAGTTTACGGCTATGAATCTGGCGCAGAAAAAGGCGGCGGGTGTGGTGGTGCAGGAATTGATTCTGTCCAAACTGGCATTGATGTCTTTCAGCGTGTAGACAGGCCTTGTCAGTTTACGCGATAAATTACACTGTAATTTCTACAAAATGCTCTTGTGTTTGACAATTTTTTCTGGTAAACTTACACCGTAAAATTCCCCTTTTACACTGGACAGGTGAAAACAAAATTTAAGTTTTTGCCTGTCCTTTTAGTTTTTCTTTACTAAATTTTAGCAGGAGTGGTATACTTATAAAAATGTGAAAAGTACTTCTGGGTTTCTGTCAGTATCTGTCGGGTCAGAAACCTTCAGAAGACAGTTTGAAAGGAGTTTCCGAAAATGCAGTTAGAACAGTTACAGGCTTATACAGTCCTTATGCAGTGCGATATCAAAGACATCAACTCTAAGGGATATCTGCTGAAACACAATAAAACAGGTGCGCGGGTAGCGCTTTTGTCGAATGATGATGATAATAAAGTATTTTATATTGGATTCCGAACACCGCCCAAAGACAGTACCGGTGTGGCACATATCATTGAGCATACGGTGCTTTGCGGTTCGGATAAGTTTCCGGTAAAGGATCCTTTTATAGAACTGGCAAAGGGATCTCTCAATACCTTCTTAAACGCCATGACCTATCCGGATAAGACGGTATATCCTGTGGCCAGCTGCAATGATAAGGATTTCCAGAATCTGATGGATGTGTATCTGGATGCGGTGTTCCATCCCAATATTTACCATGAGGAAAAAATCTTCAAACAGGAAGGGTGGCACTATGAACTGGAATCTGCTGAAGATGATCTGACCATCAATGGGGTGGTCTACAATGAGATGAAAGGTGCCTTCTCCTCACCGGACGATGTGCTTTACCGGGAAATCATGAATTCCCTGTATCCCCACACTCCTTATGGGGTGGAATCCGGCGGGGACCCTGACGTAATTCCGGAACTGACTTATGAGGAGTTTCTTGCTTTTCATCAGAAGTATTATCATCCGTCCAACAGCTATATTTATCTGTATGGCAATATGGATATGGCGGAGAAACTGCAGTATATCGATGAGGCCTATTTGTCGAAATATGAGGCTCTCAGCGTGGATTCGGAACCGTCTGTGGAAACGCCTTTTGGGCAGACTGTGACCGTGGAGAAGTCCTATCCGATCATGGAGAGTGAATCGGAGGCTTCCAATACCTATCTGTCTTACAATGTTTCTCTGGGAGAGAATCTGGACCGGAAAGCAAACTTTGGATTCCAGGCGCTGATCGATGCGGTGGCATCGGCTCCCGGCGCGCCGGTTAAGCAGGCGCTGTTGGATGCCGGCATCGGTACGGACATCAGCTGTATTTATGAGGTAGATATCAGACAGCCTTTCTTCTCTATTGTAGCCAAGAACGCGGAGGCATCGCAGAAGGAGAAGTTTATCAACATTATTGAAGAAACCCTGCGAAAGCTTGTAGAAAATGGCGTGGATAAGAAGTCTTTGGCGGCGGCGATCAATCATGATGAATTTAAATACCGGGAAGCAGATTTTGGCTCCTATCCCAAGGGGCTTATGTATGGACTTCAGATGTGTGAGACCTGGCTGTATGATGACAGCAGACCTTTTGTGTATTTGGAACTGGCAGATACGTATAAGGATTTAAAGAAAGAGGTGGACACTTCCTTCTATGAGGATATGATTACCAGATGTCTATTGGACAACACCCATAAGAGCGTGGTAGTGGTAAAGCCCGTGAAGGGACTTACCGGTCAGAAAGAGAAGGCTCTTGCGGCTTCGCTGGCCGGAAAGAAGGCGGCCATGAGTAAGGAGGAGATTGCACAGATTGTTGCGGACACGGAGGCTTTGAAACGCTATCAGGAAGAGCCCAGCGCAAAGGAAGATTTGGAGAAGATTCCCCTGCTGACCAGAGAGGATATGAAAAAGGAGGCGATGCCTTACTGTAATGAGGAGAAAAAGGTGGGAGACACCCTGCTTCTCTATCATGATATTTTTACGAATGGCATCGGTTATCTGCGGTTTATGTTCGATCTGGGACAGGTGCCTGAAGAGCTGTTCCCTTATGTGGGGCTTTTACGGGCCATGATCGGTCTGGTGGATACCGGCAGACATTCGTACAGTGAACTCTACAGCGAGATTAATCTCCAGACGGGCGGCATTTCACCGACTGTGAATACCTTTACGAATGCCAGGGATTTATCGCAGTATAAAGTCACCTTTGATCTGAAAGTAAAAACTTTATACGAAAATCTGCCCAGGGCTTTTGATTTGGTGGAAGAGATATTGACTGAATCGGTCTATACGGATAAAAAGAGGCTATATGAATTGGTGGCGGAGAGCCGTTCCGATAAACAAGCGCAGATGATGTCCGCCGGTCATTCCCTGGCGGCCGGGCAGGCGTTGTCCTATCTGTCGAAACCCGCGATGATCATGGATCATATCAACGGCATGGCGTTTTATCGTTTGTTAGAGAGTCTAGAAAAAGATTTTGACGCACAGAAAGACGACCTGGCAGTTAATATGCAGAAGGTGGTGCGCTGCATTTTCCGGCCGGAGAATCTGATGGTGGATTATACGGCGCAGCCGGAAGGTTTATCAGGGATAGAGGAATTGATAGAGGGCCTGAAAGCCAAACTTTATACGGAACCAATCGATATGAAGGGATATGAGCCGAAACCGGTAAAGAAAAATGAGGGCCTGATGTCTTCAGCCCAGATTCAGTATGTATGCCGGGCCGGCAATTTTGTAAAGAAAGGACTGCCTTATACGGGGGCGCTGAAAGTGCTGCGAGTGATGATGGGATATGATTATCTCTGGACACAGGTACGTGTCAAGGGCGGCGCTTATGGCTGCATGTGTCAGTTTGGTAAGAGCGGCGAGAGTTATTTTGTTTCTTATCGGGATCCCAATCTGGAAAAGACGATCGAAGTATATGAGAAGGCAGCGGATTATATCGAACATTATGAGGCCGATGAGCGCACCATGACCCAGTACATCATCGGTGCCATCAGCGAGATGGATATGCCGCTGACCCCGTCAGCCAAAGGTAATTATTCCCTGGCCGGGTATCTGACGCAATATGATTTTGAATGTGTGCAGAAGGAGCGTGACGAACTGTTAGCTACAGACGCAGATACAATACGCGGTTTGGCCGGCTATATCCGGGCATTTATGGAAGATGAATGTCTTTGTGTGGTGGGGAATGAAGAGAAGATTAAGGAGCAGGAGAAATTGTTTGAGAAGATAGAGTATTTGTTCCATTAAAACAATCGAAAAGGGGAGGAAATTATGAAAAAGATGAAATGGCTAAGAAAAGGACAGGTGGTGCTTTCGATGGTGCTGTTTGCAGCATTATTCACCGCCTGCGGCAGTTCCGGTTCCCTGAGTTATACAGGGGGTGCAACCAAAAATGCGGAGTCCTATGCAGCCGTAGACACGGCGGCACCGGCGGCGGAATATGAGTATGCGGAAGAATATGACGGCGGCGCGGGCATGACTTATGATATGACGACCTATCAGGAGGAAGGCACCCAGGGGCAGGAAGCGATGGAAGTGACCGAAGCGGCCACACAGCGCAAGCTGATCAAGACAGTGGATATCAATACCGAGACGGAGCAGTTTGATATCCTGGTACCTGCCCTGCAGGCTCAGGTGGAGCAGCTGGGCGGTTACATAGAAGAGATATCTATTTATAAAAACAGCAGTTATAGTTATGATGGCAGAACAGAAGATCTCCGAGGCGCCAGCATAACGGCCCGCGTTCCGCAGGAAGATCTGGACAGCTTTTTGGCCAAGGTGGGAGAGCAGTCCAATGTGATAAGCCAGTCTGAGCGGGTAGAGGATGTAACCTTGCAGTATGTGGATTTGGACAGCCACAAGCGGGTGCTTGTCTCGGAACAGGAAAGGCTGATTGAGTTACTGGAACAGGCACAGACCGTGGAAGACCTTATCGCCATTGAGAGTCGGCTTGCGGAAGTGCGCTATCAGATCGAGAGCATGGAGTCCCAGCTGCGCACTTATGACAATAAGATTGATTACAGTACTGTTTATCTGGGAATCAGAGAAGTTAAGAAATATACGCCGCCCCAGGATATCACGGTCTGGCAGGAGATTGTGAATGGCTTTATAAACAGCCTGGAAAATATTGGGCATGGCATCCGTAATTTCTGCATCGGATTTGTGATCAACATTCCCTATCTTGTATTGTGGGCAGCTATTATCATTGCGGCAGTACTGATCATTCGGAAGATACGTCAAATGATCCGGAACAAGAGGGAGAGATTCCAGGAAACGGGACAGAATGAAAGGAAAAGCGCAAAGCATTTTGGCAGAAAGAAAGATAAGGCGTCATCAGCAGGAGGGGACGAGAAACCGTCCCAAGAAGACCAGAAAAATGAATGACAATAGGAAGAATAGATAGTAAAAAAACGCAGCGGAATCAAACAGTGCAGACAGAACAGAAAGAATGGAAAAAGATGGAGAATAAACAATTCAAATCCGGTTTTGCGACACTGATCGGAAGACCTAACGTTGGCAAGTCCACACTGATGAATACCCTGATCGGGCAGAAGATTGCCATCACCAGCAACAAGCCGCAGACCACCAGAAATCGCATCCAGACAGTATATACTTCTGAGGAGGGACAGATTGTGTTTCTGGACACCCCAGGAATCCACAAAGCGAAGAATAAGCTGGGAGATTACATGGTAAATGTGGCCCAGAGGACGCTCTCGGAAGTGGACGTGATCCTGTGGCTGGTGGAGCCAAGCGATTATATCGGAGCTGGAGAACGGCATATCATCGAGCAATTAAAAAAGACGAATACGCCGGTCATCCTGGTCATCAATAAGATTGATACGGTGAAGAAAGAGCTGATATTGACTTATATCGATGCATACCGCAAAGAACTGGATTTCGCGGAGATTGTGCCGGTGTCGGCTCTAAAGAAAGACGGCATGGAAGTGCTGTTGGAGTGTATCATGAAATACCTTCCGTACGGGGAGCCTTTCTACGATGAGGATACAGTGACCGATCAGCCCATGCGCCAGATCGTGGCGGAATTGATCCGGGAGAAGGCTCTTAAGTGTCTGGAAGAGGAAATTCCCCATGGTATTGCGGTCACCATCGAGCAGATGAAATACAGGAAGCGGATTGTGGATATCGAGGCAACTATTGTCTGTGAGCGGGATTCCCATAAGGGTATCATCATCGGCAAACAGGGCAGCATGCTCAAAAAGATTGGATCCATGGCACGTCCGGACATCGAGGAACTGGTGGAGAGCCAGGTCAATCTGAAACTCTGGGTGAAAGTCAAGAAAGACTGGCGGGACAGTGATTTTCTGTTGAAGAATTTCGGCTATGATCCAAAAGTAACAGAATAGAAAATGGCAAATCTGCGAACCCTAATCTGGGTAAGGGAATGAAAGAATCAGGGGGCGTAAGATGAAGCAGATAAATTACTGGGAGCAGTTTATGGCCACGGGAAAGATTGATGATTTTCTGGCCTATAAAAACGCAGCAAGGGACGAAGAACAGGACAAGGAGGAAGCAGAGGAACATTCTCATGCAGGAGATCACAGAGATTACGGGAATGGTTATAAAGGCTGAACCGGTTAACGATTATGATAGAAGAGTTGTCCTTTTGACGAGGGAGAGGGGGAAGATAGCGGCATTTGCCAGAGGTGCCAGGAAGCCTAACAGCAGACTTCTGGCGGCAACCAACCCTTTCTCTTTCGGCGTATTTAAGATATATGTGGGCAGGACATCCTACAACATTGCGGATGCCACGATCAGTAATTATTTTGAGGGACTGCGGGAAGATTATGAGAGCGCCTATTACGGTATGTATTTCCTGGAGGTCATGGATTACTATACGAGGGAAAATAACGATGAGAAAGAGATGCTGAAGCTCCTTTATCAGTCCCTTCGTGCATTGATGCATGAGGGACTGCCTAATGTGTTGGTGCGGTACATATTTGAAATGAAAGCCATGGTGATCAATGGGGAATTTCCCGGAATGCCGGCGGAGGGTGAATGGGAAGAATCCACATGTTACGCGGTCTCTTACATCATGGCTTCCGGGATTGAGAAGCTGTATACCTTTACGGTGACGCCCCCGGTTTTAGAGGAACTGAAACAGATTGGGGATGCGTACAGGAAGCGTTTCGTGGACCGGTCGTTTAAAAGTCTTGAAATTGTGGATAATCTTTAATATAATGTAAGGCAGTATGTGAAGAAGAGGATCAGTCAGAGAGGAAATGATATGAAAAAAGCAAGAGGTGTGATGCTCTTAGCGATGGCAGTCCTGGTTCTTGTCGGCTGCGGCAGCAAAGAAAAGGGAGCCGGGGTGAGTTCCCTGTCTTTTGGAAAAGAAGGGGAAGTTACCCACCAGATCGTGGGAAGTTTTGAGCAGAACTATTATGATCTGGAGGGATTGAAGAGTCTTGCCGCAGAGCGGGTGGAAGAGTATTGCGCAGAGCATGGTCCGGAGTCCGTTTATTTAGAATCGGTGAAGGAAAAGGGCGGAGAGGTTTCCATTCTATGTCATTATGCTACGCCGGAGGACTACAGTGCGTTTAATTACAGGCAGTTGTTCATGGGATCCGTAGAAGAAGCCAGAAAAGAAGGATATGATCTTGACAGCATTGCCTTTATCTCCCCGGATAAGGAACCGATAGAACTGGGATTCACGGAGGATGCGGGCACAAAGAAGATTTTGGTGATAGAGACCAAATCAGGAGAGGAACTGCTGGTAAATCTGGAAGGTAAGATACTTTACATTAACCAGAGTGCAGACAGCGGGCAGGAGGTATCCTTTGCCGGTAAGAAGAGTGTGCTGATTCGTGATCAGGCGCCGGAGGAGAAGGCGTCCGCACTTACGTATATTGTTTATCAATAGTGTGAGAAATGCGAAAAGTACTTCTAAAGACGTCCCGCCATAGGACGGGACGCCAAGAAGTACTAAGTTTCGCATAAGAGAATGTCAAAGAACGGCATTCTCTGTATGAGTCGTTTATGTTGGTATGATATTATGGAAATGAGGAGGAATAGTTATGGAAAAGACAATGGAGAAGATCGTAGCGTTATCTAAGGCAAGGGGATTTGTGTATCCCGGCTCTGAGATTTACGGAGGCCTGGCCAATACCTGGGATTTCGGTAATCTGGGTGTGGAACTGAAGAATAATATCAAGAAGGCATGGTGGCAGAAATTTGTCATGGAGAGTCCCTATAACGTAGGCGTTGACTGTGCAATATTGATGAATCCGCAGACTTGGATTGCCTCCGGACATCTGGGCAGTTTCTCAGATCCGCTGATGGACTGTAGAGAGTGCCACGAGAGATTCCGTGCGGATAATATCATTGAGGACTATGCAGCCGAGCAGGGTTTGACGATTGATGGTTCCGTAGATGGCTGGAGCCAGCAGCAGATGAAAGATTTTATCGAAGAACATAAGATTCCCTGTCCTTCCTGCGGCAAACATAATTTTACGGATATCAGACAGTTTAACCTGATGTTCAAGACTTTCCAGGGTGTTACCGAGGATGCGAAGAACACGGTGTATCTGCGTCCGGAGACGGCACAGGGTATTTTTGTGAATTTTAAGAATGTACAGAGAACTTCCCGCAAGAAGATTCCTTTCGGTATCTGTCAGGTAGGGAAATCTTTCAGAAACGAGATCACACCGAAGAACTTTATTTTCCGCGTGCGTGAATTTGAGCAGATGGAAATGGAGTTTTTCTGTGAACCGGATACGGATCTGGAGTGGTTTGCATACTGGAAACAGTATTGTATCGATTTCTTAAAGAGCCTGGGGATGAAAGAGGAGGAGATGCGGGTGCGCGATCACGACCCGGAAGAGCTTTCCTTCTACTCCAAGGCCACTACGGATATTGAGTTCTTATTCCCCTTTGGCTGGGGCGAACTGTGGGGCATTGCAGACAGGACCAACTATGACCTGACACAGCATCAGACGGTGTCAGGTGAGGATATGTCCTATTTTGACGATACCAAAAATGAAAAATATATCCCTTATGTTATCGAGCCTTCCCTGGGCGTGGAGAGACTGTTCTTAGCGGTGCTCTGCGGCGCCTATGACGAGGAGGAGATCGGCGAGGGGGATGTGCGTACCGTACTGCATTTCCATCCGGCATTAGCGCCTGTGAAGATTGGTGTCCTGCCCCTTTCCAAGAAGTTAAATGAGGGTGCGGAGAAGATTTTTGCCCAGTTGTCCAAGAAGTATAACTGCGAATATGACGACAGGGGCAATATCGGTAAGAGATACCGCAGACAGGACGAGATCGGTACGCCTTTCTGCGTTACATACGATTTCGATTCCGAGACGGACAATTGTGTGACGGTCAGGTTCCGTGACTCCATGGAGCAGGAGAGAGTGGCGATTGATCAGCTGGACACTTATTTTGCGGATAAATTTACATTCTAGATGTCTTGTTCGGAAAAGAGGATAGATTATTTTATACAACCTTCGCGTATCCGAGGCCGCGAAGCGGATCTCGCAAAGTTGTTTGCGAAGCATATTACTTTTATGACAGAAAGGATCGAGGACTACGATGAAACCTTATGGTGTAAATGAACTGCGCAGGATGTTCCTGGAATTTTTTGAGAGCAAGGAACACCTGAAGATGAAGAGTTTTTCCCTGGTGCCCCACAACGACAACAGTCTGCTGTTGATCAATTCCGGTATGGCGCCTTTAAAGCCCTATTTTACGGGGCAGGAGATTCCGCCCAGAAGACGGGTGACCACCTGCCAGAAGTGTATCCGTACGGGAGATTTGGAGAATGTGGGTAAGACCGCAAGGCACGGTACCTTTTTTGAAATGCTGGGCAATTTCTCCTTTGGGGATTACTTTAAGAAAGAAGCCATTGCCTGGAGTTGGGAATTTTTGACAGAAGTGGTGGGACTCGATGCGGACAGACTCTATCCTTCCATCTATGAGAATGACGAGGAAGCATTTGAAATCTGGAATAAAGATATCGGCATTGCGCCGGAGCGGATTTTCCGTTTTGGTAAGGAAGATAATTTCTGGGAGCATGGTTCCGGTCCCTGCGGACCCTGTTCGGAGATTTATTATGACCGGGGCGAGAAGTACGGCTGCGGCAAGCCGGGCTGTACAGTAGGCTGCGACTGCGACCGTTATATGGAGATCTGGAACAATGTATTTACCCAGTTCGACAATGACGGCAAGGGGAATTACACGGAATTACAGCAAAAAAATATCGATACAGGCATGGGGCTGGAGCGTCTGGCTTCTGCGGTACAGGACGTAGACTCTATCTTCGATGTGGATACGGTTCTGGCGCTGCGCACCAAGGTGTGCGAGATTGCCGGTGTGGAATATAAGAAGGATTATGAGACGGATGTTTCCATTCGTATCATTACGGATCATATTCGTTCAGCCACCTTTATGATATCTGACGGTATCATGCCTTCCAATGAGGGCAGAGGCTATGTGCTGCGCCGTATTATCCGCCGGGCGGCGCGTCAGGGAAGAAAACTGGGCGTGCAGCGGATGTTTCTGGCGGAACTTTCAGGGACTGTGATTGAGGGATCCAAGGACGGGTATCCGGAACTGGAGGAAAAGAAAGAGTTTATCTTTAACACCCTGACACAGGAAGAGGAGAAGTTTAACAAGACCATCGACCAGGGACTTACCATCTTAAATGAGATGGAGGAGCAAACGGCCAAGGCGGGTAAGAAAGAACTTGCCGGCGCGGACGCGTTCAAACTCTATGACACCTATGGGTTCCCGCTGGATCTGACCAGGGAGATCCTGGAGGAAAAAGGCCTGACGGTGGATGAGGAAGGCTTTAAAGCCTGTATGCAGGAGCAGAAGGATAAGGCCAGAAAAGCAAGAAAAGTGACTAATTATATGGGCGCGGATGTGACCGTATACGAGTCCATCGATCCGGCCATCACCACAGAATTTGTGGGATATGACAATCTGACCTGTGAATCAGAGGTAACGGTGCTTACCACGGAGACGGAACTTGTGGATGCTCTGACAGATGGACAAGTGGGCACGATTATTGCGAAACAGACGCCTTTTTATGCTACCATGGGTGGTCAGGAAGGCGATATCGGTGTAATCAACACCGCAGACGGCGAGTTTCAGGTGGAGAACACAATCAAACTCTTAGGCGGCAAGGTAGGACATATCGGCAAGGTTACCCGCGGCATGATCAAAAAGGGCGATTGGATCACACTGTCCGTGGATACCACAAGGCGAACAAGCACTTGTAAGAACCACAGCGCTACCCATCTGCTGCAAAAAGCCCTGCGGGAAGTGCTGGGCGCCCATGTGGAGCAGGCCGGTTCCTATCAGGACGGGGAGCGGACTCGTTTTGACTTCTCCCATCCTACGGCGATGACAGCGGATGAAATCCGGAAAGTGGAGCAGATTGTCAGTGAGAAGATAGAAGAGAATCTGGCGGTGGAGACAAAGATCATGTCCATCGAAGAGGCCAAGAAATCTGGCGCCATGGCATTGTTCGGCGAGAAATACGGCGATACGGTGCGGGTGGTGCAGATGGGAGACTTTTCCAGTGAACTGTGCGGCGGTACCCATGTGAAGAGTACAGGAAGTATCGGTTCCTTTAAAATACTGTCTGAATCTGGTGTGGCAGCCGGTGTGCGCCGAATTGAGGCGGTGACAGGAAATAATGTAACTGTCTATTATCAGAATCTCGAAGAGCAGTTACATGAGGCGGCCAAAACATTGAAGACCAATCCGGCTAATCTGGTGGAGCGCTGTGAACACCTGATGGCGGAGATGAAAGCCCTGCAAAGCGAGAACGAGGCCTTGAAGAGCAAGGCGGCCAAGGATGCTCTGGGTGATGTGATGGATCAGGTGCAGGAAGTAAAAGGCGTTAAACTGTTAGCTTCCAAGGTGGCCGGTGTGGATATGAACGGCCTGCGTGAGCTGGGCGACCAGTTAAAGGAAAAGCTGGGAGACGGCGTGGTAGTGCTGATCTCCGAGAAAGAGGGCAAGGTGAACCTGATTGCCATGGCCACGGAAGGCGCGATGGCGAAAGGCGCCCATGCGGGTAATCTGATCAAAGGAATCGCAGCGCTTGTAGGCGGTGGCGGCGGCGGACGCCCTAATATGGCCCAGGCTGGCGGCAAGAATCCGGCCGGCATCGATGAGGCGATCGCAGCGTGTGCGAAGGTGCTTGCGGAACAGATGCAGTAGTGACTCGCTTTAAGAATCGCCATATGAGCCTGGTGGATTGGCGATTGGGTATGGTTTAAGAAAATAATAGTTGACTGATACCCAAAATGTGGTATAATTTATATTGTGTGTGAGAACACAACGCGTAAGCGTATGAATAACCCGGTCAGTCGAGATAACTTGTGGGGACTGAAGGGAGGTCAGGTGCGGGAATGTCAAACGTAATCGTAAAAGAAAACGAGACTTTGGATAGTGCGTTACGTCGTTTTAAGAGAAGCTGTGCGAAAGCCGGTATTCAGCAGGAGATTCGTAAGAGAGAGCATTACGAGAAACCCAGCGTAAGACGCAAAAAGAAATCCGAAGCGGCAAGAAAACGTAAATACAACTAACAAACAGAAAGCAGACTCAAATAATTTGGGTCTGTTTTTTTGCGCGATAAGCAGAGTCAGAAGCCAGACAGATCATTTGCCATGCTTGCATGAGCAGATGATCTGTCTGGCTTCTGACGAGCAACGCGAACTGTAAGCGCGGAGCGCTTACAGTCTGCTTATCGATAAGTAAAAATGGATAAGTAAAAATGGATAAGTAAAAATTGATAAGTAACAATGGTCTGCTTGACAAAACACATTCAACGCGCTTACAGTCATATCCTCCAATACACCATAATAAACATAGTAAATAAGAACTTGTAGGAGTGACATAGTTTGCGCAGAATAGTTAAGCGGATTATAGTATGGCTTTTACTTGGGTGTATTGTCTCAAATACCATGTTCCACGGAATAACCATTCTGGTCAATGCAGCGCCGGAAGTGGCCGCACCCTCTTATGTTGTGATGGAGGCGTCTACAGGACAGGTAATCTGTGAGCAGGACGCGGACAAGAGGCGGAGTCCGGCGAGCATCACAAAGATCATGACAATGCTCATCATCTTTGAACATTTAAAGAACGGCAGGATTCATCTGGAGGATCAGGTAACCACCAGCGCCTATGCGAAATCCATGGGCGGATCGCAGGTTTTTTTGGAGGAGGGTGAGACACAGACACTAGAGACCATGATCAAATGCATCGCGGTGGCCAGCGGCAACGATGCGAGTGTGGCGGTGGCGGAGTACATAGCAGGAAGTGAATCGGAGTTTGTCAAACTGATGAATGAGAAGGCGGAGAGTCTGGGGATGCAGAATACCCATTTTGAAGATTGCTGCGGTCTGACGGACTCTGATGACCATTATACCTCGGCCAGGGATGTGGCAATCATGTCCAGGGAACTGATTACGAAGTATCCGGATGTGTTTGACTATACCACCATCTGGATGGAGGATATCGAGCACAGGACGGCACAGGGGACCAGCGTCTTTACGCTGGCCAGTACCAATAAGCTGTTAAAGCAGTATGAGTGGACCACGGGGTTAAAGACCGGTTCCACTTCCAAGGCTCTCTATTGTCTGTCTGCCACCGCAGATAAAGATGGCATGGAGTTGATTGCCGTAGTCATGGCAGCGCCGGACAATAAGACACGATTTCAGGACGCCATGTCATTGTTAAGTTATGGTTACAGTGTGAGCCAGATGTATACAGATGAAAATAAAGACGCTCTGCCGGCACAGAAGGTGGAGGGCGGCATTGAGGATACGGTGAATCTGGCTTATGCAGGCCCATTTGATTATCTGGATACCACAGGAAGCAATCTCAATGAAATACAAAAGGAAATCAGTCTGCCAGGGGTAGTGACAGCGCCAGTGGCAGAGGGAGACGCCATCGGTGAGGCGGTATATAAATTGAACGGTACGCGCATCGGCAGTGTATCCATTCTGGCAGCCAAAAGTGTGGATAAGGCGGATTATAAGGATTATTATAAGAAGGTATGGGGCTTATACCTGATGAAGCGCTGAAATCCTTTCAAAGAGCGGAAGGGAATCAGGCGCGGATGTCGGCGGACGGCCGGGAATCTTATGGAATAGAACAAAAGTTTGCCGATTGCGGTGAGTTAAGGGTTTGTGATATACTTTATAAGTTGTATAGTTAACGACAATTAAAATTCGTTACTATAATGTCATGAACGGCCAGAGTAGACGGAGATAGGGTATGTTGGAAGGAATTTTGATCGGTATCATAGCGCTTGGTATTATCTGTCTGTTAGTGGCTGTTCTGGACTGCAACCGGTTTGTGACAGTTACCTATGAGATTAGGTCCGATAAGATTACGAAACCTTGCAGGATGGTGCTCTTATCGGACTTGCACAATAAATCTTTTGGCAGGGACAACAGCAGGCTGCTGCAGAAGATTGAAGAACTTGCGCCTGATGAGATCCTGGTAGCGGGAGACATGCTGACGGCCACGGCGGGGCATGATTATTCCCCTGCGCTTATGTTGATGGAGCGGCTGGCTGAAAAGTACAGGGTTCATTATGGCATGGGAAATCATGAGTACCGCTTGGGACTGTATCCTGATCAATATCCGGGTATGTATGAGGGATATATGAAGGGACTTAAGTCTGCGGGCATAGAACCGCTTGTGAATGAGAGGACTTATCTGCCGGCATGGAATGTGGATGTCTGCGGCGTGCAGATTGACAGGCAGTATTATAAACATTTTCATAATAAGCCCATGGAGATATCCTATCTGGAGAAACTTCTTGGAGCATCCAGGGAAGATGCTTTTCAGGTGCTGATTGCTCACAATCCGGTATATTTCGAGACTTATGCCGGATGGGGGGCCGATCTGGTGGTGGCGGGGCATGTGCATGGCGGCATCATGAGACTGCCGGTACTGGGCGGTGTGGTGTCCCCAAGTCTGACATTGTTTCCGAAATATGACGGCGGCAGGTTTGAGAACGGCAAGAGCACAATGATCTTGAGCCGGGGACTGGGGAGTCATACGCTTCCTTTGCGTATTTTTAATCCGGGTGAGTTAGTCGTGCTCAATCTGGCGCCGGACAAGTAGTAGGGAGAGGACAGGTTAATATGGCAATTCCTGTGAAATTAGAGGTGTTTGAAGGCCCCTTGGATCTTCTTCTGCACCTGATTGATAAGAATAAAGTGGATATCTATGATATTCCTATTGTGGAGATTACAGAGCAGTATCTGGAATATATCCGACAGATGGAGACAGAGGATATGAATGTCATGAGCGAATTTCTGGTCATGGCGGCCACGCTGATCGACATCAAATGCAAAATGCTCCTGCCCAAAGAAGTCGATGAAGAAGGGGAAGAACAAGATCCCCGTGCGGAACTGGTGGAGAAACTGCTGGAATATAAAATGTGCAAATACATGTCTTATGAGCTGCGGGACCGTATGGTGGATGCGGAACGCAATTTATATAAACGGCCTACGCTCCCGGAGGAAGTAGAGCAGTACAGACAGCCGGTAGATTACGAAGAACTGATCGGTGATCTTACGTTACAGCGGCTGCATGAGATTTTTAAGCAGATGATGAAACGTCAGGAGGATAAGATCGATCCGGTCAGAAGTACTTTCGGTAAGATTGAGAAGGACGAGATTGACCTGGATTTAAAGACCACTTATGTGGAGGCATATGTGCGCAGCCATAAGAAATTCAGTTTCCGTAAATTATTGGAGAAACAGCATAGCAGGATGGAGGTCATTGTCACCTTTCTTGTGATTCTGGAAATGATTAAGACGGGCAAAATCGGTATCGAGCAGGAGGATACTTTTTCAGATATCATCATCACGGCCAACGAGACAGCAGATACCGGGCCTGTGCAGCTGACGTCACTGGGTTGACGGACAGGGGAGATAAGAGGGAAAAGATATGGAGAAAGATAAGGCGAAGGCGGTACTTGAGGCGATTTTATTCACCATGGGAGATTCGGTGGAGATTGACAGACTTGCGGCTGTAATCGAGGAAGATAAAGATACTACAAGAAAACTGCTGGATGAGATGGCAGCGGATTACCAGAAACAGGACAGAGGGATCGGCCTTACTACCCTGGAAGATGCAGTACAGATGTGTACCAAGAGCGAATTGTATGAGTACCTGATCAAGATAGCGAAGACACCTAAGAAATTTGTGCTCACGGATACGCTTTTGGAAACTCTGTCTATTATAGCTTATAAACAGCCCATTACCAGGCTGGAGATTGAAAAAGTGAGAGGGGTCAGCTGTGATCATGCGGTCAACAGACTTCTGGAATTTGACCTGATTACGGAGGTGGGCAGAATGGATGCGCCAGGACGGCCGCTGCTTTTTGGCACTACGGAACAGTTCCTCAGAAGCTTTGGGGTGAAGTCCATCGAGGAATTGCCGGAACTGAGTGCGGTACAGATTGAAGAGTTTAAACAGCAGGCGGAATCAGAGGTGCAGATGCAGCTGGATATCTGAGAAAGAACAGGTGCTGTATAAAAGCAGTACGTGTTATATAAAAGAGCAGGTGTAAGACAACTGGCATTATTTTAGGATCATATGGTTCAGGGAACAGTAAAGTGTGCATATATATTAAGGAGTCTGGAAACAGAGGCACTGATATATGCGCACTTATTTATTGTATAGGAAATTCCTTTATTTACTGGAGGCGATAAAACAACAATCACAATCGAACAGGTTTCGTTCTTTTATATTAATAAGAAAACAGACTTTTCTGCAGAAATTTATAGCTTTTATTATGACAATATTATTGACGCTGGGTGTCTGTCTGCCGCCGCTGATTTGTGAGGCCAGGGAAGACGACAGCCTGAAACTCTATGCCCGGGCGGCCGTTCTGATGGATGCGGACAGCGGCCGGGTTCTCTATGGCAAAAATCCAAAGGAAGTACTTCCCATGGCCAGCACCACCAAGATTATGACCTGTATCCTGGCTCTGGAATATGGCAACCCGGATGATGTGGTGGAAGTGTCTGCCTATGCTGCCAGTATGCCGAAGGTCAAACTTTCTGTGAAGCAGGGGGAACAATATCGGCTGGGGGATTTATTGTATTCCCTGATGTTGGAATCCCATAATGACTCGGCGGTGGTGATCGCGGAGGCAGTAGGCGGCAGTGTGGAAAAGTTTGCTGCCATGATGAATCAGAAGGCTAGGGATATCGGTTGTTATGATACTTATTTTATCACGCCAAACGGCCTGGATGCTGTAGTGAATGACAACGGTAAGATTCATTCCACTACAGCTTCGGATTTGGCCAGGATCATGGCCTACTGTGTGACGGATTCCACCGCCAGAGATGAGTTTCTGGAAATCACCAGAACGATCAGTTATGATTTTACGAACGTGGAGGGAAGCAGGAATTTTCATTGTAATAATCACAATGCTTTTTTGGGCATGATGCAGGAAGCGCTTTCCGGTAAGACCGGATTTACTAATAACGCTGGTTATTGTTATGTAGGAGCTATCACCAGCGAGGGGCGTACCTATACAGTGGCGCTTTTGGCCTGCGGTTGGCCAAATAACAGGAGTTATAAATGGAGTGACATGAAGACCCTGGCGGCATATGGCATGGAACATTATCAATATCAGGATATTTATGAGGATAGGGAATTTGAGGACATACCGGTAGTAAACGGTATCGCAGCCGATCAGGGAACACCTTATGGGGAGGCCAGTGTGCCGGTGCGTATGGAGGCGCACGAAGAGACACTGCCATACCTGCTTTGTGAGGAAGATCAGGTGGAAGTGAAGACCCGGATTGAAAAGTCATTGACGGCGCCGGTGGCATATCGCATGGAAGTGGGGGATGTGTCCTATTATCTGAATGGACAGCTGATCAAACGGTATGCAGTATACACGGACGGGGCGGTGGAAGAGCGCACCTTTGGCTGGATATGTCGTTATGTCTGGCAGATTTTTCTGCCGTGAATATTTCAGTAGGTTTTTATGTTTTTTCTTACATTTTTTGAAAATTTATCTAGTCGAGTGAATGAATCTATGTTATACTACTTTCGTGTGCTATGTCACACAATAATACAGTTTTATTATTATATATATTATGATAAATGGAGGGCTGAAAAATGAGTACTACTTCTCAAGCGAGTCAAAGAATCAATGCTTTACTCGATGAAAACAGTTTCGTTGAGATCGGTGGTCTTGTGACGGCAAGAGCAACAGATTTCAATCTGAAACAGACCGAAACTCCGTCAGACGGTGTTGTGACCGGTTACGGTGTGATCGATGGCAGTCTTGTGTATGTGTACAGCCAGGATGCATCCGTATTGAACGGATCCGTGGGCGAGATGCATGCAAAGAAGATTGTAAATCTCTATGATCTGGCTATGAAGATGGGTGCGCCGGTGATTGGATTGATCGATTCCGCAGGTTTAAGGCTGCATGAGGCAACAGACGCCTTGAACGGTTTCGGTGAGATTTACAAGAGCCAGGTGATGGCGTCCGGCGTGATTCCGCAGATTACGGCAGTATTTGGAAGCTGCGGCGGTGGACTTGCCTTGATTCCGGCAATGACAGATTTTGCGTTCATGGAAGAGAAGAATGCAAAGCTGTTCGTGAATTCCCCCAATGCATTGGAAGGCAATGAGATTTCCCGTTGTGATACATCTGCGGCTGCATTCCAGAGCGAGGAGACAGGCCTGGTTGATATGGTGGCTGATGAGGCTTCCATTCTGGCGCAGATTAGACAGCTGGTGTCTATCTTACCGGCTAACAACGCAGACTATGCGCTGACAGACTGCACAGATGATTTAAACCGTGTCTGTGGGCAGATTGCAGGCTGTGTGGGTGACACATCCATCGCTTTATCCCAGATTGCAGATGACGGTCTGTTTGTGGAAGTAAAGCAGGATTATGCGAAAGATATGGTAGCCGGCTTCATCCGTTTGAACGGCGCTACGGTAGGTGCTGTTGCAAACCGTACCGAAGTGTACAATGAAGACGGTGAGGTGACCGATAAATTTGATGCGGTATTATCTGCAAGGGGTGCGGAGAAAGCGGCAGAGTTTATTACCTTCTGTGATGCTTTTGATATTCCGGTTCTCTCCCTCACAAACGTGACGGGCTTTGCGGCGACCAAATGCTGTGAGAAACGTATGGCGAAAGCGGCTGGCAGGCTTACATATGCATTTGCCAACGCGACTGTTCCGAAGGTGAATGTGATCATCGGAAAAGCTTATGGCAGCGCATATGTAACAATGAATTCTAAGGCAATTGGAGCGGATATCACAATGGCATGGCCGGATGCACAGATTGGTATGATGGATGCAAAACTGGCAGCTAAGATTATCTGTGATGGACAAGGTTCCGAGGCTATCGATGCCTGTGCAAAAGAGTATGAGGCATTGCAGAATAATGTAACCAGCGCGGCAAAGAGAGGCTATGTAGACCAGATCGTGGAGCCGGCCGACACCAGAAAATATGTGATCGGCGCATTCGAGATGCTGGCTGCTAAAAGCGAGGGCCGTCCCGAGAAAAAACATGGTACAGTTTAGAAAGGATGATGCTCAATATGAAAAAATTATTGGTAGTATTAGGTATGATTGCCTGTATGACCGGTCTCGTTGCATGTGGAGAAGAGGAAACGAAGAATGAGGGGCCGATCACCGAGGAACAGGCGGTAGAGATGGGTACGATTGCTGTTGAGCAGATGGATATGATCGTCAGCAGCGGCGCAATCGAACAGTATGAAGACCAACCCGCTCTCTATAACGGATTTCTCGGCTGGCAGAGCGCATTGGAAGATATAGGTACTTTTGAAGGTACAAACGGTGGTACGGCTCGGTTTGAAGAAGAAGAGATGATCATTGAAGTTAATGTACTCGGTTCCAGTCATGATGCGACAGTGGAACTCATTTTCGCCACCGAATCGATGACCTACGCTGGCATTACCACGAATGTTCACTATTCTACAGGCGAGATTATGTTCAAGGCGTTGATGAATACTGTAATCGGTATGGGTACCGTGTTTGTGGTCCTGATCCTGATCAGCCTGATCATTTCCTGCTTTACCCTGATTTCCAAGCTGGAAGGAAAGCAGAAAAAGAAAGCGGAGAGTCCTGCACCTGCGGCGGCGCCGGTAGTAGAACAGATTGCGGCCAAGGAAGAACTTTCCGATGATACGGAACTTGTGGCAGTTATCGCTGCAGCAATCGCTGCTTATGAAGGGGCGGCATCTACGGATGGGTTCGTAGTGAGATCCATCAGAAAAGCTAATAAGACTAAATGGCAGAATGCCTGAGATCATAGGAGGATATGAAGATGAAAAATTATACAATTACCGTAAACGGCAGCGTATATGATGTAGTAGTGGAAGAGGGACAGACAAGCGGCGCACCGGCAGCGGCAGCACCGGCAGCTCCCAAGGCGGTTCCGAAGGCAGCACCTGCACCTGCGGCAGCACCGGCAGCAAGCGGCGCGGCAGGCAGCGTGAAGATTGAAGCAGGCGCAGCTGGTAAAGTGTTCAAGATTGAGGCCAATGTAGGACAGGCAGTGAAGAAAGGTGACTCCGTGGTAATCGTTGAGGCCATGAAGATGGAAATTCCTGTAGTAGCTCCTCAGGATGGTACTGTAGCAAGTATCAATGTGGCAGTGGGCGATGCAGTAGAAGCTGGTGCTCTTCTCGCAACATTGAACTAATCGTCAGTGGGAGAGTCTAGCGGACACTTCTTCTGAAACTAAAACTACAGGAGGTTAAAAAAATGTATATAGTAGAGACGCTTGATAATCTGATACATCAGACCGCTTTTTTCAATCTGGAAATCGGTAACTATGTCATGATTATCGTAGCACTTGTATTTCTATATCTTGCCATCGGCAAGGGATTTGAACCGTTATTACTGGTTCCGATCGCTTTCGGTATGCTGCTCGTAAATATCTATCCGGATATTATGGCGGAGTATGGAGAAGGCGGTGCCGGCGGCGGTTTGCTGTATTATTTCTACAAGCTGGATGAGTGGGCAATCCTGCCGTCCCTGATCTTTATGGGTGTCGGCGCCATGACGGATTTTGGTCCCCTGATTGCCAATCCCAAGAGTTTTCTTTTGGGCGCAGCAGCGCAGTTCGGTATTTTTGCGGCTTATTTTGGCGCAATCTTCTTAGGATTTAATGATAAGGCGGCAGCGGCTATCTCCATCATTGGTGGTGCGGACGGCCCGACTTCCATCTTCCTGGCAGGTAAACTGGGTCAGACAACATTGATGGGGCCTATCGCGGTGGCGGCATATTCCTACATGGCATTGGTGCCGATCATTCAGCCGCCGATCATGAAACTCTTTACCACAGAGAAGGAGAGAAAGATTAAGATGGGACAGCTTCGTCCTGTCAGCAAATTGGAGAAGATTCTGTTCCCAATCGTGGTTACAATCGTGGTATCTTTGATTCTGCCTACCACAGCGCCCCTTGTAGGTATGCTGATGTTAGGTAATCTGTTCAGGGAGTGTGGCGTGGTGAGACAGCTGACAGATACGGCTTCCAACGCCCTGATGTACATCGTTGTTATTATCCTTGGTACTTCCGTAGGTGCAACTACCAGTGCAGAGGCATTCCTTAACATGGCAACCATTAAAATCGTTATCTTAGGTCTGATTGCCTTCGCCTTTGGTACGGCGGCAGGTGTGCTGTTCGGCAAGCTGATGTGTGCTCTCACCAAGGGTAAGGTGAATCCGCTGATCGGCTCCGCAGGTGTATCTGCAGTGCCTATGGCGGCCAGAGTGTCACAGAAGGTCGGCGCGGAGGAAGATCCTACGAACTTCCTGTTGATGCACGCTATGGGACCTAACGTAGCAGGTGTTATTGGTACGGCTGTAGCGGCAGGTACCTTTATGGCAGTATTCGGCGTATTCTAGAAGTAAATTCCTGCGGAATTAACTTCTCGAGGATCGCTTCGCGACCTCGGATTTGGAAATACCAAACGAGGATTGCTTCGCAGTCTCGGACTTGGAAATACCAATCAATGATTGCTCGATTGCGAGGATTGCTTTGCAGCCTCGGACTTGGAATTATAATATAAACTGAGAAAGGAATGAAAAATAATGGCAGAACAGATTAAAAAGCCGGTTGGAATCATGGAAACCGTTCTTCGTGACGCACATCAGTCTCTGATTGCGACCAGAATGCCTACCGAGAAGATGCTTCCAATCGTAGATAAGATGGATAAAGTCGGCTACGCTGCAGTAGAGTGCTGGGGCGGCGCTACCTTTGATGCTTCCCTTCGTTTCCTGAAGGAAGATCCCTGGGAGAGACTCAGAAAGTTAAGAGACGGCTTCAAAAATACTAAATTACAGATGTTATTCAGAGGCCAGAATATTTTAGGTTACAGACCTTATGCAGATGATGTGGTATATGCGTTTGTTGAGAAATCCATTGCAAACGGTATTGATATCATCAGAATTTTTGACTGCCTGAATGATATCCGTAATCTGCAGGCAGCGGTAGACGCAACCAACAAGATTAAGAAGCAGGAGGGCAGAGGGCAGTCTCAGATCGCGCTTTCTTATACCCTTGGAGATGCTTATACATTAGAGTATTGGGCGGATATGGCAAAGAAGATTGAAGAAATGGGTGCAGATTCCATTTGTATCAAGGATATGGCAGGTCTGCTCGTTCCTTACCGTGCGGAAGAACTTGTAAAGACTTTGAAGGAGAGCACCAAACTTCCTATTCAGCTGCATACGCATTATACGTCCGGCGTAGCTTCTATGACATATCTGAAAGCTGTAGAGGCGGGTGTGGACATTATCGACTGTGCGATTTCTCCTTTTGCGCTTGGTACTTCCCAGCCTGCGACCGAGGTTATGGTGGAAACCTTCAAAGGAACTCCTTATGATACAGGATATGATCAGGAAGTTCTGGCGCAGATTGCAGATTACTTCCGTCCTTACCGTGAGGAATGTATCGAATCCGGTCTGATGAGCACGAAAGTACTCGGCGTCAATATCAATACACTGCGCTATCAGGTTCCGGGCGGTATGCTTTCCAACATGGTAAGCCAGCTCAAGGAGCAGAAGGCAGAGGATAAATATCAGGATGTGCTGGAAGAGATTCCCAGAGTTCGTAAAGACTGCGGTGAGCCGCCTCTGGTTACACCTTCCTCTCAGATTGTCGGTACACAGGCGGTATTTAATGTACTGATGGGCGAAAGATATAAGATGGCAACAGGCGAGTTCAAAGATCTGCTTCGTGGTAATTACGGACAGACGGTTAAGCCTATGAGTCAGGAAATAATCGATAAGGTTATTCCCGGCGAGCCGCGTTCTACCGCTCGTTCCGCTGAGGCAACCGGTCATGTTGAGCCGGAGCTTGCAGGTCTGGAAGCGGAGATGAAAGAGTGGAAACAGCAGGACGAGGATGTATTGTCCTATGCATTGTTCCCGCAGGTGGCAATCGATTTCTTCAAGTATCGTCAGGCACAGCAGGAAAAAGTAGATATGACGCAGGCCGATACTAAAAACGGTGCATATCCGGTTTAAAGAAAAAAGTAATTTGCTACGCAAATAACTTTGCGAGTTCCGCGTTGCGGATCTCGGATAATATGTATGTTATGAAAGAGAGTGGAGCAATCCGCTCTCTTTTTTGCGTAGAATCATGGAAGAATAGGAAAAATGTAGAAAAAGCTTGACTTAGGTTACATAATATATTATAATAACATACGTTACTAAAAGATATCCTGTATGAAGTTACAAGAGAGGTATATTCTTATGGCAAGAAAAGAGACAATCACAAAGAAAGACATATTGAATACAGCATTCGATATGACAAGGGAGGAAGGGTTTTCCAAAGTAAGCGCAAGAACGCTGGCGGCCAGAGCAGGATGTTCGACACAGCCGATTTTCAGGGTGTATAAGAACATGGAAGAGTTGGGGGATGATCTCTTCGTGAAGGCTATAGAGTTCTTCAGCGCCTACTATGATGAATTTCCGAAGAAAAACGACACGCCGTTTGTAAATTTAGGACTGGCTTATATCCGTTTTGCAGAGGAAGAACAGCAGATATTCAGACTTTTATTCCTTTCCGAGAACCGCCATGGCAAGAGCCTTTATGATATGTTAAACGGCAAGAATGGCGCGGTTGTACGGGAGATAAATAACGCCAAATTTTATGGATGCAAAGATCCCAGCGGTATGTTCATGAAGATGTGGATTTTTATTCATGGCGCAGCCTGTATGACATTGACGGGGGATTATGATCTGCAGGAAGAAGACACGGTCAAGCTGTTGGAGGAGTCCTACAACGCTTTTCAGAATATCTGATGATGATTGATAGAAAGGGTGTTTGTAAGATACAATGGCGATAGAGAATCGTTATGACATTATAACAAGGATTAATGAATATTACAGTAAAATGAGCAAGGGCCAGAAGGCTATATCTGCTTTTATATACGATCATTATGACCAGGCGGTGTTTATGACAGCGGCAAAGCTGGGCGATACGGTGGGTGTCAGCGAATCGACCGTTGTGCGTTATGCCATGTTTATCGGTTACAATGGATATCCGGAATTTCAGAGGGATCTGGAATACTGGGTACAGAATAAGATTAACTCTGTACAGAAGATTGGGGCTAAATATGGCAAAAGTACCCAGTCAGAGATTCTGACTTCTGTCTTACAGTCTGATATTGAGAAGATACAGGATACCATTCATAATATGGATCCGGTAGCTTTTGAGACGGCGGTGGATATTATTCTGGAAGCCAAGAGCGTCTATGTAATGGGGGTTAGAAGCTGTGAACCGCTGGCAGATTTTCTGCATTTTTATCTGAATATGATTCGTGGCAATGTGGTGCTTTTAAAGACCACCAGCGTCTCTGAGACCTTTGAGCAGATGATCCGTATCGATGAACAGGATGCCATGATTGGTATCAGCTTTCCCAGATATTCCATGAGAACGCTGAAAGCCATGGAGTTTGCCAATGACAGAAATGCCAAGGTGATTGCAGTCACGGATTCTGTACATTCTCCAATGAATCTGTATTCTTCCTGTAATTTGCTTGCCAGGAGCGACATGGTGTCGATCGTGGATTCTCTGGTGGCGCCCTTAAGTGTGATCAATGCGCTGGTAGTGGCTATGTGCTTAAAGCGTCCGGAGGAAGTAAAGGATAATCTAAAGAATCTGGAAGAAGCCTGGAATAATTATCAGGTGTATTTGAATGATGAGATTAATTTTATTGACGAGGAGCCGATGTTAAATTATCCTCTTCGCAGGAAGATGGAACAGCCATGAGCAGAGTGATTGTGATTGGCGGCGGGGCGGCCGGGATGATGGCGGCTGCAGCGGCCGCAGAGAATGGACATACGGTTTTGATGTTGGAAAAGAATGAAAAACTGGGCAAGAAATTATATATCACAGGCAAAGGGCGGTGCAACGTGACGAATGCCTGCGGGAAGGACAAGTTTTTTGAAAACATTGTGAGTAATCCGAAATTTCTATACAGCGCCTTTCATGTCTTTGATAATATGCAGCTGATGGAGATGCTTGAAAACGCCGGATGCCCTTTAAAAGTGGAGCGGGGCGAGCGAGTGTTTCCGGTATCGGATCATGCTTCGGATATTACAGCGGCATTACAGCGCTTATTAAAGGAAAAGGGCGTGCAGATTCGTTTTCACACGGTGGTGCGTGATGTGACGGTGGCAGATGGCCAAGTGACAGGCGTCAGGCTTGCAGATGGAAGTGTGCTGAATGCAGATGCGGTGGTGACAGCCACAGGCGGGCTGTCTTATCAGACAACGGGTTCAACCGGGGATGGATATCAGATGGCGCAGATTCTTGGTCATACGATCAAAGAATGTGTGCCTGCGTTGGTACCTGTGGAGATAGAGGAAGACTGGTGCAGATCGCTTCAGGGTTTATCCCTGAAAAATGTGACGCTTACCATGACTTGTGGAAAGAAGCAGGTTTATCAGGGGTTTGGGGAAATGCTCTTTACGCATTATGGAGTCAGCGGTCCGCTGGTACTGTCTGCCAGCAGTTATTATGGCAGATGCAAAGAAAAGGGAAATATCCGGTTCACAATAGACTTGAAACCGGCATTATCTGTAGAACAGCTGGATAAACGGTTTTTACGGGAGTTTGAGGAGAATCGCAACAGACAGATTAAAAATGTACTGGGAAGACTTTATCCGGCGAAACTCGTTCCGGTGATGCTTATGATTTCCGGCATCGATGGTGAACAAAAAGTCAATGAGATCACGAGGGAACAAAGACAGCACCTTATAGAAATGACCAAACGGCTGTCTATGAGGATAAAGGGTTTAAGAGGTTTTGATGAGGCAGTCATCACGCAGGGTGGCGTGACGGTAAGGGAGATTAATCCTTCCACTATGGAGTCAAAATATGTGAAAGGACTCTATTTTGCAGGAGAAGTGCTGGACGTGGATGCCATGACGGGTGGATTTAATCTGCAGATAGCCTGGTCTACAGGGTATCTCGCAGGGAAGAGCATTCCGTGAGCAAAAGACAGTATGCAGATGGCAGAGGCTGCGGCAGGATTGGCAAGGATGAAGATGTGAAGGAGATTCATGCTAGGTGTTTACGTCAGCTGTTTCAATAGGATGATAGGATGACAGAATGAGAGGAAATGAAGATGGGATTTAATATCGCGATTGATGGCCCGGCAGGCGCCGGCAAGAGTACGATAGCTAAAAAGATTGCAGCAAAGAAGGGATATATTTACGTGGATACGGGTGCGATGTATCGTGCTATGGCGCTGTATTTATTGAGGGAGCGTGTAGATCCCGCACAGACGGGAGAAATCGATAAAAAGTGCCAGGATGCGGATATCACGATTGCCTATGAGAATGGAGAACAGGTGGTGTATCTGAACGGGGAGAATGTAAACGGCTATATCCGCACAGAAGAGGTGGGGAATATGGCATCGGTCAGCAGTCCGAATCTCAATGTGCGCAAAAAACTGGTGGAACTGCAACAGAAACTTGCGGCTGATGCAGATGTGGTTATGGATGGCAGGGATATTGGTACCTGTGTGCTGCCGGATGCTCAGGTGAAGGTGTATCTGACGGCGGACAGCAGCGTACGTGCCAAACGCCGTTATCAGGAACTGACACAAAAGGGGATATCCTGTGATCTTCATACGATTGAGCAGGATATCATTGAGCGGGACAGGCAGGATATGACCAGGGCAGTCTCTCCTTTAAAACAGGCAGAAGATGCCGTTTTACTGGATTCCTCCCATATGACTGTGGATGAGGTGGTGGATGCTGTCATTGCCTTATGTGAAGCATAGATGAATTTATGAAAAGAGTCGGGGAGGAAAACAGGTTATGGAAGTAATCCTGGCAGAACATGCGGGTTTCTGCTTTGGTGTGGAACGAGCGGTAGATCAGGTCTATGAGCAGACAACCACAGGCAAACCCATCTATACATACGGACCCATCATCCACAATGAGGAAGTGGTGAAGGATTTGGCGCAGAGGGGTGTGCAGGTGATAGAGAAGGAAGAAGACCTCGCGCAGATAAAGGGGGGAACCGTGGTGATCCGTTCCCATGGTGTGCCCAGAAACGTCTGCGAAATGATAGAAGAACTGGGATTAGAGTGTGTGGATGCCACCTGTCCCTTTGTCAAACGGATCCACAATATTGTGGAAAAGGAGAGCGGTGAGGGCAAAAGGGTCGTGATCATCGGCAATGCCGGACATCCGGAAGTAGAGGGGATTAAGGGGTGGTCGAAGACACAGACAACGGTTATCGGAACACTGGAAGAGGCGGAGAAATTCATCTGTGAGGAGGAGGAAGAACTCTGTATTGTTTCCCAAACGACATTTAACTACAATAAATTTCAAGATATGGTTGAAATTTTCAGGAAAAAAGGTTACAATGGTAGTGTTGTGAATACTATATGTAACGCTACGGAAGTGCGACAGACTGAAGCCAGAAAGATAGCGGCCAAAGTCGATGTTATGATAGTAATAGGTGGTAATCATAGTTCTAATACACGGAAGCTATATGAGATCTGCAAGCAGGAGTGTATCAATACGTATTTTATACAAACGCTTGACGACTTGCATCTTGACTTACCTAAATCTGTCCGACTGGTGGGTATTACAGCAGGGGCTTCAACCCCAAACAATATTATCGAGGAGGTTCAAAATTATGTCAGAGTTAACTTTTGAACAAATGTTAGAAGAGTCTTTAAAGACAATACACACAGGAGAGGTTGTTGAAGGTACCGTTATTGATGTGAAGCCGGAAGAAATCATACTCAACATCGGATATAAGTCAGATGGCGTTCTTACCAGAAATGAATATACAAACGAACCTAATGTAGATTTAACAACCGTTGCTAAACCTGGTGATACCATGGAAGTAAAGGTGCTGAAAGTAAATGACGGCGAAGGACAAGTCCTTCTGACATATAAACGTCTTGCGGCCGACAGAGGTAACAAGAGGATTGAAGAAGCTTATGAGAACAAAGAAGTACTTACAGCCAAAGTGGCACAGGTACTGGAAGGCGGCTTGAGCGTTGTGGTGGAAGAAGTCAGAATCTTTATTCCGGCAAGCCTTGTGTCTGATACTTACGAGAAAGATTTAAATAAGTATGCGGGACAGGAAATTCAGTTTGTGATCAGTGAGTACAACCCGAAGAGAAGAAGATATATCGGTGACAGGAAGCAGCTGATTCTGGAAGAGAAAGCAGAAATGCAGAAGAAACTCTTCGAGACCATCAAAATTGGCGATACCGTGGAAGGCACTGTCAAGAATGTGACGGATTTTGGTGCATTTATTGATCTGGGCGGCTGTGACGGACTGCTTCACATTTCAGAGATGTCCTGGGGCAGAGTGGAGAATCCCAAGAAAGTGTTTAAAGTGGGCGATGTTGTAAAAGTGCTGATTAAGGATATCTCCGGCACGAAGATTGCACTCAGCCTGAAATTTGAGGATGCGAATCCCTGGAAGGATGCGGCGAGCAAATATGCTGTGGGCAATGTGGTTACTGGTAAAGTAGCACGGATGACCGATTTTGGCGCATTTATCGAGTTAGAACCCGGTATTGATGCACTGCTCCATGTATCCCAGATTTCCAAGGAACATATTGAGAAACCTTCCGATGTCTTAAAAACTGGTGAAGAAGTGACTGCCAAGGTGGTGGACTTCAATGAAGCAGATAAGAAGATCAGTTTAAGCATCAAAGCGATGTTTGCTCCGGAGCCTAAGGAGGAAAAAGTTGTCGAAGAGGATGCGGATGTAGTGTCTGTTGATATTGATGCAGTGATAGCCAGTGAGGAAGCAGAATAAGATATAAGCAGGGGCGGCTTTGTAAGGCGTGAATAGAAAGATTAGCAGGTGAGGCGGTAAAGCTATATGGCATATGATTACGAATATTTCAAAAAAACGGTTTACGATTTGACCAAGATTGATCTTAATGCTTACAAAGAAAAGCAGATGAAACGGCGTATTGATACACTGATCGCTAAGAATAAGATTGTGGGATATGATAATTATGTGGCAGCGCTTAAATCCGATAATGCGAAGTTTGAGGAGTTTGTAAACTACCTGACCATTAATGTATCGGAGTTTTATCGTAATGTAGACCAGTGGCAGCTTTTGGATAAGGATATCTTTCCAGATTTGATTAAGCGGTATGGTAATAATTTAAAAATCTGGAGTGCTGCCTGCTCCACAGGAGATGAGCCGTATTCCCTTGTAATGGCATTGTCGAAGCATCTGCCATTGAGTCAGATTAAGATTTATGCGACAGATTTGGATAAGCAGGTCATTGCGAAGGCAAAGGTTGGTCTGTATGGAGAAAAGAGTGTGGCGGGCGTACCTGCGGATCTGAAGAAGAAATTCTTTACGAAAGTGGGACCTTCTTATCAGATTTCTGACGAAGTGAAAGCCAGGGTAGAGTTTAAAGAACATAATCTTTTGAAAGATACATATCTTTCAGATTTTCATCTGATTGTCTGCCGTAATGTACTTATCTACTTTACGGAGGAAGCTAAGGATGAAGTGTTCCGCAAGTTCCAGAAGAGCTTAAAGCCCGGCGGATATCTTTTTATTGGCAGTACCGAACAGATTATTAATCACAAGGATATGGGATTTGAGAGGAAGAATTCCTTCTTTTATCAGAGACCAATATAAAAAAGTAAATTTGCTTCGCAAATTAACTTTGCGAGATCCGCTTCGCGGCCTCGGATAAGCGGATGAATTCCTTGTACCATAATAAGTAAACTAAAATCAAAAGACTAACAAATCGAACAAGTTCATTTACGAGATTCGCTTCGCGGTCTCGGATAAGCGGAGAAATTCTTTGTACCATAAAAACAATACAGAAGAGAGTAACGGATTTTCGTTACTCTCTTTTTAAGATTGCGGGATAAAGTTCTCTTATCGGGATATGCATAATCTTTTGACAGCATATAATGCATATCCTTCCCTAAAACGTAACATCAATAAGTTTTGGCCATCTTGCCGAGCAGATACTGGGCATATCGGGAGAAAAATTCCCGGTCAGTCTTTTTATCCTCTGTCAGTTCAAAGAACAGATCTTTACTCTTATAGTCCCGTTTAAAAAATGGTTCGATAAAGACATCCCATTGCGGCAGATACGTAGAAAATTTCCGTGTATAACAGTTCGCGGCCGCGGCTTGTGTGCGATGTGCCTTGTCCACAAACGAGGATACGGACTTGTGAAGCGCCACATCCTCTTCAGGAAGATAATAGTAATCTTTATAGTTGGAATAGAAATATTTCATTTCTTCTTCATAGAGAGGCACCTTTAAGATCCCTCGACTGTCTTCCCCGCTGAAATAGCAGCCATTGGACAGGGTGGAGACAGGGATGGGAAGGGGTGTTGGGAGAGCCAGTTTCATCAGGACTTCCTGGCGATCATGACCATGGTAGTCAATATAATGGCTGGCCTGTACCTTCTTAGCTTTAATCGGACCGTTAAACAGGTCGTAAAAGGCTAAGAGGGACAAAATCTGCAGCATGCCTTTCATATCATCACTGTTGTGCAGCAACAGGAGAGAACGGGTCTCTTCGGAGGGGGATTTTACATAATTGTGATAGATTTCAATCAATTCTCCGCCATGATAGAGGTCTTCTCTGTCGATGCCCAAAAGTTCTTCCAAAGTTTTTTGCTTGCAGTTGGGCGTGTGCAGGAATGCTTTGTAGGGAGAAATCCGTTTATAGAGATCCAGTCCCTCAAATTTGTCGAAATTGTAAGATAACTTATGCTGCTCACATTTTTGGAGCAGGTAGGGCAGGTCGAAGTTATTGCCGTTAAAATGGATCAGGTGCGTAAAAGGTGGACAAAAGGAAAAGAAATCCGTCAGCAGTGCGGCCTCATCAGCAGGATTTTGAGCAAACCATTGTCTGATATGCCAGTTTCCGGCCTGATAATAGGCAGTTCCGATCAGATAGAGGGAGGAACTTTTGGCCGTAAATCCTGTGGTTTCAATATCCAGAAACAGAATATTTTCAGGAGGGGCAATTTGTTCCAAAGGATAGTCGATTGTAAAATTATCCAGTGTCTGATTTACTATTTGCATGATTTTCTTCCTTCTTTCAATACACCATCTGAGTCAGTAACATATCTGATGATATCTTAGCATATTTTTTGAAATAGCAGTAGTTTTTTTCGTCGAAAAATAGTATATTTATAAAGGAAGGTTATTAAGGATGTGTTCTTAACAGGAATCCGTCCATGAATCGTATATTATAGCAGGAGGTAAAAAGGGAAAGTATGGCAAAACTAACATTTCATGGCGGCATACACCCCTACGATGGCAAGGAATTGTCGAAGGATAAGCCCATCAAGGCGGTGCTGCCCAAAGGAGATCTGGTGTATCCGCTGTCCCAGCATATTGGGGCGCCGGCCAAACCTGTCGTTCAGAAAGGAGACAGAGTACTGACCGGGCAGCTGATCGCGGAGGCTGGCGGTTTTGTATCCGCACCGATCTATGCGACTGTATCGGGTACGGTTAAGGGAATCATGCCTAGGCGCGTGGTTACCGGAGACAATGTGATGAGCATTGTCATTGAGAATGACGGACTCTATGAGGAAGTGGAGTATCCGAAGAGAAAGCCGCTTGAGGAGATGACCAGAGAGGAGATCATCGAGTGCGTGAAAGAGGCCGGTATCGTGGGTATGGGCGGCGCAGGATTCCCTACGTTTATCAAACTCTCACCCAAAGAGCCGGAGAAGATTGATTATGTGATTGCTAACTGTGCGGAATGTGAGCCTTATCTGACTTCGGATTACCGCAGGATGATAGAAGAACCGGAGAAGCTGATCGGAGGACTTAAGGTTTCTCTGCAGCTGTTCGAGAATGCCAGGGGAATCTTGGCGGTGGAGGATAACAAACCGGACTGTATCGAGATCTTAAAAGAACTTACCAAGGATGAGCCGCGTATCAGTGTTAAGGCATTAAAGACCAAGTATCCGCAGGGAGCGGAGCGGCAGATTATCTATGCCACCACGGGCAGGGCCATCAATTCCACCATGCTGCCGGCAGATGCGGGCTGCGTGGTCAATAATGTGGATACGGTAGTGGCCATTTATCATGCCGTGATAGAAGGCAAACCACTGATGCACCGTATTGTGACGGTGACGGGTGATGCCATTGCCGATCCTCGTAACTTCATTGTGCGGATTGGGACAAATTATCATGAATTGGTGGAAGAAGCAGGCGGTTTCAAAAAGGATCCTGTGAAGATTGTTTCTGGCGGTCCCATGATGGGATTTGGTATTTTTGATCTGGATGTGCCCACCACCAAGACAGCTTCAGCACTTTTGTGCCTGACGGAGGATGATGTGTCCCGTATGGAACCAAGCGCCTGCATCAACTGCGGCCGCTGTGTAGAAGTGTGCCCGGGACGTGTGGTGCCCAGAATGTTAGCAGATTTTGCAGAACACTATGAGGAAGAAGAATTCCTTTCGCATAATGGAATGGAATGCTGTGAGTGTGGCTGTTGCAGCTTTGTGTGTCCGGCCAAACGGCCTTTGACGCAGACCATTAAGTCCATGCGTAAAATACAGCTTGCAAAGAAGAAAAAGTAGGAAGAAAGGAGCATAGACTGAAGAGATGAATGATTTAATGAAGGTGTCTTCCAATCCCCATGTCAGATCCAAGTCCACCACCAGCAGCATCATGCTTACCGTGGTGATCGCCCTTCTTCCGGCGGCTGGTTTTGGTATCTATAATTTTGGATTGAAGGCGCTGTTATTGATGTTAGTGACTGTGGCTTCCACAGTGTTGACGGAATTAGCTTTCGAAAAGATTTGTAAGAAAAAAGTGACCATAGGAGACTACTCGGCGGTGGTTACAGGCCTGTTGTTGGCCATGAACCTGCCTGTATCCGCGCCCTGGTGGATTGGCGTGTTGGGCGGTGTGTTCGCGATTCTGGTGGTGAAGATGCTGTTTGGCGGTCTGGGACAGAATTTTATGAACCCGGCGCTGGGGGCAAGATGTTTTCTGTTGATTTCTTTTACCTCCATTATGACGAACTTTGACTGTGATGCCTATACGGGGGCAACACCACTTGCTAATTTAAAGAGCGGCGAGGCGGTGGATATATTGGATATGGTAATTGGCCGTACCGCAGGAACCATTGGTGAGACATCCATGGTGGCAATCGTGATCGGTGCCTGCATCCTGATCCTGTTTGGTATCATTGACCTGCGGATTCCGGGCAGTTATATTGTGAGTCTGGTTATTTTTATCAGTCTCTTTGGCGGCCGCGGACTAGACTGGCCCTACATATCTGCTCATCTTTCAGGCGGCGGCCTGATGTTAGGGGCGTTTTTTATGGCCACGGACTATGTAACAAGGCCGATTACAAAGAGAGGACAGTACGTATATGGTATCCTGCTGGGAATCCTGACAGGAATCTTCCGGATTTTTGGACCTTCCGCAGAGGGGGTATCTTATGCGATCATCATCGGCAATCTCTTAGTGCCGTTAATCGAGAAGGTTACTCTTCCGAAAGCATTTGGTAAAGGAGGAGAGAAGGCATGAAAGAAATGATGAAAAATACAGGTATTATGGTGGCGATCACTTTGATTGCCGGTCTGCTTTTGGGAATTGTCTATCAGGTGACGAAGGAACCGATTGCAGTGCAGGAGGCTAAAGCGAAGCAGGAAGCCTGTCAGGAAGTGTTTGCGGATGCGGCGTCTTTTGAAGCGGTGGAAGTTGCAGCGGTGGAAGAGGGAGCATGGAGCAGCGCCGGGTATGGGCAGGAGACGATCGATGAAGTGATGATGGCCAAAGACAGCGCCGGTGAGACGATGGGCTATGTGGTGACTGTGACCACCAAAGAAGGCTATGGCGGAGACATCCGTTTTACTGTGGGTGTACGCATGGATGGTACGGTGAATGGTATCTCCATCCTTTCAATAGCTGAGACAGCAGGGCTTGGTATGCGGGCAGAAGAAGTCTTGAAACCGCAGTTTGCAGGCAAAAATGTGGAAAAGTTTGAATATACCAAGAGCGGTGCCACATCGGAGGCGCAAGTGGATGCAATCTCCGGTGCGACCATCACAACAAATGCAGTGACCAATGGAGTCAATGCGGGACTTTACTATTTCCAGACACAGCTGAAGGGAGGTAGTGAGAATGAATAGTGTAAAAGAACGGCTTGTAAATGGTATCGTAAAAGAAAATCCTACCTTTGTGCTGATGCTTGGTATGTGTCCGACACTGGCGGTCACCACTTCAGCAATCAATGGTCTGGGTATGGGACTTACCACTATGGTGGTGTTGGCTCTTAGTAATGTGTTTATTTCGATGCTGCGGCATATCATACCGGATAAGGTGAGGATTCCGGCATTTATCGTGATTATCGCCTCTTTTGTGACGATAGTACAGCTGCTGTTGCAGGGTTTTATTCCTTTCCTGTACGATGCGCTCGGCATTTATATCCCGTTGATCGTGGTGAACTGTATTATCTTAGGCCGGGCGGAGGCTTATGCCTATAAGAATCCGGTGATTCCTTCTCTCTTTGACGGCATTGGCATGGGGCTTGGATTTTCCGTGGCTCTGACCTGTATCGGTGCGGTGAGGGAACTTCTGGGTGCAGGTACGCTATTTAACATCGGAGTGATGCCTGAGAGTTTCGTGCCGGTAAGTATCTTTATCATGGCACCGGGTGCGTTCTTTGTGCTGGCGGTGTTGACGGCAATCCAGAATAAGGTAAAGATTATCGGTGAGCGTAAAGGCAAGGATATGTCGAAGATTCAGTCCGGCTGCGGCAATGACTGTCTGAATTGTACTGATACGGGATGTGCGAAGCGGCTCATTGATGAGAAACCCTCAAAAGTACGAAAAGAGATAGAGATAGAAGAGATTATAGACGAAGATTCAGTCCGGCTGCGGCAATGACTGTCTGAATTGTACTGATACGGGATG
>CAMXIF010000025.1 GCA_947243845.1 uncultured bacterium
TAAACCTACATTTTTTCTTCGGCGTTTTCTTACATTTTATCATTGGCGCTAACACGGATAAAATGATCACTTATGCGGACGATGCGGAAGGTATGGAACACAGTTTTGCGTCATGGCGTGATATGCCGATTTTTAAGGATATGCGGCCCTGTGTCCTGAAAAATGGGGAAGTGCTGTACTACCTGAATCCTGATAATTACACACAGAAAGCAGACAGGACAGCCGCAGACATTACCACACTGGGAAATGATGTCATGCTGGAAATTCCCTACAGGGTGGGCTACAGTATTGAATGGGTGAACACTGGAAAAAATCTGCTGAAAGTGTCCGTGACCAACGAACCGGACAACGCAGCGTTCAAATATGACGCTTTCAGCCTTGACAGCTATAACGATTGTGACCGGATCTATATTGGTGTTTATAAAGGCCACTGTTCCGGGAATAGAGCATATTCCAGTTCAGGAAAAGCCGTCACCGTATCACAAACCATTGACACGTTCAGAACATGGTGCAGGGCAAGGGGCGCAGGCTATCAGCAGCGCACATATGGCAGCTTGAAACTGATGCAGTGCCTTTTCATTATCAGTCATGGCACATTAAACAGTCAGGCGGCTGTGGGAACCGGATATGTGAAAAGCAGTCACAGCGCTGGCGTTAATACTGGCGGTACAAATGCGTATGGTTTTGACAGTGAAGTGATCCGCACTTCTGCCCCGGCCTATATGACCGATCAGGAACATCAGGTGAAATGTTTGGGCCTTGAAGATTTTTGGGGGAATTATTGGGAATTTATTGACGGCCTGACTTCTGACGCAAACAGAAACGTGATGACCTGCGATATTGCAAAGAACTTTGTCACCAACGGAACCGGCTATAAAAATAACGGAAACGGCGGTGTGACAGCGAATATTGCGAACTATATGAAGTTACCGCAGGGCGGCAGCGATGCAGGTTTTACAGCCCGTGACGTATCAGGATCAGACAGCACCTATTTTACCGATTATGCTTATTTGTATGCGTCCTGTCTTGCTATTTTCGGTGGTGATTGGAATAGTGCTCTTAGTGCGGGCGCTTTTCGGCTGGATGTGAATGATGCTTTTTCGTTATCGAGTGTGAGTGTCGGGTGTCGCCTGATGTTTATGCACAAAGAGGAACCGAAGGAAACAGAGGAAGAAGCCGCCTAAAAAGCGGCTTTTTAATATAACTAAAAACCGGGTAGTGAAAGCATGACATAAAGTTGATTTTTACATTCACTTATTGCCATTAAAGAACAGACAAAAAAAACGATTATACTAATTTGTATACGTCCTGTCTTACTATTTTCAGTGGTAATTGGAATAATGCTCTTAATGCAGGCACTTTTCAACTGAATGTGAATAATACTTTTTCGTTATCGAATGTGAATGTCGGGTGTCACCTATTGTTTTCCACAATAGATATTTTTTAAACACGGTGAACTTCCACTACCCTGCCACTAGGCAAAACACAAAGAATCCCGTTATCTGTATTAGTAGCAGAAGCGAACGTTCAGGGGACGGAAAACATCAGGGGTGTTGCATGAAAAGACATGGTGATATTTTTTATAAAATTTGCGCCATGGAAAACCTACGGGAAGCACACCGAAATGCCAGAAAAGATAAATTGTTTTATAAAGAAGTCAAGATGGTTGATCAGGATCCTGACAAGTACCTGAAAGAAATTCAGGAAATGTTGCTGAATGATACTTACGAAGTGTCAGAATACACGGTGTCGATCATCAATGACAAAGGCAAGGAACGAGAACTTGAAAAACTTCCATACTTTCCAGACAGGATCATTCAATGGGCGATCATGCTACAGATTGAACCGATCTTCATGGAAACGTTTTGCACTCATACCTGTGCATCCATAAAGGACAGAGGGATCAGCAAGGCCCTTGATCTTCTTCATGGGTATCTGGAAGATGTACCCGGTACACAATACTGTCTGAAAATTGATGTCAGAAAATTCTATCCTAGTATAGATCACGATATTTTGAAGCAACTGCTGGCCCGCAAGATTAAAGACCAGCGGCTGCTTTCACTATTGTATAAAATTGTTGACAGTGTTCCCGGTACTGGTGTACCGATTGGATCCTATCTTTCACAATACCTTGCGAATTTTTATCTGGCATATTTTGACCACTATTTGAAGGAAGAACTGCATCAAAGGTATGTGGTGCGGTATATGGATGACATTATCATATTATCGGACAGCAAGGAACAGCTGCATGAGGTCAGAAGAAAGATGGGTGAATATCTGGAAACACGTCTGAACCTTGTTTTGAAAGACAACTGGCAAGTCTTTCCTGTAGATGTCCGTGGTATTGATTTTATAGGGTTCCGCTGCTTCCACGGCTACACGCTGTTACGGAAACGAACCTGTATAAAGTTTAAAAATATAATGCGCCGGATTCAGAAAAAGCAGGAAGCCGGACTTCTGATCAGTTATTCAGAATTTTGTTCAGCTAATTCATATTGTGGATGGCTGGATATGTGCAACGGCTACAGGCTGAAAGAAAAATATATTGTACCGGTTGCGCCGTCCCTGATGCGGTACTATGAAGAAGTTATTGCTGACGGGAAAAAGAATAAGGTTGTGAAAATCAACAAATATAGAAAGAAGCTAGAAAAGAAAGGATTGGTGAAAGCTGCATGAAAGATTTAGGAATCAGACAGGGAAGTGCCGCCTTTGCCGTTCCGGTGGTTGTTATGCCGGATGCGGTGTATGTCCACAAGGATATACAGAAGGTGGAGCCGCAGGAGGGAATGGAGAACGCCGGGGACGTGTACCAGTATCACGAATTTGTATATGAACCTGACGAATACATTCAGCTGATCGGAAGTGAAAACGACACACTGAAAAAGAATCTGTCCAGTATGTCGGAAGAACTGACCAGCACACAGATGGCATTGACAGAAGTTTTTGAAATGATAGGGGGTGCAGAATAATGAGCATGATGGCAAAGGTTTATGCTGACCTGATCCGCAAGGGTAAAAAGACGGTCAAGGACGTTCCCAAAAGTTTGCAGAAGGAAGTCAAGGCGCTGCTGGCGGGTGACACAAAATGATCCTGCTGGAAGTCCTGCTTTATTTCATACTGGGAAAGGGGGTGGATAATATGGCAATCGTTTATGCGCTGCTGATCATCAAAGGCAAGAAAACCTATGGTGATGTTCCGGCAAAGCTGAAAGAACAGGTCAAGGAAGTTCTGATTGACATGGAAGTGCCTGAACTGGCCGCAGATTGATTTTTTCAGCTACATGGACAAATTATCAAAGACACACGTTAAAGCACCTATATGACGTTATATGAGCGTCAGACGGGTGCCTTTTTCGTGTGCAGAAAGGATGGAAAGACATGAAAATGAAACTTTTAACTTTTATCGGTGTAGTTGGAAGCTGGATCGCTTCCCTGTTCGGGGGCTGGGATGCCGCACTGGTGACGCTGCTGATCTTCATGGGAATTGATTATGTGACAGGTCTGATCGTTGCCGGGGTATTTAAGGCCAGTGAAAAGACAGAGAACGGCGCACTGGAAAGCACAGCAGGATGGAAAGGTCTTTGCAGAAAAGGCGTGACCTTGCTTGTGGTTTTGGTGGCGTGTCGGCTGGATCTGGTCATGGGTTCCAACTTTATCAGGGATGCCGTGGTGATCGCATTTATCGCAAATGAAACTATTTCAATTATCGAAAATGCCGGTCTTATGGGGATCCCCATTCCCGCAGTTATCACAAAGGCCATCGAAGTGCTGAAAAGCAAAGCAGAAAGTGAAGGTGATCACCAGTGAAGATCGTTGAACATTTCCTGACAAGGAACCGCTGCTATCAGGCAGCAAAGCAGAATACAAAGGGCGGCTTAATGCTTCATAGCGTAGGCTGCCCGCAGCCTTCCGCACAGGTATTTGTGAACAGCTGGAACAGTGCTGACAAGTCTGTGTGTGTTCATGCGTTCATTGACGCAAATACCGGGGACGTGTACCAAACTTTGCCGTGGGAATACCGGGGATGGCATTGTGGATCCGGGCCAAACGGATCCGGCAATAATACGCATATCGGTGTTGAAATGTGTGAACCGGCCTGTATCAGATACACGGGCGGCGCACGTTTTACCTGTTCCAATGTAGAGGAAGCACGGGCCGCAGTCAGGCGCACATATGAAAGCGCTGTTCAGTTGTTTGCTGAACTGTGTGAACGGTTCAGGCTTGATCCGCTGGCCGATGGGGTTATTCTCTCCCACGAAGAAGGACACAAACGGGGGATTGCCAACAATCACGGCGATCCGGTTCATTTATGGAATCAGCTGAACATGGGGTATACTATGGACGGATTCAGAAAAGCGGTCAAGGCTGCTATGGGTTCCGCAGCTGTACCAGCAGAACCGGCAGCTGTAGACAATGCCGCTGTGATCTGGAACTTCCTGAAAAGTAAAGGGCTGAATGATTACGCCGTGGCCGGTATCATGGGGAATCTGGAAAAGGAAAGCGGGCTGGATCCCTGCAATCTGCAAAACAGCTATAACAAAAAGCTGAATATTTCGGATGCCGATTATACCGCCGTTGTGGATGCTGGGGCTTACCCTGATTTTGTTACAGACAAGGCCGGTTATGGTTTGGTACAGTGGACGTATTGGAGCCGGAAAAAGGCCCTGCTGGACTATGCAAAGGCGGCTGGTACTTCCATCGGTGATCTGAATATGCAGCTGGCTTTCATGTGGCAGGAGTTACAGGGGTACAAAACTGTTATGACTGTACTGAATAGCGCCGCATCCGTCAGGGAAGCGTCAGACATTGTTCTGCATAAGTATGAACAGCCGGGGGATCAGAGTGTAGCTGTAGAGGAAAAGCGGGCTGCATCCGGTCAGACATTTTTTGACCGGTTCACTGGTTCCGGCGCTTCCCCCTTCCCCGTTGTTCCTTTTCTGGTCAGAGTTGTCATCCCGGATCTGAATATCAGAACAAGCCCCGGTTCCGCAGATAACAGCAATTTGTCAGGCAAGTACACGGACATCGGAACCTTCACTATTGTGGAGACTTCCGGCAGTTGGGGCCTGCTGAAATCATACCGGGAAAAGCGCAACGGATGGATCTATTTGGGGAACCCTGACTACTGTGAAATCTGTTCCTAATTTGTTACTAATTGAGGGGATTTTGACAGATTTAGTTAGCGTGTAAAGACTGAACTTTTCCCATAAATACAGTATTTGCGCTATGTTGTACTGAACCCTTTTTTGTGATATAGTAGACATAGGATTCATTTAAAGAGCAGAGGATAACAAGAGATGCAGTTTCATTCTTATATTTTTATTATGATATTCCTGCCGGTCGTGCTCCTGCTATATTTTCTGGGCAATAAGGCGGGCAGTTTGTGGGGCAAAATAGTGCTTATTCTTGGCAGTATCGTATTTTATGGCTGTGCGGGGAAGGATTCTTTGCTGATGCTTGGAATCAGCATTGCCGTGAATTATGTGTGCGTACTGGTCATAAAACGATTTCAGTACCGGAAGATCTTTCTGGCGGTTCCTGTACTGATCAATGTCGGGATTTTATTATATTTTAAGTATTTCAATTTTGCGCTGGAGAACCTGAACTGGATCATGAGGACAGAATATGGTCCCAGGGATATCTTCCTGCCGCTTGGCATCAGCTTTTTTACCTTTCAGCAGATAGCCTATCTTGTGGCGGTATATAGGGGAGAATTGGAAGAGGAGCGGCTGGTAGATTATCTGGTCTATATTTTGTATTTTCCCAAATTGTTGATGGGGCCGCTGACCGATCCTGTGGAATTTTTGAAAGATATTAATGATGCAGGACAAAAGAGGATTGATTGGGATCATATCGCCTGCGGGATTAAGATATTCAGCTTTGGATTGTTCAAAAAGGTACTTCTGGCGGATACCTTTGCACAGGCGGTCTCATGGGGCTATGAGGAGTTTGCCGCAGTCACATCCATCGATCTGCTGCTGATCATGTTTTTCTATACCATGGAGATCTATTTTGATTTCAGCGGGTACAGTGATATGGCAACGGGGGTGTCAACGATGTTCAACATACCTCTGCCGATGAATTTTGATTCACCCTATAAGGCCTTATCCATCAGGGATTTTTGGAAAAGATGGCATATTTCCCTGACGAAATTTCTGACGAAGTATATATACATTCCGCTGGGCGGAAGTAAAAAGGGAAAGGTTTTTACTTATATCAATACTATGATCGTCTTTCTGGTCAGCGGAATCTGGCATGGAGCCAGCTGGACCTTTATTTTGTGGGGGATTTTACATGGCCTGCTCAGCGTTCTGGACCGCATGTTTGAAACGGTGCAGAACAAAATCGTCAAACCGGTCAGATGGTTTGTCACTTTTGCCATGGTAAATGTCTTATGGCTGTTGTTCAGTGCGCAGTCTGTCAGACAGTGGCTGGACATGCTGATTAAGGTCGTTCGGTTCCAGGACAGGACTGTGAGTGATAAGATACTGAGGATTTTTCAGATACCGGAGTCAGTGGTTGTGCGCGACCTGCTGCATCTGCAAGATCTGCCGATAGATAAAGGCATCTGGATGGTTCTCTTTATGGCGCTGTCTTGTGGGATTTGTCTGCTGCCTGAGAATAATTACAGGAAATTATCCAAGAACACATACCTGACCATGGTTTTGGCAGCGATTGCCTTTGTGTGGAGTCTGCTGTCTTTCAGTACGGAGTCGGTATTCATATATTCAAACTTTTAAAGCATGTCGGACAAGTGACAGAAAGGGTAGCGGAAGATGAATGGAAAAGTATGGACGGCGGGATTTTTCGCACTGGTCGTGATACCGTTAATCATGGCAGGTAAATGGGTATATGATATCGATCCCTTTTTTCATTACCGTAAGCCGGATACGTCCAGGTATTATTATGAACTAAACAGCCAGAGATTTCAAAACGATGGAATCAGTAAGCATTTTGATTATGATGCGCTGATTACGGGTACATCCATGACAGAGAATTTTAAGGCATCGGAGATGGATGAGATTTATGGGGTACATTCGGTCAAAGTAACATATTCCGGCGCTTCCTATAAGGAGATTAACGATAATCTTAAGACGGCCCTGCGTTATAATCCAAATCTGAAGACCGTTGTGAGAGCTTTGGATATGAGCATGTTTTTCTCAAGAAGCGATAAGATGAGTGACAGCCCGGAATTGTATCCCACATATCTCTATGATGAAAATCCATGGAACGATATTCAGTATCTCTTAAATAAGAGTGTGATTTTTGAGAGAGTTTATCCGATGACACAGGCTGTCAAAGAGGAAGGGTTTGTGCCGGGGATCAGATCGTTTGATGACTATTCCAACTGGCAGGAGGGAAGTGTCTTCGGAGTCCATACAGTATGCCCGGAAGGCATCACCATGAGTCGGCCGGGGGACTTTGCACATCTGTCGGAGGAAGATAAAGCCGTGATTCAGGAGAATATCATGCAGAATGTTACTTCCCTGGCGAAAGAGTATCCGGAAGTCACTTTTTATTACTTTTTCCCACCCTACAGTGCGGTGTGGTGGAACAATGAGATTGCTTCGGGGAATGTTTACCGTCAGGTGGAGGCGGAGCAGTACATTATTGAATTGATCTTGGAATGTGACAATATCAAGCTGTATTCCTTTAATGATAAAACCGAGATCACGACCAATCTGAACCACTATACGGATGTGGTACATTATGGAGAGTGGATCAACAGCCTGCTCTTACGATGGATGCAGAAAGAAGAGGGACTTTTGACGAAGGAGAACTACGAGGCGTATCTGGCACGGGAACTGGATTTCTATACATCCTATGATTATGAGAGTCTGAATGAGCAGGAAGACTATGAGGATGATCTGGAGGCGGCCGCTTTGGTTGCGGCAGATTGCAATCGGGAAGCAGATTGAAATGGAAATGCTCTTGAAACATTTTCTGATTTGTTATATGATATCCTTAATATTTCGCGAGGGGGATATCAGAATCGTTAAGACGGAGGTAAAAAATGAGCGAAAGTTATGTAGAATGTCTGGTGGCAAGAAAAGCTTCCACGCTGATGACTTTTTTAAAGATACTTTTGATTATGCTGACGGTGGTCTTCGTGATCATAGGAATCCCATTTATTCCAGGGCTGCTGGTGGCAATCGTGACAGGGGTGGGCGCTTATTTTGCCTATATGAATGCGGATATCGAGTATGAGTACCTGTATGTGGACAGGGAGATCAGCATAGATAAGGTTATGGCTAAGAGCAAGAGAAAGAAAGTGGGCAATTACCTGATTGACCAGATGGAGATTATGGCTCCTTTAAATTCCCACAGACTGGATTCTTATAGAAACCGCAATACGAAGACACTGGATTACAGCTCAGGCATAGAGAATCATCCGGAGAGACGTTATATGATGGTGTGTAACGGTGACGTGAAACTGATCTTTGAGCCCAATGAGGAGATGATCAAGGCGATACAGAGCATTGCCCCCAGAAAGGTGTTTCGGGATTGATGATAGAATAATCAGCGCAAAAGAGATTTTGCGCTTTTTATGTAACTGGAAATAGTATACTTAACAACAGGAGGAGAGAACATGGGTCAGATTATTGGTGAAGGGATTACTTTTGATGATGTGCTGTTGGTGCCGAGTTATTCGCAGGTAATTCCCAATCAGGTGGACTTGACAACGTATCTAACAAAAAAGATCAAACTCAACATTCCCATGATGAGTGCCGGGATGGACACTGTGACAGAACACAGGATGGCGATTGCGATGGCGAGACAGGGCGGTATCGGAATCATCCATAAGAACATGTCTATTGAAGCGCAGGCCGAAGAGGTGGATAAGGTCAAGCGTTCAGAGAACGGCGTCATCACGGATCCCTTTTCTTTGACTCCGGATCATACCCTGGCCGATGCCGATGCGCTGATGGCCAAATTCAGGATTTCCGGCGTGCCTATCACAGAGGGCAGGAAGTTAGTCGGTATCATCACCAATCGTGATTTAAAATTTGAGACAGATTTTACCAAAAAAATCAAAGAGTCTATGACGTCAGAAAACCTGATCACAGCCAAGGCAGGTATTACGCTGGATGATGCCAAGCAGATCCTGGCTAAGGCGAGGAAGGAAAAGCTGCCGATCGTGGACGATGACTATAATCTGGTGGGACTGATCACCATTAAGGACATTGAGAAGACCATCAAGTATCCGCTCTCCGCAAAGGACAGCCAGGGAAGGCTTTTGTGCGGGGCAGGCGTAGGCATCACTGCAAACGTGCTTGAGAGAGTGGAGGCGCTTGTCAATGCTAAGGTAGATGTGGTTGTTCTGGATTCGGCACACGGACATTCAGAGAATGTTCTGCACTGCCTTAAGATGATCAAGAAAGCTTTTCCGGATCTGCAGGTGATCGCTGGTAATGTAGCTACCGGGGAAGGTACAAGAGCGCTGATCGAGGCGGGAGCGGATGCAGTCAAGGTAGGCATTGGTCCCGGTTCTATCTGTACTACCAGAGTGGTAGCCGGTATCGGTGTGCCTCAGATTTCAGCGATTATGGATGCTTATGCGGTGGCTAAGGAGTATGGTGTGCCGATCATTGCGGACGGCGGCATCAAGTATTCCGGAGATATGACCAAGGCCATTGCGGCAGGCGGCAATGTCTGCATGATGGGAAGCATGTTTGCGGGATGTGAGGAGAGTCCTGGCACTTATGAGCTGTATCAGGGAAGAAAATATAAAGTATACCGGGGCATGGGATCTATTGCAGCCATGGAGAACGGCAGCAAAGACCGTTATTTCCAGAACGATGCCAAGAAACTTGTGCCGGAAGGTGTGGAAGGACGCGTGGCCTATAAGGGAAGCGTGGAAGACACGGTATTCCAGCTGATGGGCGGCCTTCGTTCCGGAATGGGGTACTGCGGCACTGCTACCATTGAAGAATTAAAACAGAATGGCCGGTTCGTGAAAATCTCTGCGGCTTCCCTGAAAGAGAGTCATCCTCACGATATCCATATTACGAAAGAGGCGCCTAATTACAGCGTAGACGAATAAGAAGCAGAAGAGATGCGGCAGGGTGTCTCAGGGTGTCTGATGGAAGCTTTGTATGGAGAATGATAAAGAAGAAAGCGCATGGACAGTATATATAACAGAATTATTGAGAGAGATGTATTAAAGAGATTACAGGATAAGTTTTGTGTAACAGCAGGTATTTATGCGATGTGTCTGGACAGCGAAGGACTGGTTCTTACAGAGATGTCGGGCGAACGGGCGGACAGAAGGCGTCTGGAGGCTGTTGTATCGAGGGAAAGGATGTATTCTCTGGGCAGCAGGGTCGCGGAAAGCAGTCTGGAAGACCAGGCGGTGGAGGACACGGAGAATGAAGCCGTAAAGTATGCGGCTGTCTGTATTAAAGATCAGGGCAGACCGGTCATTACCTGGCTGGTCTGTGCTGTGCTGGCGGATGTGTCCTCCGAGGAGGGGAGAAGTTTTGTAGCACAGTTTGCCTGTCAGACCACGCTGCCCAGGTTTAATCTGGCGCTGGATCTTTTGCGGGAGGCCAGCCTGCAGATTGTGTGCAATAAGGTATCTGTGGAGAATGCCTGGGCTCAGAGCAGACGCAGCCAGTATTCCAGGGAGGAGACAGAGGCTGTGCTGCGGCGTATGGAAGCCACCACGGAGGTGGTGCAGATGCTGGACAGCGATGCGCCCGTGGAGAAGATTTTGACGGCCATCCTTACGATCGTGGGCACTTTTTTAAAGATTGACAATGCCTATCTGTGTATGGTGGAACAGGAGGATGCCGACACAGTTAATGTGGTGGCGGAATGGTGTAGTGAAGGCGTGGCATCTTCCTTTGACCAGACCAGGAATCAGCCCAGGCCGGCTTATTTGTACAGGGAAAGACCGCTTGTCATATCCTCATCTGACAGGGAAGGGTATGAGGGAGAGTTGAAGAAGGCAGGACTTTGTGCACTTGCGGCAATGCCGGTCAGAATGAAAGACAAGATTAGTATGTATGCCTGTTTTGAGGTGAGAAGGCACAGTCATAACTGGAATCTGGATGAGATTAGGTTTTTGAATGATTCCGTGAGAATCCTGCAGAGTATCCTTACCAGACGGAGTCAGAAAGATTCTCTGGAAGATTCTTATTCTGTGCTGGAAGAGATACTCAATAATGTGGGCAGTTCTATCTATGTCAGAGACAAAGGAAGCGGCAGGATATTGTTTGCCAATGGGAGTCTGCGCCGCGAGTTCCGGGAGGAACTGGAGCAGGATAAACTCGCGGATATCTTCGAGAGCTGTATTCCGGAGAAGCAGGACAGCGGAGTCCATGAAATATACAGGGAGGACCGCTGTTGTTGGTATGACCTTTTTTATCAGGAGATTACCTGGCTGGACGGCAGCCGGGGGCTGCTTTGCTCTATCTATGATGTGACAGAGAAGAAGATGTATCAGCAGAAGATTGAAAGGCAGGTATATACCGATTTCCTGACAGGGCTTAGCAACAGAATGTGCTGTAAGAAAGATTTGGCCAGGTTTGTGGACACGGCGCGTGCCAAGGGCAAGGAAGGCGCAGTGCTCTATTTGGACCTGGATGATTTCAAGCACATCAATGACAGCCTTGGACACCAGTACGGGGATATCCTCTTAAAGTCCATTGCCCAGGGGATACAGAATATACAGGGGATCAACAATTTGTGCTATCGTATGGGCGGCGATGAGTTTGTGGTCATTGTTCCGCCAAATAAATATAAATCCCTTGAACGGATTATAAAAAGCATTCAGGCTGTCTTCGAAAAACCATGGATTTTAAAAGAAGCGGATTATTATTGTACGATGAGTATGGGTATCGTACATTTCCCCTCTGAGGGAGAAGAAGTGGAGGATTTGATCCGCAAAGCTGATATTGCCATGTATGAGGCGAAGAAGACCGGCAAAAACCGGGTGGCGGTTTATACGGACAAGATTCAGTCTGATTCCAACAAACGCCTCGATATAGAGAAAAATATGCGTGAGGCTGCGGTCAATCATTATCAGGAATTTGAAGTATATTACCAGCCGATCATAGATATCCAGCAGAACAACAAGTGTACAGGCGCCGAGGCGCTGATTCGCTGGAACAGTGAAAAGATGGGATTTATGTCCCCGGTGGATTTTATCCCTCTGGCGGAGTATCTGGGCCTGATCAACCCCATCGGCAGGCATGTGCTGCAGGCGGCATGTAAGGCCTGCAAAGACTGGAATGATCATGGGCACCCGGAGTACAAGATTAATGTGAATCTATCTGTGGTGCAGCTTCTGCAGGCAGATGTGGTGGATGTCATTGCACGGACGGTGGAAGAGACCGGTATCACCCCGCGCAATCTGACGCTGGAAGTGACGGAAGGACTGGCGATCAATGATATAACGCGCATGAAAAAGATTCTTGCACAGATCAAGGCGCTGGGGGTACGGATCGCGCTGGATGATTTTGGAACGGGATATTCTTCCCTAAGTCATATCAGGGAACTGCCTCTCGATGTGATCAAGGTGGATCAGTCCTTTGTCAAAGATCTGGCGGAGGATGCTTATTCCAAATCGTTTATCAGGATGGTGGCAGATCTGGCAAATACGATCGGAGTATCGATTTGTGTGGAAGGTATTGAGACGATGAAACAGTACAAGGTGTTGGAGGGCATGCAGGTTCGGATGATACAGGGCTATTATTTTGATAAGCCGATGCCGCAGGCGGAGTTTGAGAAGAAGTATGTGAGGTAAACTGCGGCAGGATTTTTGCCTTTGTAAGAGTATCTACATGAGAATACATAAGAAATGAGGAGGAAGAAGATGAAGAAAATTTCGTTGGCAGAAGAATTGGCAGGCAATACCTATCCGGGAAGAGGAATCGTGATCGGAAAATCGGCGGATGAAAAGTATGCCATTATGGCATACTTTATTATGGGAAGGAGCAGTAATAGCAGGAACCGTGTGTTTGTGGAAGAGGGAGAAGGAATCCGGACACAGGCTTTCGATCCGTCCAAACTGGAGGATCCGAGTCTTATCATCTATGCGCCGGTGCGGGTGCTTGGGAATAAGACTATTGTGACGAACGGCGACCAGACGGATACCGTCTATGAACTGATGGATAAACAGCAGACCTTTGAGCAGGCGCTGCGCACCAGAACTTTTGAGCCGGACGGGCCCAACTATACGCCGCGTATTTCCGGTATTCTGCATATCGAGAACGGCAGTTATAACTATGCCATGTCCATTCTTAAGAGCGATCAGGGCGATCCTTCTTCCTGTAACCGTTACACCTTCGCTTATGAGAATCCCAAGGCAGGTGAGGGACGCTTTATCCATACATACATGGGAGACGGCAATCCGCTTCCCAGCTTTGAAGGTGAACCTACACTGGTAAGCATGGAGGGCGACATCGACAGCTTTGCGAAGATGGTCTGGGACAATTTAAATGAGGAGAATAAAGTTTCTCTCTTCGTGCGCTATATCGAGATCAGTACAGGGAAATACGAGACCAGGATTATAAACGTGCACGAAAGCAATTAGCAGTGTGCTCCGTAAACCGCAGGTTTTTCGAGCATACACTACAGATGAAATTTCATTATAGAATGGAGGATAAAATGAACGAATTAGAGTTAAAGTATGGCTGTAACCCCAATCAGAAGCCGTCAAGGATTTATATGGAAGACGGCAGCGAACTGCCCATCAAAGTACTGAACGGCAGACCGGGATACATCAATTTCCTGGATGCTTTTAACGGCTGGCAGCTGGTACGGGAATTGAAACAGGCTACGGGACTGCCGGCGGCAGCTTCCTTTAAGCATGTATCCCCTGCGGGGGCGGCAGTGGGGCTTCCGCTGTCCGAAGTAGAACGTAAAATTTACTGGGTGGATGACCTGGATATGGAGTTTACCCCTTTAGCGAACGCTTATGCCAGAGCACGCGGTGCAGACAGGATGAGTTCTTTCGGTGATTTCATTTCTCTGTCGGATGTCTGTGATGCGGCAACCGCTAAGATTATCAAGAGAGAAGTGTCTGACGGCGTCATTGCGCCAGGGTATGAACCGGAAGCGCTGGAGATTCTGAAGGCTAAGAAGAAGGGCGCCTATAATGTCATTGAGATTGATGCATCTTACGTGCCGGCTCCCACGGAAGTTAAGCAGGTCTATGGAATCAGTTTCGAACAGGGCAGGAATGAACTGAAGATAGATGAACATTTCTTTGACAATATCGTGACACAGTCAAAAGACTTGACAAAGCAGGCAAAGATTGATCTTGCCATCGCCATGATCACTTTGAAATATACACAGTCTAATTCTGTCTGTTACGTAAAGGGCGGACAGGCGATCGGGATCGGAGCCGGGCAGCAGTCCAGAATACATTGTACCAGACTGGCCGGTTCCAAGGCGGATAACTGGTTCCTGCGCCAGTCCCCACAGGTGCTTGGATTACAGTTTGCGGACGGCATCGGACGTGCTGACAGGGACAATGCCATCGATCTCTATATCGGTGAGGATTACATGGACGTGCTGGCGGAGGGTGCATGGCAGAAGACATTTAAAGTAAAGCCCGAAGTATTCACCAGAGAGGAAAAACGGGCATGGCTTGACAAAATGACGGACGTGTCACTTGGATCGGATGCCTTCTTCCCCTTTGGGGACAATATTGAGAGAGCGCATAAGAGCGGCGTCAAATATGTGGCGCAGCCGGGCGGTTCCGTGCGGGATGACAATGTAATCGAGACCTGTGACAAATACGGGATGACCATGTGCTTTACGGGCATCCGGTTATTCCACCACTGATTAACTGGGATTTTTTGACTTTTTGCCATGATAGTGGTATGATTCTATGGGGTATTCCGAGGCCGCGAAGCGGATCTCGTAAAGTAGTTTGCGGCGCAAACTACTTGTTGAAAAAAAGGATAAAGGAGCGTGCGGTAAAATGAGCAAAAGTTTTAATGATCTGTTATCTAAAGTATCTGAGTGCAGCGTCAAAAAAGTGGCTGTGGCTGTAGCCCAGGACAGTGCGGTCTTGGAGGCCGTAGCGGCAGCGAAAGAGAGAAACATCGCAGATGCGATTCTGGTGGGCGATGCGGATAAGATTAAAGAAGTGGCGGCTTCCATCAACATGGACTTAAGCGGATTTGAGATCATCGATGAAAAAGATGACTATACGGCGGCTTTAAAGGCAGTGGAACTGGTACATACAGGCAAGGCCAACATGTATATGAAAGGCCTGATTGACACAAAATCTTTCTTAAAGAGTGTGCTTGATAAAGAAGTTGGTTTAAGAACCGGTAAGACACTGTCCCATGTGTGTGTGTTTGAGGTAGAGGGTGTGGATCATCTGCTGTTCTTATCAGATGTGGCTTTCCTGACCTATCCGTCCCTGGAGGAAAAAGTGCATATCATCGAGAATACGGTGGATGTATGTCATGCCTGCGGTATTCCCAATCCCAAGGTGGCGCCGCTTGCAGCAGTAGAAGTGGTGAATCCCAAGATGCCTGTTACTGTGGAGGCGGATGAACTGACGAAGATGTGTGAAGAAGGTAAGATTACAGGCTGTATCGTGGACGGACCGCTTTCTCTGGATCTGGCTATCGATCCGGCGGCAGCCAAGCATAAGGGCGCAGAGGACAGAAAGATCGTAGGCGATGCGGATGTATTGCTCTTCCCGGATATCCATGCCGGCAATCTGGTGTACAAATGTCTTGTACACACGGCTAAAGTTAAGAATGGCAATATCCTGACGGGTACGAAGGCTCCGGTCATCCTGACGTCACGTTCCGATGAATTTGAGACCAAGGTAAACTCCATCGCTTTGGGCGCTGTGATGGCGGAAGCGATGTCCAAAATGAATTGATTCCATAGAACAGGAGGACAATAACATGGCAGTGAAAAGTTTGATTATCAATCCCGGTTCCACCTCCACCAAGATCGGTGTTTTTGAGGATGAGACCTTATTGTTTGAAGAGACCCTGCGTCATTCCACAGAGGAGATTGCGCAGTTTGAAAAGATTGTGGATCAGAAGGATTTCCGCAGAAATATTATTGAGAATCTGTTGAAGGAGAAGAATTTCGATATCAACTCCCTTGATATGGTGGTGGGACGCGGCGGTATGTTAAAACCGATTCCGGGCGGCACCTATGCGGTTACCGATGACTTGTTAGAGGACTTAAAGATTGGCGTGCAGGGACCTCATGCTTCCAATCTGGGCGGTATTCTGGCAAGAGAGATTGGTGATTCTATTGGAAAACCTTCCTACATTGTAGATCCTGTAGTAGTGGATGAACTGGATCCGGTATCCAGATACTCCGGTGTGCCGGAACTTCCCAGAACCAGCGTGTTCCATGCCCTGAATCAGAAGGCGGTGGCGAAGCGCTATGCAAAGGAGACCGGCAAGGCTTATGAGACATTGAACCTGATCGTGGTTCACATGGGCGGCGGTGTGTCGGTCGGTGCACATAAGATGGGTAAGGTAGTGGATGTGTTCAATGCCCTTGACGGTGACGGCGCATTTTCACCTGAAAGAGCAGGTGCAGTGCCCAGCGGCGCTCTGATTAAGATGTGTTTCTCCGGGCAGTACACGCAGCAGGAAGTTTATAAGAAATTTGTCGGCGGCGGCGGCTTCAATGCTTACTGCGGCACCAATGATATGAGAGATGTGCAGAAGATGGTAGATAACGGCGACAAGAAGGCTGAGGAAGTGAGAGAGGCTTTCATCACCCAGGTGGCAAAAGATATCGGTTCCATGGCATGTGTACTCAACGGTAAGGTGGATCAGATTATTATGACCGGCGGTATCGCTTATGATAAGGTAGTAACGGCGGGCCTGAAAGAGAAAGCCGGCTGGATTGCGCCTGTGACTGTTTATCCCGGTGAGGATGAACTGATGGCGCTTGTGCAGGGCGGTTTAAGAGTATTGAACGGTGAAGAGAAGCCGATGGTCTACTAATATATAGGGAAACGAGGAAACCATGAGCGTAGTACAGAAAATATTTGGAACACATAGCGAGCGAGAGATCAGACGTATCAGCGGTCAGGTGGATAAGATAGAAGAGTTACGTCCCACCATGATGGAAATGTCTGACGAGCAGTTGCGAGATAAAACGAAAGAGTTTAAGAAAAGACTGACACAAGGGGAGACTTTGGATGACCTGTTGCCTGAGGCATATGCCGTAGTCAGGGAGGCAGCCAGAAGGATTCTCAACACGGAGCATTACAGGGTACAGCTGATCGGCGGTATTGTCCTGCATCAGGGACGCATCGCGGAGATGAGGACGGGTGAAGGTAAGACACAGACCTGTCTTCTGCCGGCGTATTTGAATGCCCTGGAAGGCAGGGGTGTGCATGTCGTTACGGTCAATGATTATCTGGCAAAGCGTGATGCGGAGTGGATGGGACAGGTTCATGAGTTCCTGGGCTTAAAGGTAGGCGTTGTCTTAAATGATATGAAGCCTGAGGAACGCAGGGAAGCATATAACTGCGATATCACCTATGTGACCAACAATGAGTTGGGGTTTGATTATCTGCGTGATAACATGGTTATTTATAAAGAACAGCTGGTGCTGCGGGAATTGCACTATGCTGTGATTGATGAGGTGGACTCCGTGCTGATCGATGAGGCACGGACGCCCCTGATCATTTCCGGACAGAGCGGCAAGTCTACAAAACTGTATGAGGCTTGTGATATCCTGGCTAAACAGCTTATCCGTGGTGAAGACATGGAAGAACTGACCAAGATGGATGCCATCATGGGTGTGGAGCGTGAGGAGACCGGAGACTTTATCGTCAATGAGAAGGACAAGGTCGTGAACCTGACAGCCCAGGGCGTGAGCAAGGTGGAGCGGTTCTTCCAGATAGAAAACCTGGCGGATCCGGAGAATCTGGAGATTCAGCACAATATCATATTGGCGCTGCGGGCGCACAATCTGATGTTCCGTGATCAGGATTACGTGGTAAAAGACGATCAGGTTCTGATCGTGGATGAGTTTACCGGACGTATCATGCCGGGACGCCGTTATTCCGATGGTCTGCATCAGGCCATTGAGGCGAAAGAACATGTAAAGGTGAAGAGAGAGAGCAAGACGCTGGCGACCATCACCTTCCAGAATTTCTTTAATAAATTTGAGAAAAAAGCAGGTATGACCGGTACGGCCCTCACGGAGGAGAAAGAGTTTCGTGATATTTACGGCATGGATGTGGTGGCGATTCCCACCAATAAGCCGGTGGCACGTATCGACCATCAGGATTCTGTATATAAGACAAGAAAAGAGAAATTGAAAGCAATCTTACACGCAGTACAGGAGGCCCATGCCAAAGGCCAGCCCGTGCTGGTAGGTACGATCAACATCGATGCTTCCGAGGAACTCAGTGGTATCTTAAAGAGAAACGGTATTGAACATAAAGTGTTGAATGCCAAATTCCATGAGATGGAAGCAGAGATTGTGGCGGATGCCGGTATCCATGGGGCAGTCACCATCGCCACCAATATGGCAGGACGTGGTACAGATATTAAACTGGATGATGAGGCGAGAGCGGCGGGCGGCTTGATGATCATTGGTACGGAGCGGCATGAGTCCAGGCGTATTGATAATCAGCTGCGCGGCCGAAGCGGCCGTCAGGGAGATCCCGGTGAGTCCCGGTTCTATATTTCCCTGGAAGATGATCTGATGAGGCTCTTCGGTTCCGATAGGATGATTTCCATGTTCAATGCCCTGGGTATACCGGAAGGACAGGAGATTGAGCATTCTGCCCTGACCAAAGCCATCGAGACGGCTCAGAAGAAGATTGAGAATAATAACTTCGGCATCAGAAAGAATCTGCTGGAGTACGATCAGGTGATGAACGAGCAAAGAGAGATCATCTACGAGGAGAGAAGACGCGTGCTGGACGGCGAGAGTATGCGGGATGCCATCTACAAGATGATCACAGATATCACAGAGAACTGTGTAGATATCTGTATTGGGGATGACACGGACTTTGAGGAGTGGGACTTCAATGAGTTAAATACTCTGCTTCTGCCCACCATTCCTCTGCAGCCGGTGAATGCCGCACGGGTAAACCACCCGAAGAAGAACAGCTTGAAACAGCAGTTAAAGGAAGAGGCTGTGAAACTATATGAGACCAAGGAAGCAGAGTTTCCAGAGCCAGAGGCAATCCGTGAGATTGAGCGTGTCATCCTGCTGAAGGTGATTGACAGGAAGTGGATGGATCACATCGATGATATGGATCAGCTTCGTCAGGGCGCAGGTCTGCAGGCATACGGACAGAAGGATCCGTTGGTGGAATATAAGCTGAATGGTTATGAGATGTTCGATGATATGACACAGAACATCAAGGAAGAAACGGTAAGGCTTCTCTTCCGTGTACGGATTGAGCAGAAAGTGGAGAGAGAACAGGTTGCGAAGGTAACCGGTACGAATAAAGATGATACCCTGCAGAAAGGCCCAGTGAAGCGCATGGAGGCTAAGGTCTATCCCAATGATCCCTGTCCGTGCGGAAGCGGGAAGAAGTATAAGCAGTGCTGCGGGAGAAGATGAAGAGAAGATGAAGAGAAGATGAAGTTACACTAAGGTCATAAAGGACATGACCTAAGTGTAACTATGTCATCTTCGGAAGAATGTCGCTCACGACATTCTTCCTGTGGTGGGATATGCGTGAATGGGCATTATAATTTGTGGAAGTTGTGTGTGGGAACTGAAATGTTAAAGTTGGGAAAGTTGATCTTGGGAGAATCAGCAGGAAATTTGGAGAGATTAATTTTAGAAAGAAGGTGACGTTAGGTGGTTGAATTGGATAATATGAAATCCGAACTTTTGAGTTATGAAAGTCCCTTAGCGGAAGTGAGGGATTCACTTTGACCTCGCTGGCAAAGTGAAACGGATTGAAGAATTAGAGATGGAGATGCAGGCGCCTGGATTCTGGGATGATCCGGAGAAATCCAATCAGAAGATGCGGGAGTCCAAGCAGCTCAAGGACGTGGTGGAGACCATGGACGGCCTGTCCGGTCAGTATGAGGATATCCTGACGCTGATTGAGATGGGATATGAGGACAACGATCCGGCCATTATTCCGGATATTGAGGAGGAACTGACTTCCTTTAAAGAGACTTTTGAGAACATCAGGATCAGAACCCTCTTGTCTGGTGAGTATGATAAGAACAATGCAATCCTCAAATTAAATGCCGGTGCGGGCGGTACAGAAAGCTGTGACTGGTGCAGCATGCTTTATCGTATGTATACCAGATGGGTCGAGCGCAAAGGATATTCTTTGGAAGTGATTGATTATCTGGACGGTGATGAAGCGGGCATCAAGTCCGTGACTTTTCAGATTAACGGGGAAAATGCCTATGGATATCTGAAATCCGAGAAAGGTGTGCACAGACTGGTGCGTATCTCACCCTTTAACGCGCAGGGTAAGCGGCAGACATCTTTCGTATCCTTGGACGTGATGCCCGATATCGAAGAGGATGTGGATGTGGAAGTAAAAGACGAAGATATCCGCATTGATACCTATCGAAGCAGCGGCGCGGGCGGCCAGCATATCAACAAGACTTCATCGGCTATCCGCATTACGCATTTTCCAACAGGAATTGTGGTTACCTGCCAGAATGAGCGTTCCCAGTTCCAGAACAAAGATAAGGCGATGCAGATGCTGAAGGCAAAGCTTTATATGTTAAAGCAGGAAGAAAATGCGGAGAAGCTGTCTGATATCCGGGGAGATGTGAAAGAAATCGGCTGGGGCAATCAGATAAGGTCTTATGTGATGCAGCCTTATACCATGGTCAAAGATCACCGGACAAACGAAGAGTCGGGCAATGTGGATGCAGTGATGGATGGTGCCATCGATTCATTTATCAATGCCTATCTGCGATGGATCAATAACTGATAAGACAAAAAAGACATTGCGGGCAGATGAAAATCTGTTTTGCAATGTCTTTTTATATTCAATATAATTTGGTTCTGTGAAAAATCAATCCTGTTTATTCTGGATTAAGTCCAAAAAGAACTCAGTCTGTGTTGCGTTTATATAGGGAATCAGCCATAACAGGCCGATGCCACAGGAAAGGAGTGCCACCAATAATAGTGGAAGAAAGCTGACATAAATATAAAACAACCTTCCTTTATGACCACGCATCAGGTGACGGCTTCTGGCAAGCAGTTCCCTGGTAGAATACTGTGGAAAATCATGGAGCAGATAAAAAATCAGGGCATACAGAAGACCCAATATGGTAGAGACCACACCTGAGAGAATGATACACAGTGCATAAGGAAGCATCAATTTCAGGGTTTCTGACTCTGTGGCATGTAACACACGATAACTTAAAACAATCATCGGTATATTAGCAATATAGGTGATCAGGGAAATCCATCCCTGCATCAGGATCGTTTTGTTCGGGCAGAGACTGAAGCCGTAGAAAACATCTCTGGCGGCTGCCGGTCTGCCACAGATAATTTTCAAATAGAGATACGTGGTGCCGGAGGTAAACAAACCTGACAACAACGAAATCAAAAATGAAATGGCATAATAGATAACAGTACCAGAGACAGTGGTCAAATCTACCAACAAATTGGTTATGCCTGTGAGAGAACCAATGGTACACATAATGATGAGGACGGCGCCTACAGCGGTGCCGTAGTGGCCTAACATTTTTTCTTTTGCAGAAGCTTTCAGTTCTGCGGAAGATTTAAAAGTATTCATACAAAACTCCTGACTCCTAAGAAAGCTAACATGCGATATCGAGGTTCATGCCCCGGTATTTGTTAGCAGCATCGGAGGATTTCATTTCTTTTTGATAAGGATTCTCTTCATTATAATATTTGATCTGTGTAGCTGTAGTGCCGCCGGACACATAGGTGCGTCCGCATTCCGGGCAGACGTCCGTGCGGATAGACACGTTACAGGACATTACTTTGCCGTTGCTTTCGGCCGCTTTTTTATAAGCATTGCTCACATGTTCCTGTTCGTGGCTTCTTACACGGGAAGCAGCGGCGTTGGGATCTATGTGCGATGGACTCTTAAAGGACACGTTTTCATCGGAGCCGTCCTGATATTTTCGATTCTTGCAGGTTTCACATTCTGCGGGGGAAGACTTTTTGCCAGACTGCTTTTCGGTAGATTCACCGGGATTGCGGATGATAACGCGTCCCTCTTCCTCCGAGTTGGAAGCAGTATATGCATTATTTAAATAAGAATTAGTGATCTGGCCAACCATCATATTCATAACCTCCGTTCCTAATATGGGAAATCCAAGTTTCTTTAGAATACTCTGTCATTAAGGTTCTATATCCCACACTTCGTATATTTCATCCATCAGTTCTTCGTAAGTCATACCATATTGTTCTTCACACATCTTGTTGACTTCATCCACCATCTCCGGCATGATATCCGGAAGGGCGAACACCAGATAAACACTGAAAACACAGATCGTAACGTCCAATGCAAGTCCCGTAATGCAGCAGATGAGTCCGGCTCTGGCTTTGCCGAGCATTTTTTTAGCCTTGCCTTTGGACAGGACTGCTAGAATAATACCGACACCGCCCAATAGAAAAGGCATGTAAAAGTGCAGCAACAATAGGCTGATCAGACTGATGATGCCCAGTATCATGGCTGCGGTTGCCATACCTTCGCCTTTGTTTTTCTGAGGACTCAAAATCTTTGCGCCTATATAGCCATAGGGATTCCCGTTGTAATAGGGATTGGGGTAGGGATTTGTGTTGTTGTATGGATTGTAATTGTTATATGGGTTTGCATTATTGTGATTTGCATTATTGTATGGAGAATTTCCATACGGATTTCCATTATTACCGGTATTACCGGTATTCCCTGTATTCCCATACGGATTCTGCCCACTGGCCGTATTGTTATACGGATTCCCATTGTTTCCAGGAGTGTCCCCGCTATTAGTCGTATTATTATAAGGCGCTCCGGTGTTTTGCGGATCACCGGACTGATTATTTGATTGATAATCCATTATAATCTATAATGCCTCCTGTTGTTTATTGAAGTGAACTGTATCATATAGACAGATGCTGTAATCTTAAGCCGCTTAAGACACAGCCTGTCGAGCATGTGCTTATTATAACACGAATACAGGGGAAAGACCAGATAAAAGTTGCAGGTTGTGCTTGTCAATCGGGGATATTCCAGCTGTAATACTCTCAAAATAAGATGATTTTCAGATAATAATAATACGATAAAATAAATTTAAACGATTTTTAGAAAATCTATGCATTAATTTCAGACCAATTACATGTAAAAGCAGAAGATTCTGAAATAGGCAGTTCTTTGGCAGGCCTGAAAAATAATGTAAATGTTAAATTTTAGGGAGTTGCGGCTTTGGCATAAATCCTGTATAATATTAACGTTAGTGTAAAAATGCGGGTACTATACTCTCGATTTTATCGAGGGAGCAGTCGGAAAAAAAGCTTTGGATTTTTGATATACGCAGGTACTTTAGCAAAGCAGAGCACTGAATTAAAAAAGAACAAATCGGAGTTAAGTTATGGACATTATTCTCAAATTAAAGGAAGAACTGAAGGTAGAAAAATGGCAGGTGGAGGCTGCGGTAAATTTGATCGATGAGGGAAACACCATTCCCTTTATTGCCCGCTATCGTAAAGAAGCTACGGGGTCTTTGAATGATGAAGTGTTAAGAGACCTTTATGAAAGGCTCACTTACCTGCGCAATTTGGAAGAGAAGAAAGAGCAGGTACTAAAGAGCATAGAGGAACAGGGCAAACTGACGGACGAACTGAAAGAGAAGATCGTGGCGGCAGAGACCATGGTAGTGGTGGAAGATTTATATCGTCCTTACCGGCCCAAGAGGAAGACCCGTGCCAGTGTGGCGAAGGAGAAGGGGCTTGACGGTCTGGCAGAGTTTATCCTGGCTCAGGAGACTACAGCGCCTATTGAAGAAGAGGCGGCCAAATATATCCATGAAGATGAAGAGGCGGCCAAAGCAGTGAAGAATGTGGAGGAAGCTGTGCAGGGTGCGAAAGATATTATTGCGGAAATGATTTCTGATGAGGCGGATTACCGCATCTATATCCGAGATATCACCATGAAGGAAGGCAGTCTTACCAGTACGGCCAGGGATGAGAAGGCGGAAAGCGTCTATGAGATGTACTATCAGTATGAGGAGCCTATCAGTAAGGTGGCTGGTCACAGGACGCTGGCGATCAACCGAGGAGAGAATGAAAAGTTCCTGACAGTGAAGGTGGAGGCGCCAAGGGAGCGGGTTTTACAGTTTTTGCGGACGAAGACGATTAAAAATGACAATCCTGTCACATCACCTCTTTTAGAGGAAACGATCGCCGACAGTTATGACAGACTGATCGCGCCGGCCATTGAGCGGGAAATCAGAAACGATTTGACGGAGAAGGCAGAAGATGGCGCCATATCCGTATTTGGTAAAAACTTGGAGCAGCTGCTCTTACAGCCGCCCATTAAGGGCAAGGTAGTTCTTGGCTGGGATCCGGCTTTTCGTACGGGCTGTAAGCTGGCGGTGGTAGATGAGACCGGTAAGGTACTTGATACGAAAGTTATCTATCCGACAGCGCCACAGAATAAAGTGGAACAGGCCAAGGTAGAACTGAAGAAATTGATCAAAAAATATAATGTATCTCTGATCTCCGTAGGGAACGGCACAGCATCGAGGGAATCCGAGCAGGTGATTGTAGAACTGATCAAAGAGCTGGATGTGCCGGTGCAGTACGTGATTGTCAATGAGGCAGGTGCATCTGTCTATTCTGCCAGCAAGCTGGCTACTGAGGAATTTCCGAATTTTGATGTGGGCCAGAGGAGTGCGGCGTCTATTGCAAGAAGATTACAGGATCCGCTTGCGGAACTTGTAAAGATCGATCCCAAATCTATCGGGGTAGGACAATATCAGCATGATATGAATCAGAAGAAGTTGAGCGAGGCTCTCGGCGGCGTGGTGGAGGATAGTGTAAACCGTGTCGGCGTGGATTTAAATACGGCTTCCGCATCTCTTCTCGAATATGTTTCCGGTGTGACCAAGGTGATCGCCAGAAATATCGTGGATTACCGGGAGAAGAACGGACGCTTTAAAAACCGGGCACAGCTGTTAAAGGTAGCGAAACTGGGGCCCAAGGCTTATGAGCAGTGCGCTGGATTTATGCGCATTACAGACGGTGATAATCCCCTGGATGCCACCAGCGTGCATCCGGAATCCTATGAGGCGGCCGAAAGACTGTTGGAAAAGCTGGGTCTTACCATGGAGGATGTGAGAGCGGCACAGAAAAAGGCTGCGGTGCAGAAGGCGGCAGGCAAAAAGGCTGCTCCGGTAAAAGAAAAGAAACCCCGTCAGCCTAAGATCGTGATTCATAATACCAATACAGCCATGGGTAAGGCGCTTGCAGCAGCCATGGGCGGCATGAATCTGGAACAACAGGCAGATGACACGGGTGTCAATAATGTAAAAGCACAGGATACAAAAGAGGCTGCGGTGAGCAGTCTGGCTAAGAAAATCAAAGACAAAAAGAAACTTGCGGAGGAACTTGGCATCGGTGAGATTACTCTCATGGATATTCTGACAGAACTCGAAAAGCCGGCCAGGGATCCCCGTGACGATATGCCTGCACCGATTCTTCGGAGTGATGTGCTGGATATGAAAGACTTAAAACCCGGCATGATCTTAAAGGGAACGGTTCGGAACGTGATTGATTTTGGCGTGTTCGTGGATATCGGAGTGCACCAGGATGGTCTGGTACATATTTCCCAGATTACGGACAAGTATATCAAACATCCGTTGGAAGCGGTCAGTGTCGGTGATGTGGTGGATGTACAGGTGCTGACAGTAGACCTTGCCAAAAAGAGGATTGGTCTTACCATGAAGATCGGGCAGGAAGCGGCAGGCAGAAAACAGCAGTAAAGGCGGCAGGCGCGGCGAAGCGGCGGCGCGCGAAATTGTTAGAAAGGAAGTTTTAGCATGGCGAAGTACATTGTAAAGAGAATCTTACTGGCGATCGTGACAATCTGGGCGGTTGCCACACTCACCTTTTTCCTTATGAATCTGGTGCCGGGCGGCCCGTTCTTATCGGAAAAAGCAATCAGCCCCCAGGCACAGGCGGCACTGGAGGCGAAGTACGGTCTGGATAAACCAATGATCCAGCGGTATCTAAATTATGTCACATCTGCAGCGCATGGAGATTTTGGTGATAGTTTAAAACAAAGAGGCCGTACAGTTATGTCGATTATTACCATGAAATTCCCGGTATCTGCCAGAGTGGGAGGAATTTCTGTTCTGGTGTCCCTGATATTGGGAATCCCATTGGGATGTATTGCAGCTTTAAAACGCGGAAAGGCGACAGACAGTGTGATCAGCGTGGTGGCTACCTGCGGTATCGCGGTGCCCAGCTTCGTAATCTGCACGGTCATGATGTATTTCTTTGGCGTTAAGCTGGGGATTCTGCCCACGATGGGCTTGGAGACAGCAAAGCATTATATTATGCCGGTGACAGCGCTTTCCTTCTATCCAACGGCCTATATTATGCGGTTGATGCGTTCTTCCATGCTGGATGTGCTGGGACAGGATTATATGAGGACAGCACGGGCCAAGGGACTTGCCGGCGGCAAGATTTTGTTTAAACACGCACTGCGTAATGCAATCCTGCCGGTGGTCACTTATGTGGGACCGATGCTCGCCTACACCATCACAGGAAGTTTCGTGGTGGAGAAGATTTTTGTTATTCCAGGGCTTGGTGGTGAGTTTATTAAGGCGATCAACGGACGTGACTATACACTTATCATGGGCACCACGATCTTCCTTGCTACGTTGGTTATTGTGATGAACGTGATCGTGGATATCATTTATAAGATCGTGGATCCTCGGATCAAGTTGAAATAGAGCGAAAGTAAAATAACAAAAGTATGAGAGAAAACGTCTGTATTACGGCGCGATGCAGGTGGAAACAAGGGTGCCGGCAGCGGACGGATCAAGTGGATACAAACTGTACAGATATTTAAGAAAGGCATGATACGAAAATGAAAGAAAATCCTTTAAGTTTTCAGTTAAAACTCAAGCCGGAAGATTTCCTGCCGGCAACGGAGGAGGAGAAACAAAGCCAGGTTATCATGCGCGAGAGCGTGGGGTTCTGGCAGGATGGTTTCAGACGTCTTCGGAAAAATAAAGTGGCCATGGTCTCTTTGGTGGTGATCATTCTGGTCATGATATTCTCCTTCATTGTTCCGTCATTTTATCCTTACACATACAAGGAACAGATTAAGGGAGCCAACAATCTGGCGCCTATGGAGTATTCCCAGGAAGAGCAGGCCAGGATCGATGCGGGGGAAAGTGTATTTCCCCATGTCTTCGGCACAGATAAGATGGGGCGTGACTATGCGATCCGTGTAATGATGGGAAGCCGTATTTCCCTGCTGGTAGGCCTGATTGCTACGGCGATCATCCTGGTCATCGGATCTGCATATGGTTCCATTGCGGCCTTTTTCGGCGGCACGGTGGATTTGGTGATGATGCGTATTGTGGATATCATATATACCATACCGGATATTCTTTTGATTGTCCTGTTGTCCTTTACATTAAAGGTGCCGTTGACCACTCTGGGAGAAAGTGTGCCGGGATTCCATTGGGTCAATGTAGTGGGTGAGAACCTGATCAGTATCTTCATCGTGTTTGCCCTGCTCTACTGGGTAGGTATGGCGAGAATGGTCAGAAGCCAGGTGCTTATGCTTAAGGAGAGCGAATACGTGACGGCGGCAAGGGCCCTGGGTGTAGGTAACGGCAGGATTATCAAGAAGCATCTGCTGACCAACTGTATCGGTACGCTGATCGTAACCACGACTCTGCAGATTCCCTCCTCCATTTTTACGGAGAGTTTCTTAAGTTTCCTGGGCCTGGGTGTGGCAGTGCCGCTTCCTTCCCTGGGCAGTCTGGCCAGCGATGCGATCAACGGTATGCAGACCTATCCGTATCTGCTGTTTATTCCGGCTCTTTTGATCAGTTTGATCATTCTGAGCTTTAACTTGTTTGGTGATGGGTTAAGAGATGCCTTTGACCCGAAACTGAAAAATTAAGAAGGGAGTATGAAAAGATGGCAGAATACCTTGTAGATATTAAAAACGAAAGACTTTCTTTCTTTACTCCCGCGGGAGAGGTAAAAGCATTAAATGATGTCTCTATCCGGTTGAAAGAGGGAGAAGTGCTGGGGATTGTGGGCGAGAGCGGTTCCGGTAAGTCCGTTACGGCCTACAGTCTGATGGGACTGACGGCGCATCCGGGTAAGCTTTTGGGCGGTGAACTCCAGTTTAACGGACATGAAATTGAAACCATGTCGGAGAAGGAGATGCGTAAGATCCGTGGAAACGAGATTTCCATTATCTTCCAGGATCCGATGACCAGTTTAAATCCGGTGTACACCATCGGCAACCAGATCACAGAGGTGATCAGACTGCACACGGATAAGGATGGCGCCCAGGCGAAAGCACGTGCCAGGGAACTTCTGGAACTGGTGGGCATCAATGAGCCGGATAAGCGTTTGAAGCAGTATCCGCATGAATTGTCGGGGGGAATGCGGCAGCGCGTGATGATTGCCATTGCCCTGGCCTGTGAACCAAAGCTTCTGATTGCGGATGAGCCTACTACAGCCTTGGATGTGACCATTCAGGCGCAGATACTGGAACTGATGATGGAACTGAAAGATAAGCTGGGTATGGCGATCATTATGATCACCCATGATCTGGGCGTAGTGGCCAGTATGTGCGAGCGCATTGCCGTCATGTATGCAGGCCGGATTGTGGAATACGGCACCACGGATGATATTTTCTACAACCCGAAACATCAGTACACCAAGGGTCTGATCCGCTCCATTCCCAGACTGGATACAAAGGAGCATGAGAGACTGATACCCATCGAGGGAACCCCGGTAGACCTTTTGAATCCGCCGGCAGGCTGTCCCTTTGCTCCCAGGTGCGATGCGGCCATGAAGATCTGTCTGCGTGAAATGCCGCCTGAAACCAGCTTTGGAGATGTACATTATACGAAGTGCTGGCTGAGCCAGAAAGAAGAGTTTGAGAAAGGAGCGTCCCATGAGTGAGCATTTGATTGAGATAGAACATCTGCGTCAATATTTCCCGGCGGGAGGATTTGGCAAATACAAAAAATTTGTCCGGGCAGTGGAGGATGTTTCTTTCTATATTGATAAGGGAGAAACTCTGGGTCTGGTGGGAGAGTCGGGATGCGGCAAGACCACCACGGGTCGTACCATGTTAAGACTTTATGAACCCACGGGCGGCAGATTTACCTTTGACGGGGATGTGGTTTTTGATGTGGAGAAAAAGCAGTATGCGGATATGCTTCCCTACCGCAAAAGGATGCAGATTGTGTTTCAGGATCCCTATGCGAGCCTGGATCCCCGTATGACGGTGGGTGATATCGTGGGAGAAGCGATAGATGTCCATAAACTGGCGGCGAATAAAGAGGAGCGGTTTGAGAGAATCATCAGTATTCTGGAACGAGTAGGATTAAATTCCGAACACGCAAACCGTTATCCACATGAGTTCTCCGGCGGACAGAGACAGCGTGTAGGTATTGCAAGGGCATTGGCGGTACACCCGGAATTTATCGTCTGCGATGAGCCGATTTCAGCATTGGATGTATCCATACAGGCACAGGTTATCAACATGTTTGAGGATCTGCAGGAAAAGATGGGTCTGACTTATCTGTTTATTGCCCATGATCTGTCGGCAGTGAAACACATTTCTAACCGTATCGGCGTTATGTATCTGGGGAGAATGGTGGAATTGGCTGACAGCTATGAACTGGTGGACAGACCGCTGCATCCTTATACCAAGAGCCTGATCTCTGCGATTCCCATTGCGGATCCGAAACAGGCCAGGGCCAGCCAGCGTATTGTGCTGGAAGGAGATGTGCCGAGTCCCTTGAATCCGCCTTCCGGATGTGCCTTCCGTACCCGGTGTCCTTATGCGGATGAACGGTGCGCGGCAGAGGTGCCGGAGTGGAAAGAAGTGGAAAAAGGCCATTTTTCCGCATGTCACCATATTGACAAGTGCAATTAGATGTGGTAAACCTTTAAAGTGAGTTATTAAAAATCAAACGAGGAGGAAACGATTATGAAAAAAAGAGTGATCGCGCTTATGATGGCGGCTGCTATGGTCGTTGGCGTGACAGCGTGCGGCGGTACTGATAACAATACCACCACGCAGCCAGCAGAGTCCGGCGATACAGCATCTGATGCTGCCGCAGACAATGGCGCAGCATCAGATGCCGGTACGGAAGCACCGGCTGCAACCACAGAGGGCGGCAAGGTTCTGTCTGTACAGATCGGCTCCAACCCTGAGACCATTGATCCCGCACTGAACAGTGCAGTAGATGGCGGTAACATGATTTTACACACATTTGAATGTCTTCTGACAGTGGATCAGGAAGGTAAGCTTGCTCCTGGTCAGGCAGAAAGCTGGGAGGTTTCCGAGGACGGTCTTACATGGACTTTCCATTTAAGAGACGGTCTGAAGTGGTCTGACGGTTCTGCCCTTACAGCAAATGATTTTGTATACAGCTGGCGCCGTGTCTGCGATCCTATGGTAGCAGCCCCTTATGCTGAGACAGTTCTTGGTATGGTAGAAGGTTATGCGGATGCAATCGGCGGCAACCTGGAAGCGCTTGGTGTGGAAGCAACAGATGACTCTACGTTTGTAGTGCATTTGTCTTCACCTTGTTCTTTCTTTGGTTCTCTGGCAGCATTTGCTACCTTAAGCCCTGTACAGCAGGCAACTGTAGATGCTAACGGTGACGGTTGGGCAGTAGCAGCAGATACTTATATCTGTAATGGGCCCTTCTATATTTCCGAGTGGGTTCCCAGTTCTTATATCATGTGCACCAAGAACCCTAATTACTGGAACGCAGATGCAGTGAAGCTTGACGCTATTAAGTTCAATCTGATTGAGGATCCCGCCGCTTCTTACAGTGCATACCAGACTGGTGAAGTACTCTTTATCAAGGACGTTCCGACAGAGGAGATTCCTTCCCTGACAGGAAATCCGGAGTTCTATGTAGATCCTATCATCGGTACCTATTATCTGAGCCTGAACACACAGAAAGAGCCTTTCACAGATGCGAAGGTTCGTAAGGCACTTAGCCTTGCAATCGATCGTGAGTATGTGGCTAACACATTGATGCAGGGTACTTATTCTCCTGCAAGCAACTTCATGGGTCCCGGTTGGATTGACACAGACGGTACACCTTTCATTGACAATGCAAATGGCGGTAAGCCTTATATTGATACTGCAAACCATGCAGCAAATGTTGAGGAAGCGAAACAGCTCCTTGCAGATGCAGGCTATCCGGATGGTGCAGGTTTCCCGACCATCACTTATTCTACCAACGATGCAGGCTATCACAAAGTAGTGGCTGAGTATTTACAGCAGGCATGGGCTGAGCTGGGTATCGATCTGCAGGTAGATATCGTTGAGTGGGCAAGCTTCACACCTATGAGACGTAATGGCGATTATGAAAGCGCACGTAACGGTTGGGTAGGAGACTACAGCGATCCTTCCAACATGCTGGATCTGCTTTACTCCAGCAATGGTAACAACGATGGTAAGTTCAACAATGCAGATTATGATGCAGCAATGGATATTTCCAGAACAACCCTGGATATTGCAGAGCGTTCTGAGGCTCTTCATAAGGCAGAGGATATTCTGATGGAAGAGGGCGGATGTATTCCGGTAGCTTACTACAATGACTTCTGGTTACAGAGTGATAAGATCACAGGAATGTGGCATTCCGCATACGGTTACTGGTACTTCATGTATGCTGATATTGCTGAATAAGAGTACAAAAAGAGGTTCCAAAGACGTCTCTCCATGGGATGGACACCAGGAACTTCTGGACTAAGAGAGTTATATATCATGGGGCGTGGCGTTAGCCGCGCCCTGTTTATGATACAGGAAATTTTCCGCTTATCCGAGGACGCAAAGCGGATTTCGTAATCGGGCAAAACTCGATTTTGACATTTGAGGTTATCTATGAGAAGAAACAACGCCAGATATTTTAGTAACAAAGAATGTGAATATTATCCCTGTCATCCGGCGGGGGAGGAAGAGGAGTTTAACTGCCTGTTCTGCTATTGCCCGCTCTATGCTCTGGGAAATAAATGCGGCGGGAATTTCCGGTATAACGAAAAGGGGATTAAGGACTGTTCGGCATGTATGATTCCGCATGGCAGGGGTGGTTATGAGTATGTGATGGAAAGGATTTAAGGCCGCGAAGCCAATTTACTCTATTGACATAGATATTCTACTGTGATAGAATACAAATATAAATACTCTATCACAGTAGAATGGAAACGGAAATATACTATGGAAAATAAACTATATGACAGCGAACTGAAAGTTATGGAAATTCTTTGGAGACAAGGTGAAGTTAAGGCAAAAAATATTGCACAGGAACTGAATCAACAAATTGGCTGGGGCAAAACAACTACCTATACAGTGATAAAAAAATGTATAGATAAAGGAGCGATTGTACGAAGGGAGCCTGGTTTCATATGTCATGCGCTCATTTCCAAGGAGGAGGCACAGAAATATGAAACGGATGAGCTGATTGAGAAACTGTATGACGGACAGCCAGACAGATTGGTTGCAGCAGTGATTGGTGACAAGAAACTGGATAAGGCCGGGGTCCAACGGTTAAAGGAACTGATAAAAGACTTGTAGGAGAAGAGTTGTGGAATGGATTTATATAAGAATATCATGGTCGGTATTGTAATCCTTTGTATTGTGGCGGCCAGAAAAATATTGTTATATCGAATTCCGGGAAAAATCTGGTTACTTTTGTGGAAGATTCTTATGGTTCCACTTTTATGGCCTTTTACAATTACAATGCGGTTCCCAAACATGGAGGTAAGCAGGATTGTTGCGGGGATCCTCCGATTTCAAGAAAAAATAAAATTATCAGGTAACGATATGTCGCTGCTTTCTGCGAGCGGGGTCATGCAGATAATTTGGCTGCTTGGCGTAATTGTAATCGTAGGTATTTTTGTCAGTTCCCATTTGAAAAAAAGAATTGAGTATAATATGGCAATACCCGTGAAAGGAAATTATTTTGAGGAGTGGAAAAAATCACATTCCCTGAAAAGGAAGGTAGAGATTAAGGAATCTGACAGAATCGTTTCGCCGCTAACATATGGCGTTATCAGGCCGGTCATTTTACTTCCGGCATATGGAAACTTAGAAGAAAGAAATCTTGCGTTTGTATTAGAACACGAGATGATTCATATAAAGCATCTGGATGTACTGTTTAAATGGATTTTGGTTATCGTATGCTCAGTTTACTGGTACAATCCCCTGATATGGATAATGTATATTCTGGTAAACCGGGATATGGAACTGGCATGTGATGAAGTATTATTAAAGAATCACGCTCCGGAATCCAAGAAAGAGTATGTGCAGGTTTTAATAGATTTAGAGGAGAAGAGGGTGCAGAGAGATTTTTTATGCGGTTCTTTTTGCAAGTATCCGATTGAGGAAAGGATAAAAGTGATGGTTATGGCAGATAAACAAAGGTCTACCAAGATTTTATTATCCCTGTCTATTGTCAGTCTGATTACCATTCTGAGCATTGGAATCACGGTAAGGGTACAGACTGCGGATTTTCGCGATGAAAGCGCAGCTGTTGTGATAACCCCTAATGGGGATGAGGGAAAAGTTCCCAATATCATTGGTTATGATGAGGAACAGGCCTGCGAGATTCTTTTGGGACAGGGATTCCTATTGAAATCTGGCATGGATTGACATATTTGTAAGACATGCACATAATAATATTAGTAGGCAGGTAACTGTCTCATAAGTTGACCGCTTCCGGTCGTGCGGAAAATAATAGGCCGTGAAAAAGTGTTTAAGCCTCTTGCCTGTGGAAGGTAAGGGGCTTAATTCGAATTGATAAATTGATGTTAGAGGAATTGCTTCCAACAGAAAATACCGCTAGAGAAAAAGAGAGTTCTATTGTATAATAAAAATATTATTGCAAGAAAGTTTTCATGAGGGACGGGTAACATCAACACAGCAACAGAAAGGAAGGTTTATCGAATGGCAAGATTTACGTTACCAAGAGATGTCTATCACGGCAAAGGAAGTCTGGAGGAATTAAAGAACTTAAAAGGAAAGAAAGCTATCCTGGTAGTGGGCGGCGGTTCCATGAAGCGCCAGGGTTTTCTGGACAAGGCAGTGGATTATCTGAAAGAGGCCGGCATGGAGGTGGAACTCTTTGAAGGTGTGGAACCGGATCCGTCAGTTGAGACAGTGATGAAGGGTGCAGAGGCGATGCGTGCCTTCGAGCCGGACTGGATTGTGTCCATGGGCGGTGGTTCTCCGATTGATGCGGCGAAAGCGATGTGGGCTTTTTATGAGTATCCGGAGACCACTTTTGAGGATTTGATCACACCGTTTAACTTCCCGGAACTGAGACAGAAAGCGAAATTCTGCGCGATTCCTACCACATCCGGTACGGCTACCGAAGTGACGGCTTTCTCGGTTATCACCAATTATCAGACGGGCGTGAAATATCCCTTGGCTGATTTTAACATTACCCCGGACGTAGCGATCGTAGATCCCGATCTGGTGGTGGGGCTTCCTGCAAAACAGGTGGCATACACCGGTATGGATGCACTGACCCATGCAATCGAGGCTTATGTGTCCACATTGAACGGACCGTTCACCGATCCGTTATCCCTGCAGGCGATTGAGATGGTGCTGGATTATCTGCCGGCGTCTTATCTGGGCGATATGGAAGCCAGGGAGCAGATGCATTACGCACAGTGTCTGGCGGGCATGTCTTTCTCCAATGCGCTTTTGGGCATCGTGCATTCCATGGCGCATAAGACCGGCGCTGCTTTCTCCACGGGGCATATTCCTCACGGCTGCGCTAACGCGATTTACTTGCCTTATGTGATCAAATACAATGCGAAAGATCCGGTGGCGGCAAGCCGCTACGCACAGATTGCCCGCAGGATGGGCCTGGAAGGAATTTCCGACAAGGCTCTTATCAACAGTCTCTGCGCGAAGATTGACGACTTCAATGTGCGCCTGAATATCCCGAAGACCTTAAAGGACTTCGGCATTGACGAGGCGGAGTTTAAGGAGAAGATTGCTAAAATCGCAGAACTTGCAGTGGGTGATGCCTGCACAGGTTCCAATCCGAGGGAGATTGACCCGGCGGCGATGGAGAAGCTGTTTACTTGTACTTATTACGGCACGGAAGTGGATTTCTAAAAGGGCTTGCATTTATGGTCAGGAAGTAGTATGATAGTCCTCGGAAACAAAATAAGAAAAAAGTTCTTCGGGGCAGGGTGCAATTCCCTACCGGCGGTATAGTCCGCGACCTGTCATCGCAAAGCGTTTACCCGCGCGATGCGCTGATGGCTGATTTGGTGAGATTCCAAAACCGACAGTATAGTCTGGATGAGAGAAGAAAATGATATGACATACGTGTCATATATATCAGGCAGGCGCCTGTGCCGTTGTCGCGGTACAGGACGGATGTTATGAGTGAACCCCCGGAGCGATATGTTCCGGGGTTTTTTGATGAAGAACTTTTTCATGCGATGTAAGGAGTGTAAGACTCCGGAAAGAGAGGAAAAGAAAATGGGTAATGGTTTGTGGAAGAGTGTAGCGGATAATGTGGTCTTTGTACTAGTCTGTGTTGGAATCGCAGCGGCGCTGTTTATGATCGCCTACGGGGCGGAGAAGTATGCGCAGAAGCGGGCCGGTATCACAGAACGGATCCTGACCACCAGAAAGATTACAATGATTGGGCTTTTTTCGGCTCTGGCAGTGATCTTACATATTCTGGATTTCCCAATCCTATTTTTGGCGCCCGGATTTTATAAACTGGACTTCAGTGAGATTCCGGCTCTGGTGGGCGCCTTTGCTTTTGGACCTGTGGCTGGTGTGATGATTGAGTTTTGTAAGATTTTATTAAAGCTTATCATCAAGGGAACCAGTACCGCCTTTGTGGGAGACCTGGCTAACTTTGTGATCGGATGCAGTTTGGTGTTGCCGGCGTCTATTATCTATATGCTCAAGAAGACAAAGAAGGTGGCTGTCGTATCCTGTCTGGCGGGTTCCCTGCTTATGACGGTGTTTGGTACAGCCTTCAATGCGGTCTATCTGCTTCCGGCTTTCTCCAATCTCTTTGGGATGCCCATGGAGGCCATCATTGCGGCGGGAGCGGAGATCAATGGCAATATCCACAATGTGACAAGTTTTGTTATCTTTGCGGTGGCGCCCATCAATATCATTAAGAGCGCGGCGGCCTCCGGGGTGACATTGTTGATCTATAAGCCTTTGAGTCCTATTCTGAAAAATACGGCTCCGGTGATGGGCCAAAAGCACGTAGGAGAGGTGCAGAAACCGGACAGCGTGTAGGAGTGGTACAGAGACTGGATAGCATGTAGGAGAAACGTAGAAACTCGACAGCATGCAAAAGAGAGACAGGGATTGACTGCAGAGTACAGACTGTGGAAAGTGGAATGTGTATAGAGGCAGCTGACAGATGAGGTGTGTGATGACACAGTATGAAAAAAGAGTATATTTGATCCGCGAACTGTTGACGGAGCAGTCTCAGTACAAGACTATGGAAATCCCGGATAATGAGGAAGAGCAAAAACGACTCTTAAGAAGTCTTATGAATATCCGGCCCCCGCGTCCTATCGGCGAGGAGTTCCTACGGATACAGGATGCATATCTGAGTGGGGAAGTGAAAGAGAAGGGGATTACGGACAGTGATACTCTGCCGGCTTCCCCGTCCGATGAGCGCTTAGTACTATGGCGGGGCGATATCACGACCCTGAAGATAGATGCCATTGTCAATGCCGCCAACAGTGCGCTGCGGGGATGTTTTGTGCCCTGTCATGGCTGTGTGGATAATGTGATCCACAGCGTCAGCGGCATACAGCTTCGTCTGGCCTGTGACGAATTGATGACCAGACAGGGCTATGATGAGCCTACAGGACAGGCCAAGATCACACCGGCATTCAATCTTCCCTGCCGGTATGTGCTTCATACGGTGGGGCCGATCGTCTCTTATCAGCTGACGAAAGAACATTGCAGACAGTTGGAAGACTGTTATCGCTCCTGTCTGCGGCTGGCTTCGGAAAATGGCCTGCGGAGTGTTGCGTTCTGTTGTATATCCACCGGGGAATTTCATTTTCCGCAGGATAGAGCAGCCGAGATTGCCGTGCAGACAGTGAAGGACTATCTACAGACGGATGGGCAGATTACGAAAGTGGTGTTCAATGTCTTTAAGCAGGAAGATTATGATATTTATAAAAGGATATTAGGGTAGGATACAATTGAGTAGCGACCAGGCAGAAAACGGCGCAGGGTAGTTCCCGGGAATTCACTGAAAAACTATCGTGAATTTCCAGTGAACAATTATATTGGTATATTATAAAAGAGAATAATCGTCAGAATCCAGACAGCGGTAAATCTGTAGTTACAGAGTTGCCGCTGTTTTTGTCTAAAACAGGAAGAAATGGTAATGAAATGCTACTTTTTTGCTGTAAAGTAGTATTGGCGCGTTAACGGTTTTGTAGTAACATAAATCTTACAGTTTTGTTAGAATTACTTTCTGATTTGAAAGATTGCTGTAAGATTTATGTGCGATAATAACATATGTGAAAAATCAGTAAGAATAATTTAAGATTCCTTTAAGGATTTCTAGTGAATCTTTTAAGAAAAGACTGGTATGATAAAACGGATTCAAAACTTGTGGTAAATTTTTCAATTAAGGAAGCAGGATTATGAAGACAAAAGACATGCTGTTTCGTTTACAATAATATATGTGCTAAGGAGGGGAAGTAGCATGGAAACGTTAGTAGAAATCCGGGATATCTGTAAGGTATATAATCCCGGAGAGAATGAAGTGAAGGCGCTTGACCATGTGAGTCTGACAATTTGCGAAGGAGAGTTTGTGGCAATCATCGGACATTCCGGTTCGGGCAAATCCACGCTGATGAATATGCTGGGGTGTCTGGATGTGCCCACCAGTGGGAGTTATTACCTGCACGGACATGATGTGGGGAGCATGACGGACGATGAACTCTCGGACATCCGCAATCAGGAGATCGGCTTTGTGTTTCAGGGATTTAATCTGATCCCCAGTCTGACGGCTCTGGAAAATGTAGAACTGCCGCTGATCTATCGGGGTGTGGGCAAGCGGGAGCGCCTGGAATTGTCGGAGGCAGCCCTTGATAAGGTAGGGCTGGATAAACGTAAGTCGCACAAGCCATCGGAGATGTCCGGCGGACAGCAGCAGAGAGTGGCCATTGCCAGAGCCATAGCCCAGGCGCCGCCCATCATCCTGGCGGATGAGCCTACGGGTAATCTGGATTCTAATTCTACCAGAGAGATCATGGATATTTTAAAGGCCCTTCATGAGGAGGGCAGGACAGTCATTCTGATCACCCATGATAACGAGATAGCAGCCAAGGCCAAACGGGTGATCAAAATTATGGACGGTAAGATTGAGGAGGATTATGAAAATGTCGCAGATAACGGAGAATAAGGCAGAAGAAAAGAAAATGACTGATATAGTCAATGATGAGGAGACAAAAGAGGTGAAGGCGTCCAAAAAGGCGAAGAAAGACAAGAAGCCCATGGACAAGGCGAAGAAGAAAAAGATACGCCGGCGAATCGCCGCTGTTGTCATCGTGGCGCTTGTGGCAGGCTTTTTTGTGCGGAATTCTCTTATGGCCAAGAATACGCTGCCCACGGTATTTACCACGCAGGCAGAGGTACAGGACGTGGAACAGACGCTTCGTACCAGCGGCACGGTGAAGAGTATGGAGACCAAGACTTACTTTGCCGGTGTGACAGTTCCGGTGAGCGATGTCAAGGTGGCTGTAGGCGATAAAGTGAAGAAGGGAGACTTACTTCTTACATTTGATGAGACAGACCTTGACGAGGCGAAGCAGGAAGCAGAATTAAAGCTGGCATCCAGCGAGGGGGATTATTCCAGTTCCCTCAACAAAAACAATAGATATCTGGCGGATCTCTCTGAAGCCAACACCAATCTTCCGGTGTTGGAACAGCAGATTTCCGATCATGAGACGTATTTAAAGAGTTTGAAGAAGACCATAGAGGACAAGAAAGCATGGTATGCCAATCAGGGAGCCCTTTTACAGGTATCGCTCTTAGAGTGGGAAAAGACCATCAGCGATGAAAAGAAGGCGCTGGAGGAGCGGAATGCCGAGGAGGCAAAGCTGGAAGCGGATATGAGCCACAGCGAAAAAGAGGATAAAGAAGAACGGGACGATGCCGCCAAGAGCCAGATTGCAGCGGACGAGGAAACCTATTTAAGCTTACAGGAACAGGTACAGTATAATTCTTATGAACAGCAGAATAATCAGGAGATTCGTGATCTGGAAAGAGAAGCGGAGGAGATTGAAAAGATCATTGCTGATGCCAAGGAACTGAAAGCTAAGATGGAATCCCAGAAGGAGGCTTCCGAGGATGCCATGATGGATCCCGGCAACCAGAAAAAGATAGAAGCGGATATTGCCCTGCAGAAATTGACGAGCGGAGAGACACTACAGGATCTTGAGGCGGTAGAGGCTGGGATCAAGGCTGATTTTGCCGGTGTGGTCACAGAGATTGAGGCTGTAGAAGGCGCAATGCCGGCGGAGAACGGCAAACTGCTGGTATTGGAGAGCACGGATAAGGTAGTGGTGCATGTCAATTTATCCAAGTATGATCTGGAAAAAGTTGCCCTGGGGCAGAAGGCGGAAATAGATATTGCAGGCAATATGTATGAAGGTAAGGTGGATAAGATAGAAGGTATGGCCACCACTAACAATAATGGTGCGGCGGTGGTCGGCGTGGATATCAGCATTGACAAGCCGGATGAAAATATTTTTCTGGGTGTGGAAGCTAAGATAGTGGTACATACGGCGCAGGCGGAAGGTGTTGTGGCTATTCCCATGGAACTGGTCAATAGTGACAGAGAGGGAGACTTTGTCTATGTAGAGGAGAATGGCACTGTGGCTAAGAGGCGTATTACGGTGGGAATATCCAATGAGAGTCTCTGCGAGGTCAAAGAAGGACTTGCTGCCGGAGATCAGATAATCATGTCCATGGGACAGGAGTATGAGGAAGGCATGGCGGTTACGGCAGTTCCGCAGGGCTAAGAGAGGGTGAGACATATGGCACAATTTTGGGAATACATTAAGATCGCCCTGATGAATATAAAGAGCAATAAGGGACGTTCCGTCCTGACCATGCTGGGCATTATTATCGGTATCGCTTCCGTCATCATGATCATTTCCATTGGAGATGGCATGCGTGGTTCCATCAATGAGGAACTGGACAATATGGCGGGCGGCCAGATCGCGATCTATACAAACAGTGATGCGGAAGGGAATGATGTAGTATTTACGGAAGATGAGTTTGACCTGATTGAGGAAAAGGTGGAGCATGTTAAGGGTGTTACGCCCCAGTACGGTATGTGGGCTACGGTGATTGGGAGAAAGGGCGATTTTGATGCGCTTCTCTATGGCGGAACAACGGCATTGCAGTTCGCGACAGGAAGCGAGCCTATTGTGAAAGGCAGATATTTTACGCGGGCGGAATATGATGGTTCCAGTATGGTCTGCGTAATCAATGAGAACAGCGCCAGGATGGTCTTTGGAACCACGGATGTGGTAGGCATGAGTGTAGAAGTCTATCTCTGGGGCGTTACCCAGGAATTGACGGTTGTGGGTATTCGCCAGGACACCAAGGCAGGGCTTATTTCCGCCATGAACGGCGGCGGTTACCTGCAGGTAGAGATGCCGCTGTCTGCGATGAGTGACGGCTTTGGATTATGGGTAGAAGATTTTACGCAAATGTATGTTATAGCTGAGAGTTCAGAGTATTCTGCCCAGGTGGCGGCAGACTGCATTACTCTTTTGGAGAATAAATTTAATGTGCGCGGCGAGAATAAGATTATGATGGAGAGTTTTGCAGACTTTCAGGCGCAGTATGACAGTATCTTGGGTATCATCACTATTTTTATTTCTTTTGTGGCTGGTATTTCCCTGTTAGTAGGCGGTATCGGTGTTATGAATATCATGCTGGTGTCCGTTACGGAACGTACCAGGGAAATTGGTATCCGCAAATCACTGGGCGCCAGGACGCGATCCATTCTGTTACAGTTTTTGGCGGAAGCCAGCATCATCACACTGATTGGTGGTCTGATCGGTATCGCCATCGGCGGATTGGGGGCTGTTGCACTCTGCAATTCCTTTGGCTTTGCCGCCAGGGTGAAAGCGTCAACGGTGGTCTTTGCCACCATATTTTCTTCGGCGGTTGGTATCTTTTTCGGGATTTATCCGGCCAGGAAGGCGGCGAAACTTAGTCCGATTGAGGCTTTGCGGCATGAATAGTGTGAGATGAAGTTGCGCGGCAGTTTCATCTCACACTGGAGAATGCCTGAAAAGAGGCATTCTCCCAGATAAGCAGGTTTTGCTTGCACTTTGTATATTTTGAAGTATAATAGAAATCAGTAGAAAGCACCTGCATTGTAGGTGCTTTCTTGGAGAATCGGGAATCGACAGGAATGAAACCGGGATTGGATCGCGGCTGATTATTTGGCAAGGAGATTTGTTATGGAAATAGAGTTTGATGTGAAGATTACACCAAATATTCTGTATGATTATATGTTACAGCACACTTACTCCCGGCTGCCCGGTCTGATGGGTACCTTGGTGGGGGCATTGATGCTGGTGCTGTTTGCTTCGAACAGACAGCCGCTGGTGTTAATCATTGCCCTGGTGATTTTGTTGTATCTGCCCTGGACGCTCTTTTTAAAATCCAGACAGCAGGCCCAGGCTACGCCTGCATTTAGGAAGCCGCTTCATTATAAGCTGACAGATGAAGGGATTGAAGTGTCCCAGGACGAGACCACGGAAAAGATGGCCTGGGAGAACATGGTCAGGGCGGTTTCCACGCCGAAGAGTATTGTGGTGTATACCACAGCAGTAAATGCCTGCATCTTTCCGAAGAAAGATCTTGGCGAGGGGAAATATAAGGTGATCGAGATCATTTCCACCCATATGCCTCCGAAGAAAGTGAAGATACGTGGTTAGGTAGAACGTTGAGTAGCGTTAAGATGGCAAAGCAGGCGGTCCAGGAGCTGCTAAATGTTCTGCAGGATACCAGGGGGTGTCCTGCGCAGAAATCAGATTTTGCTATTTAGTGTGTGTGGAAAATATAGGAAAACATGGAAACAGTATTAGAAACTTATAGTGCGGAAGAGACATTTGCATATGGGAAAAGTTTTGGCGAGCGTGTGCAGTCCGGGCAGGTCTGTACATTGATCGGGGATCTGGGCGTGGGTAAGACTGTCTTTACCCAGGGCGTGGCGGCAGGGCTTGGCATCAGCGAACCCGTGAACAGCCCTACCTTTACAATCTTGCAGATCTATGAGGAGGGCAGACTTCCCTTCTACCATTTCGATGTGTATCGCATCGGTGATGTGGAGGAAATGGAGGAGATCGGCTATGAAGATTGCTTCTACGCAGAGGGTGTCTGCCTGATCGAGTGGGCAGATCTGGTGGCGGAGATTATTCCCCAAAGACATACCCGTATCACGATTGAGAAAGATTTAACCAAAGGATTCGCATATCGCAGAATAAGGATAGAAGAGAAGGGGCTATGAAAATACTGGCATTGGACAGCTCCGGGCTGGTGGCCAGCGCAGCGCTGGTGGAAGATGATAACCTGATCGCGGAGTATACCATACAATACAAAAAGACACATTCCCAGACACTCCTGCCCATGTTGGAGGAAATTCGGGATATGGTAGAACTGGATTTAAATACGGTGGATGCCATTGCGGTGGCGGCGGGACCGGGATCCTTTACCGGTCTGCGGATTGGCTCCGCCACAGCCAAGGGACTTGCCTTTGCATTGGATAAGCCCATCGTCCCGGTGCCGACCGTGGAGGGGCTTGCCTATCAGATGTACGGAACGGATGCGCTGGTCTGTCCGATTATGGATGCCAGAAGGAGTCAGGTGTACACCGGCATTTACGAGTTCGTTTTTACAGAAAGCAAATATGACATGCGTGTCATTATGGGACAGCGCGCTTTGGCATTTGAGGAGATTGCGCAGGCGCTAAATGACCTGGGGAGAAGAGTGGTCTTTCTGGGAGATGGGGTGCCGGTATTCCGGGAACGGATGACGGAGGTAATGCGAGTGCCGTATACACTGGCGCCGGCCCACCGCAACAGACAGTCAGCGGCCTGCATAGCGGCGTTGGGAAGCCTGTATTATGCACAGGGTAAAGTGGAGAGCGGTGCGGAACACGCGCCGGTCTATCTGCGGCTTTCCCAGGCGGAGCGGGAGCGTGCCGAGAGTCAGAGTGGAGAAAACGGCAGATGATTTGTAAGAGGACGGCAGGGAACAGCGCAGAAGTCTTTGAAAGTATCGGGAGGACGAGCAGAGTATGATCACGTACAGAACTATGACTCCAGCGGATGTGCCTTTTATCAGCAGGCTGGAGGAAGAGACTTTTTCCATGCCCTGGTCACCGGAATCTTTTTTACAGATGATCTCAAAAGAAGATACCAGATATTATGTGGCCGAAGAGGATGGCCATCTGCTGGGCGGCTGCGGTCTGTGGATGATCGCCGGAGAGGGGAATATTACAAATGTTGCCGTGACTAAAGCTGCCAGGCGGCGCGGCGTGGGCACGGGACTGCTTACGCATCTGATGAAGGAAGGCGGCCGGGAGGGGGTTACAGCCTACACCCTGGAAGTGCGTGTCAGCAACGAGGCGGCGATTCGAATGTATCAGAAGCTTGGTTTTGTGTCTGAAGGAATTCGTCCGGGCTTCTATGAAAAACCAACAGAAGATGCTATGATAATGTGGAAGAGATAGGAAGCGCATGGAACAATTACCACCGATTTTTCGCTTTTTATTTGATAAAATGGGAGCGAGTGGAATAAGTAAGATTACAGGAGGTTTGTCATGCGCGTTTATGAAGAGCAAAAAGAACTGGTCAAGGTAGTCTGCAATGCCTGCGGCAAAGAATTATTGGTAGAAAATGGAATTCTCAAAGAAGAATGTATCCATGTAGACCATGACTTTGGTTTTTTTGGCGCCAAAGATGGAGAGGGTGAGAAATTCGATCTGTGCGAGGCGTGTTATGAGAAACTCACAGCCGGTTTTCAGGTGCCTGTTGAGAGACAGGAAAGAAAGGAATTGCTTTAGACTGCCCGGAATTTGACAGAACAGGAGTATGCATGTTAGATATCTGCTTACTGGGAACGGGAGGAATGATGCCCCTGCCGCATAGATGGCTTACCTCGCTGATGGCGAGGTATCAGGGTATCAGTATATTGATAGACTGCGGGGAAGGAACGCAGATTGCCATGAAGGAAAAGGGGTGGAGTCCGAAACCGATCGATGTTATCTGCTTCACCCATTTTCATGCCGATCATATCAGCGGTCTGCCGGGGATGCTTCTTACCATGGGGAATGCAGAACGTACAGAACCGTTGCTGCTGATTGGACCCAAAGGATTGACTAGAGTAGTCAATTCCTTGCGGGTGATCGCCCCGGAACTGCCCTTTGAGATCCAGTGTCAGGAATTGACGGAACCAGAGCAGACGATCGCATTTAACGGGTTTCACATCGAAGCCTATCGGGTGAATCACAACGTGGTCTGCTACGGGTACAATATTGTGGTGGAGCGTATCGGCAGATTTGATGTGGAACGCGCCAATACACTGCAGATTCCAAGAAAGTACTGGAATCGTCTGCAAAAAGGTGAGATAATAGAAGAGGATGGAAAGACTTTTACACCGGATATGGTGCTGGGGGCACCGAGGAAGGGGATTAAAGTCTCTTACTGCACGGATACCAGACCTACGGAGGGCATTGTGAGAAATGCGGCCGGGGCGGATCTTTTTATCTGCGAAGGAATGTACGGAGAGCCGGATAAAGTGCAGAAGGCCAGAGAATATAAACATATGACGTTTTATGAGGCGGCGGATCTTGCGTTTCGTGCGGGTGTGCAGGAACTGTGGCTGACACACTACAGCCCTTCCCTGATTCGTCCGGAGGACTATATGCAGGAGGTCAGGAAGATTTTTCCAAATGCGGTCGCGGCCAAAGACGGCAGGAGTGTCGATCTTTTGTTTGCAGAAGATTGAGCATCCTGTGTTCACACCATGACGACAGTCGAAAAGAAGAGTTTT
>CAMXIF010000026.1 GCA_947243845.1 uncultured bacterium
TTCGAGGTTTTCTTTTATTCAATTGGCGTTATTTCTGAATTACAGGAATGCTCCTTATACAAGTTCAATTTGTAAGGCCGTTTAGCCCGTCCTTTTTTTATATAGGTGGAGGGAGTGCAATCGAATTCGCGCCGAAAAGCTTTATAGAATCCAGCATAGGTATCAAAACCGTATTCCAGTATCACATCAATTCTTTTGCAGCCGCAACGAATTTCATAAATCGCATGAATAAGTCTGCGCCGAAGAATATATTGCATCACCGACATTCCAACGGCTGATTGGAACAGCCTGTAATAATGGAACAGCGAATAACCTGCCTGCTCGCAAAGCTCCGTGGCAGTGATAGGAGTCTTCAAATTATCCTCTATATAATCGAGGCTTTCCTGTATGCTTTTTCGGTAATCTATTAATTTCACCCCCTTTTTTATTGTTTTGTAGCTACGTATATAGAATAACACATAAATCGAGAAATACCTTTCCTGTTTTGCTGAATTTTAAATCTTTGTTTCGACTTCTGCGCCATTTCATATGGCGAGTATAGTCTGCCATTGATATACACAGTCGTACAACAAGCGGTATAACATTATGTTTTGATCGATTCCGATATTTCAAATAAATTATCAATCAAGGGGCGACAGCCTAATAGGTTTTTCTTTCCCTTATTTCTGCCCTTATGAGAGTTCGTAACATAAGGGAAAAGGATATAACAGTTAATAAATGCTATAAAAAGTGTCTTATCAGAATTCCGGTTTATCAAGCCACGTTATCAACTAAATACCGCCAGTACAAAACCGCTGCTACATGGAAACATACACAACCATGCAACAGAGGTTTTCTTATTTCCGTTTCTTCCTCTGGCCGACATGGCTTTTGAAGAATTTGGACTTTTCAAGGATATGTACAAGCTGCCGGAACTCTGCATCAGACAGGTTTTCCGAAATCCAGCTATACTTCTTTTATGAGATAGCGTATAATGGAGCCAGTGAAAAATCGACATTTGTGGAGGTGTTTTATGTTTAATGAAATATGCATATATGAGGCAAAACTGACCAAGTTAGATGAAATTGAAGAACTGATGAGGGAAGTGGCGGAATTTTACTTGAAGCAAGAGGGTGTCATTGATGTACATTACATAAAACGTACCCACCGACAAAAAGATTTTAATGCTGTTAAAGAGGGGGAATTACCTGTTCGTCTTACAAGAAATGTAGGTAAGGTAACATATGTCTTGTATTGGGTGTTGGAAAGTGAAGAAGCACATGCAAGAATTTCAAAACTTGGTGTAGAGAAATTCTATAAACGTTGGAATCGCTGTTTAACCACAATGCCTAAAATAATTTTAGGTGAAAATGTGGTTTAGACTTCAAATTCAGATTTGTCGGAGAGTAACACAACAAAAATTCAGAAGTTGCAGAAAAGGGGCGAGCAACTATGAAAATGTCAAAAGAAAAATGGATATAAGTATGTTTGCCCCATGCGGAATGAATTGCAAGGTTTGCTATAAACACTGTTACCATAAAAAACCTTGTGCTGGCTGCCTGAATAGAGATAAGGGAAAACCAGAGCATTGTCGCAAATGCAAAATAAAGGACTGTGTCAAAGAAAAATCTCTGTCCTACTGTTTTGAATGCGCTGAGTGCCAAGCAAAAATGAAATAGCAGAATTCCCATTTGTCGAACGGATAGTCCATCAATAAACTAAATAACCAGCCGACCACCAGCGGCACACCCAAGCAGGAAATCTGAAAAGGTATCCTGCTATTTTTTGCCTGAAATCTGGGAGAAAGGAGGACGCACTCTTGCCATGCCTGCATTGTAAAATCACCATCATTAAGCGGAGCAACAATGAATCCGCTGTTTCCGCCGCCCGCCAGCCAGAAAGCTGTATTGTTCCTGCTAATTGGGGATAACACAAGTGATTGTTAGCAGACATTTGACCAGTTTGTGAATGTTGTTTGCTTTACGGGTGATTTAGAATTATAATGAATGAAAATTAGTGGGAATTTAGGAGATGTGTATGAATATTAATAAACTATGTTCGGCATTTGAAATGGAAGACAGCTTTACAGATGAAATCCTGAATTATGATAAGCTTGTCGATTATGAAGAGATAGAAGATACCCTGCATTTATTATTTGATTGTGATACCTGGGATGAGACTCTCAAAAAACTACAGGCATATGTCGGGACGGATGAGAGAGGCGTTAAAATAGTAACGCTATATATGCACTGCCTGTTAACAACCTATGATAGGTATTTGCAGAAAGGCATTTCCGAAACCATCTTTTGGGATACCGTTGCATTTATCCCCCGCTTTGTCAAAGAACATAAAGCAAAACATGGATATAGCGCATTTACGTGGGCCTTTTGGTTTCCAAGACAAATAGCCATGTGCGAATTTAGGATAGGCGAGTATGAATATGAATTACTGGAAGAGGACGGCGTTAAAAAAATTTATATACATATTCCGTCTGATGCAAAATTGAGAACAGGAAAAATAGAGGAGATTTACCCCTTTGTAGAGAAATTTTATCCGGAATATTCTCATGCAGAGATTTATTGTAATTCCTGGTTATTAGCGCCGGCTCTGGCAGAGATTCTGCCGGAAGATTCCAATATCCTTTACTTTCAAAGACAATTCTCAGTGATAGAAGTAGAGGAGGACAGCCCCGCCTTTATGGATTGGATCTATCCGTCAAGAGAACTGCCTTATGAACAGCTCCCGGAGCGGACGGCGTTACAGCGTAATGTAAAAAAGTATTTGTTGTCCGGCAAAAAAGTGGGCTGGGCTTATGGTAAATATATACAACGCAGCTGACAATTCTTAAAAGAGATTCTGAATGTCTTGATTTGGCTTGTCTGCTTATAGAGACAGCGAATAGAGGAAAGCAGATAAATACAGGAATGAAAAGGAAATATACATATGACAAAGTATGATGTTTTGCAAAAATATTACGGCTACCATTCTTTTAGAGAGGGACAGGAGGTGCTGATCGATCATATCCTGGAAGGGAAGGACGTTCTGGGAATCATGCCTACCGGAGCGGGCAAATCTGTCTGCTACCAGGTGCCGGCGCTCCTTTTGCCGGGTATTACCCTGGTGATTTCACCCCTGATATCTTTGATGAAAGATCAGGTGCAGTCTCTCAATCAGGCGGGCGTCCACGCCGCTTATATCAACAGTTCCCTGAACGAGAATCAGATTGCCAAGGCGCTTACCCTTGCAGGACAGGGACAGTATAAGATTATCTATGTGGCGCCGGAGCGCTTGGAGACAGAGCGTTTCCTGCACTTTGCAAAATCGGTGGACATCAGTATGGTAGCTGTGGATGAAGCGCACTGCATTTCCCAATGGGGACAGGACTTTCGTCCCAGTTATCTAAACATAGTACAGTTTGTCAGACAACTTCCCAAACGACCCATCTTAAGCGCCTTTACGGCAACAGCTACCGGAGAGGTGAAGGATGATATCATCTGCGTGCTTGGTTTGGACAACCCTAAAACGCTGGTGACAGGATTTGACAGGCAGAACCTTTTCTTCTCTGTGGAACATGCGAAGAGCAGAACCAGATACCTGCAGCATTATGTGGCAGATCATGAGAAAGAGAGCGGCATCATCTACTGCGCCACAAGAAGGAACGTGGAAAAAATCTATGAGACTCTGTTGAAAGAAGGCATAGAGGCCACCAAATACCACGCTGGTCTGACCAATGAGGAACGCCGACAGAATCAGGATGATTTTATCTATGACAGAAAACCGGTGATCGTAGCTACCAATGCTTTCGGCATGGGTATTGATAAGTCCAATGTGCGCTATGTACTCCACTATAACATGCCTCAGAGTATGGAAAATTACTACCAGGAGGCAGGGCGCGCCGGGCGGGACGGAGAGCTTTCCGACTGTGTTCTTCTCTACGCAGCACAGGATATCATGATCAACCGCTTTCTTCTGGAAAATAAAGAAGTCAATCCCAACTTTACGGAAGAAGAGAATAGGACCATCCGCGAGCGGGATGAAAAACGCTTGCAGACCATGAATTTCTACTGCAATACCAAAGAATGCCTGCGAAACTATATCCTGCGCTATTTTGGGGAAGAAAGCAGGGGCGCCTGTGGAAAATGCGGGAACTGTCAGAAACATTATGTGGAGAAAGATATGACCAGTGAGGCACGGCAGGTGATTCAGTGTCTGGACGATTTGGATGAGAGGTATGGTATCAATGTTGTCGTAGGAACGCTGCTTGGCGGAAAAAGTGCAAAACTGCGGGAGTACCGGGTGGAGCGTTATCCTTCCTATAGCACGTTGAGTAAGTTTCGGGAGCAGGAGATAAAAGACCTGATCGGACAGATGATTCAGGAGGGATATCTGAGACAGACGCAAGATAAGTATGCCCTGTTACAGACTACCGGTAAGGCCCAGGATATCATGGATGGTATTTGTACAGTGACAGTGAAGATGGAGCCTAGGAGCAATCGGATTGCGGAGGAAGACGACAGGATTAAGGGGACAGGGAAAAGGCGTTCCGATATCCTCAATACCAGAGGACTTGAGTTTTTCGATATTCTGCGGGGACTGCGCATGAGCATTGCCCGCGAGGAGAGCCTGCCGCCGTATCTGGTCTTTTCGGATAAAACGCTGGTGGATATGTGTGTGCGCCTGCCCATGAACCGGGAAGAGATGATGGAAGTAAACGGGATGGGGGCGTTTAAGTATGAGAAGTATGGGGAGAAGTTTTTGGGGTGTATTCTGGAACATACCGGAGGGATTCGGGAGAAGTTCTATTTTGGGGAGCTTGGTGAGGTGTTGGGGAAGAAGGTTAAAAAATAATCAAATATTATTTAGTATAAATTACAAATCATTTCTACATAAGGCATGGTTTATATTTGTGAACATTTTCCGACAGGTATTGCCGTTAGGTTCAAATTGAAAAGCCCCCCAATTAATGATATACTATTAAAAATTGAAAAATAGATATTTGTAAGGATTTTGGTGGTCGGAGAAAAAAATGAGACAATTATCGCTTTTTGACTATATGAACGATACGGAGGAAGAAGTTCTTTCAGAAGAAGAATTAAGCGAAATTCACCCCAGGATGGTTTCACTTTTTAGCGGCTGCGGTGGACTTGATTGGGGATTTAAAGAAGCTGGATATAATATCATCTATGCAGTCGATTTTGATCGGGATGCGCAAAGAGTCTATGAAGCAAATTTGGGGGATATGGACAAGAGAAATATTCTGGATGTTCCAGTGGAGGATGTTCCGGAATGTGATATTTTAACGGGCGGATTTCCCTGTCAGCCCTTTTCTAATGCAGGAAATAGAAAAGGCGTTAATGATTCTAGGGGTAATCTCTATAAAGAATGCCTGCGGCTGATTGAGGCCAAAAAACCTAAAGTTGTAGTTTTTGAAAATGTGCGGGGATTATTATCAATAAAAGATAAGGATGGCGGACTATTAATAGATACCATTGTTAAAAGTTTAGAGGAAATTGGAAAAGGATACAATATTACATATCAGCTTGTAAATGCCAGTGATTATAATGTGCCTCAAAATAGAGTGAGGGTGGTATTGGTTGCTTTTCGGAAAGATCTTGGGAAAACATTTGTATTCCCGCCCAAACAGTCCAAAGAAGGTTTAAATGTTGGCAGTCTTTTAAATGTGCCGGAAGGGATTCCAAATCAGGTAGATTGGCCGTTTTCTCCACAGGCATTGAATTTAATACAGCATATTCCCGAGGGTGGATCGTGGAAAAGCATTCCGTATGAGTACTTGCCGGAGCGGTTCCGTAAGATTGCGGATAATATGAAGAGATATCATGCACCGAATATGTATAGAAGATTTTCCAGGGATGAGATTGCAGGAACGATTACTGCTGCGGCCCAGCCTGAAAATTGTGGAATTATCCATCCGACAGAGAACAGGCGATATACGGTCAGGGAGATTGCCCGTATTCAATCGTTTCCGGACGAGTTTGTATTTTTTACAGATAACCCAAAGTCAGTTGTCAGTATGTATAAAGTGATTGGTAATGCAGTACCTCCAACATTGGCAAAGGTGATTGGCAATGCTATCAAGGTACAATTAGGAAAAAGATTAACAGAGTAGGGGGTGAGGGATTTGGCGCTGGTTTATGTCGATGAAGCAAGTATTGCATCATGTATAAATTATTTCAAAAAATTACATATTTCATCAGGGGAACAGCTAGGTATGTTCTTCTTCTTTAAAAGTATTGGATTTAATGAGAAGGAGTACCATTCGTTTCCCAAGGTGAGCGGCATATCAAATGAAGATAGAAAAATATATTTACAGTCTATGTATAAATTGTCAGCCTTGTATGATTATGCTGCTGAAAGTGGAGAGAAGAGATGCTGTCTGTTTCCATTTTCGATAACTGAAGAAATCGGCAAAGCGGATATGTTCAATCCAGGTACCGCATTTAAAGGTTTGCTGAGCCGTATGAGAGATACTGTTGATAATACACTGGTGGATGATTCCAAATTTTTGAGAAAGGATGATACAAACCCGGACAATTTCAAATTTCCTGCGAATTACATACAATTATTGCAATCTAATTTTTTAAGGAATAAAAGAATTTCATTGGTGTACTTTGCGGCATGGTATTTCAGGTTTCGGGGAGTGGAAGTCCCGGATGCGTGGGTGGATGGATTACCCACAGAGGATATATATAAAGCATATACGCGAGTATGCACAAAGATACTGACGAGTGAATTGAAAATAACGGAAGATGAGCTTAGTTTTTTGTTTTATCATAATGAGAATGAGGTTATTCATTTTGCGGACTATAGACTAGAAGGATTTACACTTAGAAATAAACTGAATTTTAGTAAGGAATATAAACCGGAGATTACCGGTTTACCCAGAGGAGGAAATGACTATATGAATCAAATAAATGACATTGAGCTTGCAAGGACAGAAGAACTGGCACAGCCAACAGGAAATAATATTACGGCGGAAGGATTAAAGGAGCTTTTGTTTGCCACAAAACAGGTGATTTTATACGGTGCGCCAGGAACTAGTAAATCTCATATCACGAACGAGATAAAAGGAGATTTCACGGAGTGTGCCCTAGTGCAGTTCCATGCAAATTCTGCATACGAACAGTTTATTGGCGGAATCTCTGTCGATGATGACGGTCATTTTGAATCAAAACCGGGGATATTTTTAGACTTCTGTGAGAAAGCGCGCAGAGATCTAAATAGTGATTATCTATTTATTATCGATGAGATAAACAGGGGAAATGTGTCCAAGGTTTTTGGAGAAACGATTCTGACATTGGATAGAGAATATACGGCGGATCTTGTCAGATCTGTCAAATGGGGTGAAGAAGATATTACCAAGTTTTCCATTCCGGAAAATGTGTATATTATTGCCACCATGAATTCTGCTGACAGGAGCATTGCACAGATTGACTATGCCATACGCAGAAGATTTGCATTTGTTAAGTTCTATCCAAATTATGAACTGATTTCAGCGATTTCGGATTGCTCTGCAATGCCGGAAGTGAAACCGGATATTTTGCTGAAGAATATTAATAAAGAAATATTTAATGTGATGAAGGATGAAAATATGCTTTTAGGGCATGCCTACTTTATTCCGAAGTGGGCGATGGATGCAGGCAGAATCAAATGGACGCCGGAGGTTTTGAAGATGTTATTCAATTATTACATCATACCGATTATTGAGGAATACACCTATGGAAATGCGAGATATCTGGCAAATATTCTGGGGACAAGCCTGCCCAAGCGAATAGATAATACAGAGCAGTTTATGAAGGAGTTAAAGAGAAAGTTCGATTGAATTAAAGGAGGTAAGATTTTATGGAACCAGATGTGATTCATATTTCACAGGGCGGCCTCCTTCATCTTTTAGATGGTGAAAAGGAAATTCTCTTAAAAGAGTTTACAACCAGAGGGATAAGTTCGGGCTGTATTGATGTACAGCAAAATATTGTGAGTTTTCCGCAGGCATATGTAGGCTATATAAATCTGCCAACGCGGAAAATCATCATAGACTCTAAGCATGAAGGATTAGATTTATGTCATATTATAAGGATTTATTATTTTTTATATGCATCGGATTCCGCTGACTTAGATGATCCAATATACAATGTTGATAAAGGCGGAACGTACGATATCATCGAACTTTTTGTTTCTGAATTAGACAGAGTTGTGAAGAAAGGATTGCCCGTAGAATACAAAGAGAGAATAGATAATCTTCAGTATCTGAGAGGAAATCCCAATATCGTGCAGACATTGATAAATAAGCGGCTGGCAAAGAGGGAGGTCTTTGAGTGTTCCTATGATGAACTGTCGAAAGATATTGCTATCAACCAGGTTCTTTATAAGGCGTACAATAAAGTGAGTCAGATCATGGATATCGGAAGAGCGGGTCTGCTTAAGAAGGATTTTGTGGACGTTTCGGAAGTATATAGGATTCCGAATGTTAAGTTACATACCAACACAATGTATTGTAAAAAGGCCTTGACATTAGCTTATATGATACTCAATGATTTGTCGGTGTCTGATTATGGGGATCAGGCTTACGGTCAGAATCTGCTTATTAATTTTGATAAGCTGTTTGAAGACTTTGTAAAGAAAATATTGGTGTCATATTCCGGTGATTACAATTTTTCCTATTGGGATGAGGAAAAGCAGTATGCTAAATGTAATAGTGCATTTGATGGTGATTATTTAAAATCCTATATCCCGGATATGTTATACATGTATCAGGACAAAGAGATTCCAGCATCAGCGTTTTGTATATTAGATATGAAAAATAAGACGTCTAAGCCTTTTAGTAATGCAGATGTGTATCAGATGTTTTTTTATGCGAATCAACTGCACAGCAAAAAGGTTATTTTATGCTATCCTGCATGCGAAAATAGAGAAAATGCATTGTTGAAATTTGATAATGAAAGTTTCTCTTTGAGAAAGATTCATGGTGTTTATATTAACATTGCCGGCAATACGTCAAAAGAATTTAAAGAAAATATATATTTGTTTGTGGATAAGGTTAAAGGTCTGATGTAATCATGAAAACCATCAAAGTAGTAGCCGCCATCATCACCCACAACCACCAGATTTTCGCCACCCAGCGGGGATACGGTGAATTTAAGGACGGCTGGGAATTTCCCGGCGGCAAGATTGAAGAGGGAGAGACGCCCCAGGAAGCATTAATTCGGGAAATTCGGGAAGAATTAGATACAGAGATTGAAGTGGGAGAGCTGATTGATAAATTAAAAATCAGAGGAGTATAAACACTCCGAACTGGAGGAAACCATGTGTACAGCGGCAATCTATAAGACTAGGGATTTTTACTTTGGGCGGACATTGGATTATGATTTTTCCTATGGGGAAGAAGTGACCATCACCCCTAGGAATTATCCCTTTCATTTTGTGGAAGCGGGGGAATGTGACACGCACTATGCGCTTATCGGAATGGCGTATGTAGCATCGGATTATCCGCTTTATTATGATGCGGTCAACGAAAAAGGTCTGGGGATGGCTGGTCTTAATTTTGTGGGAAACGCTGCTTTTTGGAAGAAGACGGAAGGAAAGGATAACATTGCGCAGTTTGAGTTGATTCCATGGATCCTATGTCAGTGTGCAACGGTGAAAGAAGCCCGGACACTTGTGGAGCGGATGAATCTGCTTGACGCATCATTTGACGAAACTCTGCCGGTAGCCCAATTACATTGGATCATTGCAGACAGAGAGGAAGCCATTGTGGTGGAAGCGGTGAAAGAGGGGATTAAGATTTATGAGAATCCTGTAGGGGTGCTGACTAATAATCCGCCGTTTGACCAACAGATGTTTCACTTGAATAATTACATGCATCTTTCAGTCAGGCAGCCGGTCAATACCTTTGCAAAGGGGCTTGATCTGCAGCCGTACAGCCGTGGGCTTGGCGCTTTGGGACTGCCGGGAGACGTGTCATCCCAGTCCAGGTTTGTGAAAGCGGCGTTTGTCAGGATGAATTCGGTTTCCGGAGAGGGAGAGGCGGAGAGTGTCAGTCAGTTCTTCCATATTCTGGGTTCTGTGGATCAGCAGAGGGGATGCTGTGAACTGGAAGACGGTAAATATGAGATAACCATTTATACTTCCTGCTGTAACGCGGACAAGGGGATTTATTATTATACAACCTATGACAATCATCAGATTACGGCGGTGGATATGCACAGAGAGGATTTGGAGAGACATGATCTGATACGGTATCCTCTGGTAAAGCAAGAGCAGATTAAGCGGCAGAATTGAATTGGCGTTTGTATGATAACGAAAATATTTTTAGGTATTTTGGAAGGAGAAACAGGATCATGAAACTGGCGGTATTTTTTCCGGGGATAGGATATCACTGTGATAAACCGCTTCTTTATTACAGTGAAAAGCTTGCAAAACAGTATCAATATGAGACGATTAAAATAAAATACGAAGAACTGAGCAAAGATCTGGGTGAAGCTTTCAGCGGTGCTCTTTCCCAGACGGAAGCCTGTTTGGCAGAGGTGGACTGGAAGCAGTACAAGGATATTCTTTTTGTGTCGAAAAGCATTGGGACGGCAGTTGCCAGCGCTTATGCCGCAAAACATGTTGTGACATGCAGAAATATTTATTATACACCGTTGGAAAGGACTTTTGCATTTGCGCCGCAAAGAGGGATTGTATTTCACGGAACTGGCGATCCATGGGCCGAGACCGAGATGATGCGGGTAAAGTGCAGGGATAACAATTTGCCGCTTCAGATGATTGAGAAGGCAAATCATTCTTTGGAAGTCCCGGAAGATACGCAGCGAAATCTGGAGATTTTGGCAAATGTCATGAAAGGTACGCAAAGCTATATCGCAGACACCATCTGGTACAGGCCATTAGAGGAAAGAGAAATAGATCAGCCATTGTTTGATTGGTTTGTGCGTCATCAAAAGGTGACGAAGTGCAGGAGAAAGGTGAACGGCGAATGGGTTATTGTAGAGGATCCGTTTACGGATGACTGGTCAGAGGAAGAGTATCGGCTGTTAATCGACTGTCTTAAGAATACGGTTTTGACAGGCGGATTTGTGTGCGGGGCCTTTTATCAGGGAATGCTTAAAGGATTTGTCTCGGTGGAATCTTCGCTGTTTGGCGGGGCGCATCGTTATTTGGACTTGTCCAGCATCCATGTATCGGAGGACATGCGTGGCCGGGGAATTGGCAGAAAACTTTTTGATCAGGCGGCGGCCTGGGCCGGACAAAAGGGTGCGGACAAGCTATACATATCGGCTCATTCGGCGGTGGAGACGCAGGCGTTTTATCAGACGATGGGGTGCGTGGAGGCACAGATGTACCATGAAGCACATGTAGAACGGGAGCCATTTGACTGTCAGTTGGAATATGGGTTAAGGGTAGAGTAATGGAAACGAAAGAAAAACAGAATGGGATATTGGAAGGTGTGATCTGGAAGCAGTTGTTGGTCTTTTTCTTCCCGATTCTGATCGGCACCTTTTTTCAGCAGCTTTACAATACGGTGGACACGGTGATTGTGGGCCAGTTTGCCGGGAAGGAAGCTTTGTCCAGCGTGGGCGGTTCTTCCGCCCAGATCATCAATATGGTGGTGGGATTTTTTACGGGCCTGACGGCGGGCGGAACGGTTTTGATTTCTCAGGCTTATGGGGCGGCTCATAAGCAGAGGTTGGAAGATGCGCTGCATACTTCTTATGCGTTCGGAATCCTTGGAGGAATCGGCCTGGGTGTCTTGGGGGTCGTGGCTGCGCCGCTGATTCTGGGGTGGATGAATACGCCAGCGGAATTGATGGATATGTCCACGTTGTACATAAGGATTTATTTTTCCGGATTAGTCTTTGTGTTTATCTATAATATGGGGGCGGCAATTCTGCGCGCCATCGGGGATTCCAAGCGGCCGCTGCACTATCTGGTAGTGTGTTGTGTCGTCAATATCGTGCTGGATCTCGTGCTGGTGCTTTATTGCAACCTGGGTGTTCTGGGTGTGGCGGTAGCTACGCTGGTGTCACAGGCGATCAGCGCAGTGATGGTTACCTGGGCGCTGATGCACAAGGTGGACTGTATGGAGTTGTCCATCCGCAAGATTAGGATTCATTCGGAAGTTTTGATAAATATGTTGCAGATTGGGTTCCCTTCCGGTCTGCAGTCTTCCATGTACAGCATTTCTAATATGATTGTGCAGGCGTCTCTCAATCTGCTGGGAGTTAACACCATGGCTGCGTGGACGGCTTATGGCAAGGTGGACAGTGTATTCTGGATGATCAATTCCTCTTTTGGCATTGCGCTCACCACCTTTGTGGGGCAAAATTACGGTGCAGGTAAATGGGATCGTGTGAAAAAGGGTACGAGAGACTGTCTTGGCATGGCAGTGGGTACGGCAGTCTGTCTGACGGCAATCCTGATGATGGCGGGACGTTTCCTGCTGGGGATTTTCACAGGGGATGCGGCAGTAGTGGAAATCGGTCTGACGATGATGAGAAGTATTGCGCCCTTTTTTGTGATGTTTGTGTTTATTGAGATTTTTTCGGGTTCGCTCAGAGCGCAGGGATATACTTTTGTGACAACGATCATATCGGTCTTTGGCATCTGTGTGTTTCGGATTATTTGGGTGAGTATGATTCCGGTATCGGAAGGTCTGACAGGACTGCGGCGGATTGTGGCCTGCTATCCGATCAGTTGGATTATGTGTGCGGCCTTGGTGAGTGGTTACTATTTATATAAACAAAAGAAGATTGTTGAGAGGATGGAGCTAAGAAGCGGCAGATAACTGATTTCAAAGCATCGGCGTAACAGCATGACGAGTAGTATCATTATTAGAACGGAGGTTACCATGAAAAAAGTGTGGGAAAGGTGGACAGGCATCAGCCTTGTCAAAAGAATTGTAGTAGGTCTGGCAATCGGTGTGGTTCTGGCGTTGGTGCTGCCAGGAGTATCCGGTATTGGCATTTTAGGGAATGTGTTTGTGGGAGCGCTGAAAGGAATCGCACCGCTTCTGGTTTTTTTCCTGGTCATGAGTTCCCTGTGTAATGCCAGACAGAGTCATGGCGGTGTGATCCGTACCGTTATTATCCTATATATGTTCAGCACGGTGCTGGCGGCGGTGATTGCTGTGTTTGCAAGTATGATATTTCCGGTGGAGATGGCGCTTGCGGATGCATCCATGGATGCGGCTACTGCACCGAGCGGTATTGCGGAAGTACTTAGTACTTTGTTGATGAATGTGGTAGCGAATCCGGTGTCCTCTCTGGTGGAGGCCAACTATGTGGGGATTTTGGCATGGGCAGTTCTCTTAGGTGTGGCTTTCCGAGGGGCAGGGGAGGCAACTAAGAAGACGCTTGGCGATATTTCCGATGCAGTTTCCAGAGTGGTGGTGGTGATCATTAATCTGGCGCCTTTCGGGGTGCTTGGTTTGGTATATACCAGTGTTACGACTAGCGGCCTGGATACTTTCAGGGTATATGGCAAATTGCTGGTATTGCTGGTGGGCTGTATGCTTTTTATCTACTTTGTGACCAATCCTATCTTAGTGTACTGGTGTATCCGCAGGAATCCTTATCCGCTGATTTTAAAGTGCTTGAAGCAGAGCGCAATCACAGCTTTCTTTACCAGAAGTTCCGCGGCCAATATTCCGGTGAATATGAAAATCTGTGAGGAAATGGGCTTGGACAAAGATACGTATTCTGTGACGATTCCGCTGGGCGCTACCATCAATATGGACGGCGCTGCGATCACGATTACAGTCATGACCATGGCTACGGTACATACCCTTGGTATTGGGGTGGATATTCCGACAGCGGTGGTGTTGAGTCTATTGGCGGCATTGTCTGCCTGTGGTGCGTCCGGCGTGGCGGGCGGCTCTTTGTTGCTGATCCCGATGGCATGCTCTTTGTTTGGAATCCCAGATGCGGTGTCCATGCAGGTTGTGGCGGTGGGATTTATCATCGGTGTGATTCAGGATTCTGTGGAGACGGCACTCAATTCTTCTTCTGACCTGTTATTGTCGGCATCGGCGGAATTCAGGCAGTGGAGATTGGAAGGCAAAGAGATTAAGTATTAGAAAGTTTATATGGTGAAGAATGAAAAGAATATGCAAACAGTGTGGAAAAGAATTTATCCTGACGCAGGATGAGATTGCCTTTTATAAAAGTAAAAATTTACATATACCGAAGCGGTGTGAAACATGCCGCAGGGAGAATAGGGAGAACGGCAAAGCAGGGAAGCAGATGGAGCCGGGCCAGGTGGTCAGAGCGTATCATGGCAAAGAAAATAATCGGAAAAAGCCTTGGGCGGTAGTCATGGCGGTTCTGATACTGTTGGCAGTCGTTATTCTTGAATCCCGGATGGGATTGATACCTGACCAGAATGGCGGTACGGTCCAAGAGCAGACGGAACAGATGCCTACGGGCGAAATGGCGGTTATAGCGGAGGCAGAGAATCCCCCCAAAACGTCAGACGATGTTTTGCCGGACGATGCAGTCGAAGAGCTGCCTTCCGAAGAGACAGCTGACGCGGAACTGTCCACCGTTGAACCGGCGGCAGTATCGTCCCCGGCAGTCACTTATACATATAATTTTCGCAAGGCGGAATATTTGCAGGAACATTTTGTAAAACATGGGGCGGAATTTGGCTATGCTTCAGCGGAAGAATATCTGGCGGGAGCCAATCGGGTGATTGCTTCAGCGGATGTATTACATAAACTGGAAGCAGAAGACGGGGATGATGTGTATTATCTGGAAGCTACCAACGAGTTTGTGATCGTGTCTACCGATGGATTCCTGCGGACATATTTTAAGCCGGAGGATGGGAAGGCATATTTTGACAGGCAGTAGTTTTTCTTATATATAATATATTATTTTTCGCAGGTTAATTGGAGGTGATGCCTGAACATAGGTTTAGGTGTGAAAAGCAGGATTATGAAGCCCCACAGGATAATTTTGTTCCGATATCACATACTACATGGTAAATGATGAACAAAAGGAGGCCTCATAATGGAAGACGATACGATTAAGCTGCTGCGGGAGTGCAATGCAGGAATTAAGATGGGCATTTCCTCCCTGGAAGATGTGATGGAGCATGTGAAGGACAGCACTCTGGAAAATCTGCTGAAAAAGAGTAAGGACACGCATTGTAAGCTGGGAGATAAGACACATGATTATCTGCGGGAATATCACGATGAGGGCAAAGAACCTGCGCCGATGGCCAAGGTGATGTCCTGGATGAAGACCAATGTCAAGCTGGGCGGAGAGGAATCTGACAGGGTCGTGGCAGACCTGATCACAGACGGCTGTAATATGGGTGTCAAATCACTGTACCGCTATCTGCATCAGTATCAGGCGGCAGATGAAAAGGTGAAAAAAATTGCCAGAGAGACGATTGAAGCGGAGGAAACTCTGGTGAAAGATATGAGAGAGTACCTGTAAAAGGGTACTCTCTCTTGATATGACAGATGTGTCATAAATACTATGATCTATAGAGATCCTATTGTCGCGAGTAAAGAATATTTTACTTTTTGTGCAATACAAAAGCCTCATATGGCGCCATCTTTATTTCGGCTGAATCATACGTATTCTCTCTATTGGAGATCAGGCAGGGCATATTCACAAACTCATCAGGCAGGGTGAAGGGAACTTCATGGTCGCAGAAGTTACATACCACCAGAAGTTTCTCATCCTCCAAAGTCCTGGTGTAAACGAACAGTTCCTCGCTGTCTTCCATCATGGCTTCGTATTTACCGTAGACGATGACCGGATTTGCTTTTCTGAGTGCGATCAGCTTCTTGTAATAGTGAAATACGGAATTGGGATCAGCGGTTGCCGCCTTGGCATTGATCTCTTTATAGTTGGGATTAACAGCAATCCAGGGCGTACCGGTGGTAAAGCCTGCCTGCGCGGAGTCATCCCATTGTACAGGGGTTCTGGCATTGTCGCGGCTCTTAAAAGTGATGCAGGGCCAGAAGGTTTCATGGGACAGAGCGCCCTCACTGCACCATTCCCTATAGGCGTTGATACTCTCAATGTCGCGGAAGTCCGCCGGGCTTTGGAAAGGATAGTTGGTCATACCCAGTTCCTCTCCCTGATAGATGTAAGGGGTACCCTGCATCATGTGCAGGCAGGTGGCAAGCATCTTGGCGGATACCTCCCGATACTGCGGGCGGTCATCACCAAACCTTGACACGGCGCGGGGCTGGTCATGGTTATCCCAGAACAGGCTGTTCCATGCCTGATCGTAAAGGTCAGTCTGCCAGCAGGACAGGATTTTCTTTAACGTGGTGAGGGGTCTCCTTTCATCTGTCCATTTTCCATATTTGCCGTCCCCTTCCACATGTTCAAACTGGAATACCATATTGAGCTCATGGGCATCTTTACCGGCATACTGTTTTGCCAGCTGGGGCGTCACACCCGCCGTCTCGCCTACGGTCATGATATCATAGTGAGATAATACTTTTTCATTCATCTCCTGCAAATAACGGTGCACGTTGGGACCATGTACGCAATAAGGGTCGAAACTGCCGTATAAGCCGTGCATCTCGCCGTCAGGCATTTCTTTTGTCTTGGAGATCATGCTGATCACGTCCATACGGAATCCGTCTATGCCCTTATCGCACCACCATGTCATCATGTCGAACACTTCTTTGCGCACTTTGGGATTATCCCAGTTTAAATCCGGCTGCTTTTTGGAAAAAAGGTGCAGATAGTACATATCGGTGGCTTCATCGTACTGCCAGGCTGATCCGCCGAAGCAGGAGCCCCAGTTGTTGGGTGGTGTCTGTCCGTCTTTGCCCTCACGCCAGATGTAATAGTCACGGTATGCATTGTCCTTGGATTTCCGGCTCTCCATAAACCATTTATGTTCATCGGATGTATGGTTTACCACCAGATCCATAACGATCTTGAGTCCTCTTTCATGGGCAGCCGCAAGCAGTTCGTCAAAATCTTCCATGGTACCAAATTCGTCCATGATATCCTGATAATCGCTGATATCATATCCGTTGTCATCATTGGGCGACTGATACACCGGAGAAAGCCATATTACGTCAATCCCCAGATATTTTAAATAATCCAGCCGGCTGATGATTCCCTGCAGGTCTCCAATGCCGTCCCCGTTGCTGTCCATAAAGCTGCGGGGATAAATCTGATAAACAACCGCTTCTTTCCACCATGTTCTGTTCATAATGCCATCCTTCCTTTCTCTCTAAATCACCATTCTATATCGCCATTTAAATGGCCATTTCCAGTATCAGGACCTGATATCCGTGTAAGGTAATCGTTCCCTTATCTTCCGCAATATCCTTGTAATTATTCAATAGTACGTTCCGACATATCCCGGGCAGTTTGATTTCCTGCTCTTTGCGCTGATAGTTTCCGACCACCAGCAGGGTGCAATCTCCCTTGCGGTAATATGCCATCAGATTGTGCCGGTCTCTCCACAGCGGCTCCAAGCCGCCATATACGATCGTCTCTTTATAGTCGGGATCTTTACGCAGGGCGATCAGTTTTTTATAAAAGGAGTAGACCGAATCCGCATCCTCTATCTGCATTGCCGCATTGATGGAGGTATAATTGGGATTGACCTTCAGCCAGGGTGTACCGCTGGTGAACCCGGCATTTGGATCATCCGACCACTGCATGGGAGTGCGGGCATTGTCGCGGCTGAGCCGTGCTATTACTTTTAAAGCCTGTTCCGGGGAAAGGCCGGCTTTCAGGGCAACCTGGTATTCATCGCGGGCGGAGATATCGTCCACCTCATCGATGGAGGAAATCGGCACATTTTCCATGCCAAGTTCCTGTCCCTGATAGATAAAAGGTAGACCGCGCAGCATGAAGTTCAGGGCAGCCAGCATCTTCTTGCTTTCGAGGCAGCAGTCGCCTTCCGGTATGTAATGGCTGACACCACGGGGCTCGTCATGATTCTCAATGATATTGGAGAGAAAGCCGATGTCTCCGACTTTGGACTGTGCCGCAAAGCAGCATTCTTTGTAATCATCCGGGGTAATCGGTGTGGCATCGTACCAGCCCTTTTCACTGCCGCCAAAAATCGTCTCATTGAAGTCAAACATACTGGAGAAATAACCCTCATCTCCGATGAAGTCCGGTATTTCTTCCGGTTTTTCATTGAATACCTCTCCGACTGTGAAGGCATCATATTTTTGGAAGGTGCGGTCACGCATTTCCCCTAGAAATTTCCCAATGCCCGCAGCTTCTTTGAGCATGGCCTGCACACTGCAAAGACCGTCCTCCCTGTCGGGGGCGTAGTCGTGCAGGGGGAGTGCCTTCTTGATGTTAATGATCGCGTCAAGACGGAAACCGCCAAGCCCTTTGTCCAGCCACCAGTTAATGTTCTTATACACTTCCTCCCGCAGTTCGGGATTTTCCCAGTTAAGGTCCGGCTGTTTCTTATGAAACACATGGAGATACTGCTTATTGGTGCCGGGCAGGTCATCCCATACGGAACCGCCGAAATAGGAACGCCAGTTGGTGGGCAGGCTTCCTTCCTTCTTATCCCGCAGGTAAAAGAAATTGCCGTACTTCCCCTCAGGATCTTCGCAGGCTCTGCGGAACCATTCGTGTTCATCGGAGCAGTGGTTTACCACCAGATCCATCAGAATATACATATTGCGCTTTTTGGCCTCGGCAATCAACTGGTCCATGTCCTCCATAGTACCGAAGCGGGGATCTATCTTGTAGTAATCCGAGATGTCATAACCCTGATCAGCCAAAGGGGACTGATAGCAGGGGGAGAGCCAGATAATATCTACACCCAGGTCTTTGAGGTAATCCAGTTTGCTGATAATACCGGGAATATCGCCAATGCCGTCTCCGTTAGAATCATAAAAACTTTTGGGATAAATCTGATACGCGACTTTATCGTGCCACCATTTTCTGTTCATAACTGCACCTCCTGCGAAGCAACCATTAAAAAGTTTCTGCTTATCCGAGGCCGCGAAGCGGATCTCGTAAAGTTAGTTGCGAAGCAACTTACTTTATTTTAATGACACATAAAGGAGATGTCTTACGTTTATTTGATTAAAAAATACGATATTATGACTTTTAAAACAATTAGCTTACACCTCAAAATGCTTTCGATATTGTAAAGGAGTGGTCTTTGTGTACTTCCGAAATTCGCGCAGGAAATTGCCTAGATTGTTATAGCCGCATTCCAGACAGACTTCCATCACGGGTAAATCAGTCTCTTCCAGAAGACGTTTTGCCTGTTTGATACGGTACTCATTGAGATATTCTATGGGAGAACAGCCGATCGCCTTCTTGAAAAGGCGGCAGAAATATTGCTCATTCAGGTTCACCTGTCCTGCCAGGTTGGCTATATAGATTTTGTCCTGATAGTTTTCCTTTATATAAGTGAGCGCCGTTTTAATGCTCTCCACACGCTTGTCGAGGTTCTTTTCCGTAGGCATAAAAAGGCCGTGGCTCGAGAGGGTTGCCAGAAGGTAGAGCAGGGAGGATTTGATATATAATTGACTGGTTAAGTCATCGGTTACGAGACTGCTGTCAGCATCAGTATCATCTATTGCCTGTCCGAAAGCGCGCATAATATCCAGAAAGGTATTTCGGATCGATGCAAATGCAGGATGATCAGGTGTAATGCAGCGTGGAAAGAGCAGTTTCCCATTGCGGATCGGTTTCATCAGGTGAACCTGCGCTTCATCATAGGAATCAAAATTCAGGATATCAGGGGAGAATACAACGGCGTCTTCCCAGTGAACATCGGCAGTTTCCGTGGTGATGCTATGCAATTCTCCGGGATTAATGAAATAGAAACATTCTGACCGGATGGGAAAGGACTCCATATTGATCTCCAGACGAAAATCCCCGTTAGAAAAATATAACCATTCTATTTCATCGTGCCAGTGGTGTTTCACAAGTACACCTTTGCCGATGGAATGGGTACGGTAGATGGCACAGGGAAAAGATTTCGTGCCATGGGGACGGATTTCTTTGAGAACGGAAGATTGGTTGTTCATAGAGGCTCCTTTACGGGATGTGGCATGGTGTTCGATAAAAAATTATCATATAGAAAGTAAGAAAGTCAATAGCAGGGCAGAGTAATCAGAACTGATATTTTTTCAGTGGGAATTACATGGCAAAATATAGTAACTTATGCGCAAAAGATATTGTTAGATTTTAATGGATATGTTATAATTCCGCAAAAACATGAAGGAGGAAGATTATGATACGAAAATATATATTTGGCAGTCCTTTTCAGACGGATGCAGTAGTGTGCGATATCCCCTGCAGTCAGGGAGATGTCCCACATATGAAGCAGGAAAATGGGGAAAACCTTAGCTTTTCCTGCCAGTTGGGGTCGGCGGATGAGGTGTACGGACTGGGAGAAAACGTGAGGGGGATCAATAAGAGAGGCTGGCGGTACTGCAGCTGCTGTGTGGACGAACCGAATCATACGGAAGACAGACAGTCGCTTTATGCGGCCCATAACTTTCTGGTGGTGCGGGGGCAGACGTGTTTTGGTATTTTTGTGGATACACCCGGTGTTGTGACGTTTGATATCGGCTACACACATCTGGATGAGATGACCATAACGCTTGTGTATCCGGATGCCGCTATTTATGTGTTTGAGGGAATGTGCGTCCTGGATATTGTGAAGGAATTCCGGACACTGATCGGAAGAAGTTATATTCCCCCGAAATGGGCGTTTGGATTCCAACAGAGCCGCTGGGGATATAAGACGGAAGAAGACATCTATCGTGTGGTAAAAATGCACAGGGAGAACCACTTACCGCTGGACAGTATTTATCTGGACATTGATTATATGGAGCGGTATAAGGATTTTACCGTTGACAGGGAGCGGATGCCTCATTTTGAGAAGATGGTGCAGGACCTGAAAGAAGATCATGTGCATGTCGTGCCGATCATTGACGCGGGTGTCAAAGTGGAAGAGGGATATGCGGTTTATGAGGAAGGGATTGAGAACGGATATTTCTGTAAAGAGGAAGATGGCAAAGAATTTACGGCAGGTGTCTGGCCTGGCCGGGTGCATTTTCCTGATGTGCTGAATCCGGAGGCCAGAAAGTGGTTTGGCGAGCAGTATCGCGTTTTGTTGGATATGGGAGTTGATGGATTTTGGAACGATATGAACGAACCGTCCATATTCTATGCGCAGGATCGTCTGGACAGTGTGATAGATCAGATTGCGGCGTTAAAAGGCAGAAATCTGAATCTGGAGACATTTGAGCAGTTTATGGGGGCGGTGAGAAGTCTTTCCGATAACAGGGAGGATTATCAGAAATTCTATCACCAGACACCGGAGGGCAGGATGAGCCATGACCGGGTGCATAATCTCTTTGGATATTATATGACCAGGGCGGCCGGAGAAGCCTTTGAGCGATTGTGCCCGGACAGGAGAATCCTGATGTTCTCAAGGTCTTCCTATGTGGGAATGCATCGTTACGGCGGTATCTGGATGGGGGACAATAAGTCCTGGTGGCAGCATATGCTCCTAAACTATAAGATGCAGCCGTCCCTGAATATGGTGGGATTTTTGTACACAGGAGGAGATATCGGCGGATTTGGGGCGGACGTTACGGAAGATCTGCTGATCCGCTGGATGCAGATGGCGCTTTTTATGCCGCTTATGCGTAACCACAGCGCCATGGGCACAAGACAACAGGAGGTTTACCGGTTTGACAATCAGAAGATTTTGAGGGATACCTTACATGTCCGTTACGGGCTGCTTCCTTATCTGTACAGCGAGTTTATGAAAGCGGCGCTTGGGGATGAGATGTATTTTAAACCGCTGTCTTTCCTGTACACGGAAGATGCGTATGCCCCACAGGTGGAAGATCAGCTGCTGGCAGGAGACAGCGTTATGACGGCACCCGTATTTGTACAGAACGGTAAGGGAAGATATGTTTATCTGCCGGAGGAAATGGCGATGATCAGGATGCGCAGTCTGGACGATTATGATACGGACAGATATCCGGCAGGCCACCATTATATAGAAGCAGGGCTTAACGAGACGCTTCTTTTTGTCCGTCCGGATAAAATGCTGATCATGTCCGATGGAGGAGAGTATACGGAAGATGTGCATACGGATCATATGAAAGTCTTCGCTTTCGTCAAAACCAACGCTGTGTATGAGTGGTATGACGATGACGGGATGGGCAAGAAGTATGATGACCCGGAGCATATGACAAAAATTACAGTGGCAGCAGATGGGACTTATACGTGTGAAGGAAGAAATATCCGGCTTACGGTGGAACTGCTATAGGGATTAAAAAGGGGAATGGAATGGTTACGATCAAAGAGATTGCCGGTATTGTGGGTGTTAGCACAACAACGGTGTCTAATGTCATTCATGGCAAGGCGAAAGAGGTATCTCCGGCTACCGTGGAAAAGATTCAGAAAGTATTAAAGGAATATAATTATACGCCTAATATCAGTGCGCGGAATCTGGCGAGCAACAGATCCCGCATCATAGGTGTGATCATGAAATCGCAATATGAGTACGAGAATAACCGCTTTGTGGATCCTTTCGTCAGCGAACTGCTGGGAGGCGTGTTAAAACGTGCGAACCAGAATGGTTATTCTGTCATGGTATATAATACCTGTGATATTCAGGAATTGAAAAGATATATTATGTCCTGGAATATGGACGGTATGGTCATGGTGGGATTTGTGGCGGAGGAAATCTACTCGATTCAGGCCGTGTGCAGCCGGCCGATGGCGATCATTGACGTCTGCGATTATCTGGATATGGAAAACTGTATCAGTATAGGGCTGGAGGACAGGGAGGCCATGTACCACATGGTGCGGCACGTTATATCATGCGGGCATAAAAAGATTGCCTTTCTGGCTGATAATGATGTCAATGTGGATCATGAGCGTAAGATTGGATTCCAGAGAGCCATGAGTGAAGCGGGGCTTGAGGCAGGAGAGAGAGAGTTTATAAAGATCATTCCGGGGGATTATCATCTGCTGGTAAACATGGACGAGATTTATCAGCGTTCCTTTGCATATACGGCCCTGGTATGCGTTTCCGATTATTATGCCGTTCATGTCATGAACGGACTTAAGGACAGGGGAAGAAAAGTGCCGGAGGACATCTCCATTGCGGGATTTGATGACAGTTATCTGTCCCATTTTGTACGTCCGGCGCTCACAACAGTTCATCAGGATGCGGAGCAGAAAGGGAAGACGGCGGTGGAGCAGCTGTGTGCCATGATTGAAAATCCTGAGGCAAGATGTTATCAGAAGATTGTTTTCCCCACGGAACTGGTGATACGTGACTCGATTAGAAAAATAGATTTACTTTAGCGTACTACTATGATAAAATACAAAAGTGTGTGAAAACATTATTAATATTTGGAATGAAGTTGGAGGAGGAAGATTATGAAAAAGAAACTTGCAATGATGGTAATGGTATCAGTTATGTCCTGTGCAGTGCTGACCGGCTGCGGCGGGGCAAAGGAGACGGCGGCCGGTGCGGATCTGGTGTATGCGGTAGAGACCGGTTCTGCCGGTGAGGCGGTTGCGACCGAGAAAGGGTTTAAAATCAATTCCGTTGCTTCTCAGGCGGATGCTCTGATGGAGGTGGCTTCCGGGACATCTAATGCGGCGATCATAGACCTTCTGATGGCAGGCGCCATGATTGGAGAGGGCACCAGCTATCCGGATCTGGTACATACGGATGAGTTGACGACAGAAGAATATGGTGTGGGATGCCGCAAGGGTTCTGACCTGGCTTCTTATATCAATGCCGTGTTTGGGGAATGTTATGCGGACGGTTCCATGAAAGAGATTGCGACCACCTATGGCGTGCAGGAAGCACTGGTGGAGCAGGCGGCTTCGGAGTTCACAGCTTCCGCTTCAGACAGTGATGTGGCTTATATTCAGGGCAAAGGTTCTCTCATTATAGGCATTACGGAGTTTGAGCCCATGGATTATAAAGATGCTTCCGGAGAGTGGATTGGTTTTGACGCAGATATGGCTCGTGTGGTAGCAGATAAGCTGGGTGTGGAAGCGCAGTTTGTGATCATTGACTGGGATAACAAGAGCATGGAACTGGAATCTAAGAATATTGATGTGGTGTGGAACGGCATGACATTAACCAATGAAGTAAAAGAGGCAATGGAGTGCACGAATCCTTACTGTAATAATGCTCAGGTAATTGTGGTGCCTAAGTAAAGGAGTATCGTATGTTTTGGAGTGTTACGCTGTCACTGCTGGACGGGCTTTGGACCAGCTTTGAGATTTTTATTTTCACACTGCTCTTTTCACTGCCTTTGGGACTGATTCTGTCCTTTGGTGCGATGAGCAGGTGGAAATTGCTTCGCGGACTGATACAGACGCTGGTATGGATCATCAGGGGTACCCCGTTGATGTTACAGTTGATTATTATCTTTTACGGCCCCGGTCTGTGGCTTGGCCACAACATCTGGAATGGCAGTGAGTCAGGACGGATCACGGCTACGGTGGTTGCCTTCAGCATCAATTATGCCTGCTATTTCTCGGTTATTTTCCGTGGCGGCATCGAAGGGGTGCCGGTGGGACAGCGAGAGGCAGGAGAAGTGCTGGGCATGACGAAAAGCCAGATTTTTTTCAAGGTTACGCTGCTGCAGATGATCAAAAGGGTGGTGCCGCCCATGTCCAATGAGGTCATGACGTTAGTGAAAGACACTTCTCTGGCGCGTATTATTGCGGCTTATGAACTGACTTTTGCAGGCTACTCCTTTATGAAGAGCCAGGGTATCACATGGCCCCTTTTCTATACGGGTGTATTCTATCTGGCGTTTGTGGGTATTTTGACACTGTTGTTTAACTATATCGAGCGCAGGCTGGATTATTTCAGGTAGGGGGATTGAAATGGCTGTTTTAGAAGTGAAAAATATTGAGAAACATTTTGATTCTACCAAGGTCCTGCGAGATGTGAGTTTTGATCTGGAAGAGGGCAGTGCGCTGGCGATCATTGGTTCTTCCGGATCGGGAAAGACCACTTTGCTTCGCTGTCTGAACTTTTTGGAAGTGCCGGACAGGGGCTCCATTATTGTACGCGGGGAGACGCTGTTTGACGCGGCCAGACCATTAAAGGAGCAGGAAAAGGATCTTCGCCGGAAACGGCTGCATTTTGGAATGGTATTTCAGTCCTTTAACCTGTTTCCGCAATATACGGCCCTGGAGAATGTGACTTTATCAGAAAAGCTTCTGGCAAAGGAGAGACCCGATTTCAAACAGAATAAGAAAGAGATTCTGGAAGGGATAGAGAAACACGGCAAAGCGCTACTGGAACAAATGGGACTTGTAGAGCGCATGGAGCATTATCCCCATCAGCTTTCCGGCGGGCAGCAGCAGAGGGTGGCGATTGCCAGGGCTCTTGCCCTGCAGCCTGATATCCTGTGTTTTGATGAACCCACCTCCGCTCTGGATCCGGAACTGACCGGAGAAGTTTTAAAGGTTATACGGGGATTGGCAGATCAGCATACGACCATGATCATCGTGACTCATGAGATGAGTTTTGCCAGGGATGTGGCAGATCAGATTATCTTTATGGACGAGGGTGTGATCGTGGAGCAGGGAGATGCCAGACAGGTGATCGATCATCCGAAAGAAGAGAGGACGAGGCAGTTTTTGACAAAGTATTGATCTTTTAAAAATGATGAGTTATGAGGAATCGGTGTATGCCGGTTCCTTTTTTATACCAGAATACTACCCGTTAAGATAGAAAGTAGTATAGATTTTGGCATCGTACCATGGTAAGGTTTTATAAAAGAAACGCTGAATAGCGTTGACAGCTCGCGAGTATAAAAATAACACAAATTGCAAGAAGGAGGATTTGCGGTATGATAATGGAAATGATAAGTATTGTAGGAGGAATGGCCTTTCTGATACTAATGACCTATACAGGGGGGGATAAGACATTTACGCTTGGTTGGTTTGTTGATTTTCCAACTATATTGATTATGATCATATTTGTGGTGCCGGTCTTGATGCGGGGCGGTGTGTGGAAAGATTTTAGAAGAGCTTTTAAACTGCTTAGGAAAGACTTTACCTGTCATTTGAGCGAACTGCGCAGGACAAAAGATGTGTTGGAAATGATACAGAAACAGGTATGGTATGCAGGCATACTGACAATGATGGTCTCTGTAATGTATGTGATGGTAAATATCAGCGACCCGGCACTGCTGGGGCCTAATATTGCGGTGGTGGTTTTGACCATGTTCTATGCAGTTATTTTAGAAATGCTGCTTCTTCCTTTACTTCTTGAGGTAAAGCGGCGGATTATTAATTATATGGAGTTGGAGACAGAGGCGGAGATGGATGCGGTACAGCAACCCGTGTCAGATACAGGCAGTGACCGGTAACTGATTAGGTGAAGAAGACGGAGGCATTTATAGGCATGGGAAAACAGGCACTTCGCTGGCTTTTGGGAGCTGGCTATATAGTACTTGTGACATTATTGCTGTTATATCAGATGGGCATGATGGGAGAAAGGAAAAACTCTGTCGTTTCGGTTCTGGGAACCTTGTCTCTTGGTATTGCTTTGGCTGTGGTGCTGGTGCTGTACATTCGTGTGACAGACCAGATGAAAGGCCAGGGAAAGGCTGCGCAGACAGGGATACCCCGGAAAGACGAGATGGCAGAGGACCGACTGACAGAAGTCTGGCAGGCAAAAGATGGAGCAGATGGCGGCCAGGATTATAACCAGGGATCCCGGAGTTATGAGGATATTTATGCAGATTTTCTCAAAGCTGCACGGGGGTGTGCGTTGTCTGAACGGGAATTGGAAGTGGCATGGCTTCTCTATCGCGGTTACACCAACAGACAGATTGGAGAGGAATTGTATATCGCGGAAACAACGGTCAAGAAACATGTATCACATATATATCAGAAAATGGAAGTCTACAGCCGGAAGGATTTCCGGGCGAAAATAAGGATGGGGAAGTAAATCAGAGACCGCGTTTGCGGTCTTTGATTATAATGTCTGTAGATTTATCATGGCAACAATCTGGTTCTGTATTTCTTCTACCTCTTCTATTCTGATTTGTCCAATGGCTTTTGCGCAGGAACTGTAGATATTTTGCAGTGAGTTTGGTGTTCATGGAAAAGATACCTGCTTTCTTTGCGATTGTATCAGGATAGGCTGCGTTACTTACCTAATTATAAGATATATGGGCAATTTTATAAAGAACTTAAGAAGGGCCCAAAAGCAAATTTCAGGAAGAATAGTTATTCTAAAATGACCGGGAATGGTTATTTTGAGACGATTCAAAATCCAGGAAAATATGGTGAATATCTGGTATATAAAGAATTGAAGGCATATGAAAGAGACGGGGATAAGTTCCTTTTTAATTGTTACCTTCCTAAAGATGATGGAACTACAACGGAGATTGACGTGATACTGATTCATGCCACAGGTATTTTTGCGGTCGAGAGCAAGAATTACAGCGGTTGGATATTTGGAAGTGAGAAGAGCGTTTTTATAATCCGATCATGCAGAATAAGGCACATATTAAATGGTTGAAAAATATAGTAGGAGGAAATATTGCGGACGGCAAAGAAGGGGGAGCATACTATCACCCCTCTTCCTCAAACAACCCTTCCCTTGTGATATTTTTCAACCACTTTCCGCTGCGGTAATGCTTGATAACCCAGGGCCATTTCACAAATTCATCGGTGCAGAGCAGGAAATACACTACCATCACCGGCAGCTTAAAGACAAAGGCAGCGATAAATCCAAGGGGTACGGCATAGCACCACATATCTATGGTATCGCAGATCAGTCCGAAGCGGCTGTCGCCGCCTGCCCGGAATACGCCGGCAATCAGGGTGGTATTGACGGCAGCGCCCATAATATAGTAGGTATTGATGAGAAGCATATATTTTAAATAATGCATGGCCGTATCGCTTAAATCCGCAAAGTGCAGCACGAGAGGAGTCACGGCCAGCACAAGTGCGCCGCCAATAGCACCGGTGATGACAGTGAGCTTCATCAGTTTGGAAGCGTATTGTTTCGCGTGTTCCATATTACCTGCGCCCATGACATTTCCCAGAAGAATACCACCGGCGCTGGCAGTGCCGAAGCACAGCACCGTACCGAAATTGCGCACCACCACCACAAAAGAGTTGGCGGCCACGGCATCGGAACCCAAATGTCCCAGAACTACGGAATACATGGAAAAGGCCACGCTCCAGGACAGATCATTGCCGAGAGCCGGCAGGGACAATCTGATGAAATCGTTGAACAATAATTTATTGCGTATAAACATATAGGCAGGATTCAGTTTTATATGCTTGTTAAACAAAGATGCTATGATACAGCCCAAAAGCTCGATGATACGGGAGAGAGCGGTAGCAATCGCAACACCGGTCGCTCCTAATTTGGGGGCGCCGAACAGGCCAAAAATAAACACAGCATTTAAAAAGATATTCAGGGTAAAGGCCATGACATTTAAGATCATGGAAATGGTTACCTGGCCGATACTTCTAAGGATCGCAAGATAAATCTCTACCACTCCCCAGCACAGATAAGTGACTGACATCACGCGCAGATAGTCCGCACCGATAGCAATCAGCTCGGCATCGTTGGTAAAGAGTTTCATCATTAATTCGGGTGCAAATAGAGCAAAAGCGGAGAAACATAAGGTGATGAGCAGGGAGAAGCGAAGCGCAATGCCCTCGATCACACGGATAGCCTGGACTTCTCCCTTTCCCCAGTACTGAGCGCTCAACATGGAAGCGCCGGTGCCAAGGCCATAGTAGATCATAAAAAGGACGCTGGCGTAGTTGGCAGCCAGAGATACCGCGGATATGGAGGATTGTCCTACTTCATTTAACATGATCACATCGGCGGAATTGACGGCAGCGCTTAAGAGATTCTGAATCACGATAGGAACCACTAATTTCAGAATCTGGGGATAAAAGTTGTCTTTTGTGGCGGTTGCATGTTTCATGGCGGTTATGTATCTCCTTGATTTTATCGTACAATAAGCACAGGACGGCTTTACACCAGAATGTGCTTTATCGCTTCTGCCTTGGTCTGTCATTATGATGCAAAGCATTTTCAGGCAATGTGCTGACATCTTAATACAATCCGGAAGGAATGTCAATCGGTTTTATGATTCTTGCATCTGTTATTTTGAAAAGAGTTATGGTATAGTAAAAGAGGTTTTATATAAAGTTGGAAAATTTTGTGACTATTAAGATAAAGATGACATAAAATTTTTCACAATGGGGTGGAGGAAAAGCGAATGAAGAAGATGGAAGAATATGTGCGCAGCATTCCTGATTTTCCGGAAAAGGGCATTATATTCCGGGATGTGACCAGTGTACTGCAGGATGCGGATGGGTTGACACTCGCGATTGATTCAATGAAGGATCTGCTGAAAGATATCGATTTCGATGTCATTGTCGGAACAGAATCCAGAGGTTTCATTTTTGGGGTGCCCATCGCCTATGCCTTGCATAAAGCATTTGTGCCGGTGCGCAAGAAGGGTAAGCTTCCTCTGGATACAATTTCGAAGGAATACGATCTGGAATATGGCAGTGCAGTAGTAGAAATGCACCGGGATTCCATTAAACCGGGGCAGAAGGTAGTAGTTGTGGACGACCTGATTGCCACGGGAGGCACGATTGAAGCGAGCATTCAGATGATTGAAGAACTGGGCGGAGAAGTGGTCAAGGTGATTTTCCTTATGGAACTAGCCGGCTTAAAAGGGCGGGAACGCCTGAAAAACTACAACGTTGACAGTGTCATCATCTATGAAGGCAAATAAAACCTTATGAGAAAAGGAGAAATGTGATGTTAGAAAAATGGTTTAAACTCAAAGAGAACAACACCAACATCAAGACCGAAGTGGTTGCCGGCGTTACGACATTCATGACCATGGCGTATATACTGGCGGTCAATCCGTCCATTTTGTCCGCATCGGGCATGGACAGTCAGGCGATTTTGATGGCCACAGCACTTGCTTCATTCATCGGCACTATCGCGATGGCGCTGCTGGCAAATTATCCCTTCGCATTGGCGCCGGGTCTTGGACTGAATGTCTATTTTGCTTATACAGTCTGCGGCGCAATGGGGTATTCCTGGCAGATTGCACTGCTTGCAGTCTTCGTGGAAGGTTTGATTTTCATTGTTCTCTCCGTAACGAATGTGAGAGAGGCTATCTTTAATGCGATTCCGATACAGCTCAAAAAGGGTGTGTCCGTGGGTATCGGCCTGTTTGTGGCGTTTATCGGTTTCCAGAACGCCGGGGTTGTAGTCAATTCGGATTCTACACTGGTAACGGTGGTTGATTTTACAAGTAATTTCCATACGACTGGTATCTGTGCGATTCTTGCGGTAGTCGGTACTTTCATCATTGCTATTTTACATATCAAAGGGGTGAAGGGTTCTATCCTGATCGGTATTTTTGTCACCTGGATTCTGGGAATCCTCTGTCAGTTGACAGGCCTTTATACCGTGACGCCGGAGGCGGGATTCTATTCCCTGATTCCTTCTTGGAGCAGTTTCAGTCTGGGAGCAATCGGTCTGACATTTGGCAAGTGCTTTACGGCAGATTTTTCCTCAGTGAGAATCATTGACTTTGTAGTGATCGTATTTGCTTTCCTGTTCGTAGATATCTTTGACACACTGGGGACTCTGATCGGTTGTGCCAATAAGGCCAATATGCTGGACAGAGAAGGCAAACTGCCCCGCATCAAACAGGCGCTTTTGGCAGACGCTGTGGCGACCAGCGCCGGTGCAGTACTTGGTACTTCCACAACGACCACATTTGTGGAGAGTTCTGCTGGTGTGGCTGAGGGTGGCCGGACAGGCCTCGCTTCTGTGGTGACAGGTCTGTTATTCCTGGTATCCGTATTCCTGGCTCCGATCTTTACAACGATTCCGGGCTTTGCTACGGCGCCTGCACTGTTGTTTGTCGGATTCCTGATGATCACGGCAGTGACACAGATTGATTTCGATGATATGACGGAAGCGATTCCCGCTTACCTGTGCCTGATGGCTATGCCTTTGATGTATAGTATTTCCGAGGGTATCGCTGTGGGTGTTATCTCCTATGTGGTGATCAACATGGTATGCGGCAAGGCGAAGAAGATCACACCGCTCATGTATATACTGGCAGTGTTATTTGTCTGTAAATATATTTTCTTATAAAATGTTGATTGTTTGTATGATTAGATTGGCTGGAGTGATATAATGCTGTGAAACCCATGCGGTTGTTCTGTGTACTGCATGGGTTTTATAGCGGGGTTTGTGTCAACTGACAGGAGATATAAACCTGTATCGTTATTGGTATTTGCATATAATAGGCGGAGAGAAAAGGAGGAGAATCATGGAAAAAGTTACCGTTACAGATACGATCAAATACATCGGTGTGGATGATAAGACCATCGATTTGTTTGAGAGTCAGTATGTTGTACCCAATGGGGTATCCTACAATTCTTACATTATATTGGATGATAAGATTGCAGTCATGGACAGCGTGGATGAACGGGGGACCGATGGGTGGCTGGCAAACCTCACGGAGGCGTTAGCGGGCCGGACGCCGGATTATCTGGTGGTGAGTCATTTAGAGCCGGATCATGCCGGTAATATCGCAGTTTTTGCACAGAAATATCCGCAGGCACAGCTGGTATTGTCTGCGAAGGCACAGAGTATGCTGCCGCAGTTCTTTACGCAGGATATGTCCGAGAAATGTGTGGTGGTCAAGGAGGGAGATGAACTCAGTCTGGGAAGTCATACGCTCACTTTCATTATGGCGCCGATGGTACATTGGCCGGAGGTCATGGTGACTTATGAGAAGAGTGAGAAAGTACTCTTCTCTGCTGACGGATTCGGTAAATTTGGTGCCTTGGATACGAAGGAGGACTGGGCCTGCGAGGCGAGAAGATATTATTTTAATATTGTAGGCAAGTATGGTATGCAGGTACAGGGCTTGTTAAAGAAAGCAGCAGCGCTGGATATTCAGGTAATCTGTCCCCTGCACGGCCCTGTTTTAAAAGAAAATCTGGGCTTTTATATTGACAAATACAATACCTGGAGCAGCTATGCACCGGAAGACCAGGGCATCCTGATAGCTTATGCTTCCGTTCATGGCAATACGGGGGCTGTGGCGGAGAAGCTTGCGGATATGCTCCGTGAAATGGGTGCGCCTAAGGTGGTGGTGTCCGATCTGGCCAGAGAGGATATGGCGGAGGTGATTGAGGATGCCTTCCGTTATGACAGGATCGTGCTTGCGTCAGTGACCTATGATGCCGGTCTGTTCCCCGCAATGGAGAGTCTGTTAGCACGGTTGAAATCCAAGAATTATCAGAAACGTACCGCAGGACTGATTGAAAATGGAAGCTGGGCGCCGATGGCCGGTAAGCTCATGAGAGAAGCGCTTGCGGGTATGAAGGAGATTACGGTCTTAGAGCCGGTAGTGACAGTGAAATCCACTTTAAATACAGAATCCGAGGCACAGCTTCGGACGCTGGCAGAGGCTTTGCTGGCGTAATCATATAATCAAATGCGCGGGTATGGAGACAGGAATCCATGCCCGCATCTTTGTTATTTCTGAATAATCTACTTCATTTTTCGTTCCATTTATCTAGGATATTACCCAGGACAATATACTTTTAAAAAAGCGCAAAATAATGATTGCAGTCTGAAAATGAATGTGCTATGTTGGGAAGTACGAGAATTTAGAATGATATTCTCTGGGGAGGAAAATTATGGAAAAGGATATGACCAAAGGAAGCCCTATGAAGCTGATTTTAGGGTTTGCTGTGCCGCTTTTGTTCGGCCTATTGTTTCAGCAGTTCTACAGCATGGTGGATGCGATCATTGTCGGTCATTACCTGGGGGTAGATGCGTTGGCAGCCGTGGGTGCCACAGGATCCGTGAACTTTTTGATTATCGGATTCTGCATGGGAGTGTGCAACGGTTTTGCCATTCCTATTGCACAGGAGTTTGGCGCTGCGCATGAGGTAAATCTGCGTAAATATGTGGCTAACAGTGTTTGGCTGTCTGTGATATTTGCGGTGGTTGTAACGATTGTGGTTTCCATTCTCTGCCGCCCGATCCTGCAGGTGATGCGGACACCGGCCAATATCATCGATGGCTCATATGACTACATAATCATTATCTTTCTGGGGATTCCGGTGGTGTTTCTCTACAATATGACGGCGGCGATTCTTCGTTCCCTGGGAGACAGCAGGACACCGGTCATCTTTTTGGTGATGGCGGCGCTTTTAAACATCTTTCTGGATCTTTTGTGTATCATTGTCTTTCAAATGGGAGTGTCCGGCGCGGCGATTGCCACAGTGGTATCCCAGGCGATTGCGGGATTTTGCTGTCTGCTTTATATGTGGAAGAAGTTTTCGATTCTGAAACTGTCGGAGGAAGAGCGCAGATGGAATTGGGATTATGCTGCTAAACTTTGTAATATGGGGATTCCCATGGGATTACAGTACTCCATCACCGCAATCGGCAGTGTGGTGTTACAGAGCGCCGTGAATGGAATTGGTTCGGATGCGGTGGCGGCAGTTACGGCAGGTGGTAAGCTGGGAATGCTTCTTATGTGTCCTTTTGATGCCATGGGTTCCACGATGGCGACTTATGGCGGGCAGAATGTAGGTGCAGGTAATCTGAAACGTGTAGATCAGGGGCTGAAATCGTGCTGTCTGCTGGGGCTTATCTATTCTGTAGCAGCCCTGTTCATTGTACATGTGGTGGGCAGACAGATGCTGTTGCTGTTCCTGGATGCCGGCGAGAGCGGTATTTTGGAGAATGCCTATTCGTTTATATGTACGAATATATTGTTCTACTTTTGGCTGGCGCTGGTGAATATTATCCGTTTTCTCATTCAGGGTATGGGCTTTAGCAAACTGGCTGTCTTTGCAGGTGCTTTTGAGATGCTGGCCAGAGGATTGGCGGGATTTTTGTTGGTGCCCCATTTTGGATTCCAAGCCGTATTGTATGCGAATCCGCTGGCATGGATTTTTGCGGATATTTTCCTGATTCCGGCCTTTTTCTATGTACGTAAGATAATGGCGGGTATACTGGACAGACAGAAAGGACAGCAGGCATGAGTGTGACCATATTTACCCTGACACATAAGAAATTTCCGACACCGGGAGACCCTGTCTATGTTCCGCTTCAGGTAGGGCGGGCCAGAGCGAAGGATCTTGGTTACATAGGAGATGACACGGGTGTCAGTATTTCTGCGAAGAATTGCTACTATGGGGAACTGACAGGCGTATATTGGATATGGAAAAATATCCGCACATCTGACTATGTGGGAATCTGCCATTACCGGAGGTATTTCTGTACGGAGGAAGGACGGATTCTGACGGGGACAGAGTATGAGAAAATCCTGTCGGAGTATGATATTATCACCTCCAAGAAACTGAAACTCAACTATTCCTACTATAAGGGATATGCGGGCAACCATAATATCGGGGATCTGGATATTGTGGGCGAAATCCTGCAACAAATGTATCCGGATTATTATGAGGTGTTTATGCGCCTGGTACATGATAAAGGGACTTATTTTGGCAATATGATGGTCTGTACGAAGGCACTTTATGACGAGTACTGCCAGTGGCTTTTCTCCATTTTTGAGAAGGCGGAGGAGAAGATAGATGCTTCCGGCTATGATGATTATCATAAGCGTGTATATGGTTTTATCTCAGAATTTCTTCTCTATGTGTGGGTACAGGCCAGGGGCTTGAAGGTCTATGAGTGTAAGGTGGGCATGACAGATGAAAAGCGGGAGACCGCAGAGATCAAAGAACATCTGGCGGCTTTTTTTGCAAAAAAGGATATTGCCGGCGCGAAGAACTATATTTTGACATGCCTTGAAAAGCGGCCGGATGTGTTGATGGAAGCCTCTGACATTACGGGAGAGTTAAAACTGTCTATGCAGGTAATTGCAGTATGCGAATTGGAACAGGAGGCTTACGGCAGCAGTACCATTGACCGGATACAGGTATTTGGAGCATTGATGGAACACTTCCGAAAACTAAATGATTTGATCATTGCTTTCCAAAATGGAGAATCTGATAAATTCTCTCCCTCCGAAGTAGAGTTTTATCTTCAAAATGCCGAGATTACGGAGATTGCACTGGAGGCATCGGCAAGGTTATTCTGTACACCGCAGGAGGCGCATAAGGTTGCGCAGGCAATCAGGGTTTTTTAGTGATTATTTACTTGACAACTTGGCATATCCTATCTATAATACAAGGCAAAGCATAACAATTTCTAGATAACAATAATGTGTCAAATCAAACATTCTTACTTTTCAGAAAATCTATGCTTTTAAATTCAAACCAATTATATTTAAAAGCAGGAGATTCTGAGACGGGCGGTTTTTCAGTAACAGGCTTGGTTCATTTTCAGGTAGATATATGAAAGTGCCGAAGGCAGTTCTACTCTGACGGAAATGCATCCATTACATTTTCTCCTGCGGATGGGAGGAAAATGGAGAAGATTTCATTAAAGGCAGACTATGCTTTCAAGGAGCTGTTTGCCCACGAAAAAGTCAGGAAACAGTTTTTGAGTGATGTGCTGGGGATTCCTTTAGCACAGATTCGATCGGTGCGGATGGCGAATCCTTTCCTGCGGAAGGCATTCCGGAGACAAAAACAGGGAATCATGGATATTGCTCTGGTGCTAAATGACAGCACCAAGATTGATATCGAGATGCAGGTGTACAGGCAGAAACACTATGCCCAAAGGAAACTGTACTATCTGGCCAGAATGTACACAGATGACCTGAAGGTCGGGGAAAAATACAGGAAGTTGCATCGATGTATCAGTATTAGTCTGGTGGATTTTGAACTCTTATCGGATACGGAGAAATATCATAGTGTCTACCTTTTGCGTGATGAAGCAGGCAGAGAACTGACGGATCTGTGGGAGATACATATCATCGAACTGGGGAAGGAATTGACCGGCAGTAGGGTAGATGACTGGATTCGGTTATTCAATGCGACCAGCCAGGAAGAGGTTGATCAGATCGCAGAGCAGAATGGGAGGATGAGAGAAGTGGCAGAGGTGGTAAGACAGATGGGACTGATAAAGACAATCAGATGGTTCTATGATGGATACTGGAGGGCAAAAAGGGATCGCTGGGATGAGGATGAGTATGTGCGTGATGAAGGAAAAGCCGAAGGCAGATCAGAAGATATCCTGCATCTACTGAAGAATACGGGCGAAGACGAGGCACTGCCGGAGAGTCTGATACAGAAAATAAAATCCGAAAGAGATGAAGAAACATTGAAAAGATGGCTTTTGTCAGCTGCCAGGGCGAAGTCTGTGGAGCAGTTCAGGAAGCAGGAGGATTTGTAGAGAAAGTCATTGAGCCGATTTTGTCTGAACGGGTTGTCAGGTAATAGGGAAGAAGAACCAAGAGCGCATGATAAGAGGAAACTTATTATCATGCGCTCTTTATATTGTGCGCCTGGCGGCGCACGTCCTTATTAGTTCAATAGCAATCGACTCCAATTCGGTCACAAGTCAGTCACTTTGAAAATTTCATGACAAGATTTCGGTAATTTATTACATTTTTTCGTGGATATGAAACTTTTTTAGGGTGTTGTTCGTATTATCAACAAACGGATTTTAATAATATGGAGGAAACAAAATGAGCATCAGTGGAATTGGATATCATCATTATCAAAACAAGGTGGATGCAGGCAGGTATCATAATGACAAAGCGGGTTCCTATCCATATCAAAATGATACGCAGGGATGGATGGATCTGCAAAGAAGGAGACAAAATGCCAGCCCACAGGATATCTATGAGGCTTGTAAAAGCATGACTGCCTATGCAGAACGTACAATCAGCAAAGAAGAGGATTCCGTATCAGGCAAAGATGGCCTGCAGACGTGGTATGGTGGTAAGACTTTAGAAGAATGGTCTCAAACTGACCCCAAATATACAGATGCAAAGACCGGGTTTTCCTGGTATGTCAGGGATGGGAAACATCCCTATATGACTGGGGAGGATGCGGAGAAATTCAAGGAGATGTGCAGGGAGACGGGAGAATCCTGGCTGAAAAAATTTGCAGAAATGACGGGCACGATACAATATCTTGACGATAATACCACCGCTTTTGTAGGGACCAATGGCACAGTCATCAAATCAAAAGACGGAAAGGAACTGTTTGTTGATACTTCTGCACTTTCCTACGATATGATCATGAACCTGTTCAAAAATCTCTCAAAGGGCGGGAACTATTTCGACAGCGGATACTGGCAGGAACATATACGGAAGGCACAGACTTCTGTCAAAGAGGTGTTGGAAGAAAATTAATGGAAATGAGGCGGCAGCTTGGAACTGACAGATTTCTTACTACGAACAGATAGGGTACCCATCCTGGATTACATGGGCGTGCAGATTGATGAGGTGGCGCTTCCGGAGAGGATTACACCGGTACCGCGGAGAAGGTGCGGAATTTCGGAAAATCATATTTATTATAAGGGAGCGGGTATCATCTATCAGGGGCATTACGTCAATAAGCCGGATGCGTCCATGATATGTGTTTCTGAGAATCCCATTGCCTATCAGCGTTACAGCGTAGCATATCCCCTCCTGTATCAGAAGTATGGTATTTTCACCTTCTGTCATCAGCCGGTTTTCAGTGACTATGAAGGCGGGTGCGGACCAAAGGAACAGAATCTGCTGGTGATGCAGGAGAAATTCATGCGGTCAGCGATTGAAGAAATCGTGGATGTGATGGAGGTACCTTTGGAGGGGCATCAGATTTATGCGTTTCGTTTAAAGCAGATGCGGGGCTCTTATAAGGATACGATTGCACTGATGGAATATATTCTTTGTGAAAACTTTAACAGCGCCTGGGATAAAAATCTATGGGCGGACGTCATGTGTTATGGTTATGTGCGCGATCTGGCTGATTGGTTTATCTCTGACAGGCCGGTCCATAAGCTGGGCACCATATATGGATTGTTACATTCTATTATGAAGGCCGATTAATACTTATATGAAGATATTGTCCGGGAAACTGTGGGGCTGGAACAGCTGGGAGATATCTATACGCCGTACATAGCTGCCAGGATTGTAGAACGGTATGTTCCCGGAAGTCTGGGAGGGCTTTCTTTGGAACATATCACCCCGGAACTCATGGGAGAGTTGTGGAAGATGATTTACAGCGGTAAAGCCTGTTGTCATCTGGAAAGGGAAGACGACTGGGCACATATCCGGGCGGGTTTTTTGCAGGAGATTCCCCGGCAGACTGCCATGGTAAGGCAGGAGATGAAATTGCATGGAATAGTACCCGTTTCATAGGAAGTGCAATGAACGTATACAGATATTTTTAAATAAAGGGTCACATAATAAGGAGGAAATAGAATGAGCGTAAATGGAATCACATCAACAGGCGTAATCCCTGGCTATGAATCTGGTAAAACACAGAAATATCAGCAGGAGAAAACACCGGATTTTATAAAGGCATTGACAGCATCTGAGGAAAAGACTAAGGATACAACGGATAGAATAGATTATGCCGAACAGGCCCTTGAAACGGTTGGCCCTAACGCCCCTGAGAGCGTGAAAAGGGCATGGATGGAAGCGGCTAGGGAAGTGGGCGCCAACGGTCTTGGGGTAAAATCCAACGGGATGCTCGGCCATATTTCCCAGATGATGGTACAGCGGCTGACAAACCGGATGCAGGGAAGACCCAATCCGGATGATATTCTGGGAAGCAGTGTGTCATCAGCGATTGCCGCAGTCAGAAGAGCCATCTATGATATGGATAATCCGCTTCGTCCAAGAGGCGCCCAAAGTATCGAGGTACAGCGGCTTAAGATGCAGGAGAGGCAGTTTTATCAGGCTTTTCTTGATAAGTTGCAGTGCCTGGAATAAACTATAAGGCCTGAGAAATATTCCATTGAGAGAAAATCCGCTTCGTGTTAGAATAAGAATTATAGAATTGAAGATAAAAGGAGGTTTCTATGGGATATCAAGAGGCATACGATAAGCTGGAAAAATATGGGCAGCAGCACGTATTAAAATATTATGAGGAACTTAGGAAGGAAGAACAGGAGGCTCTTCTGTGTCAGATAGAGCAGACAGATTTCGAAGTGCTGTCTCTTTGTCAGAAGAAGGAAACCCTCAATCCCCGCGGGGAGATTACCCCTATTGGCGTGATGCAGCTTCCGGAGATTGAAGTGAAAAAAGAAGAGTATACGAAGATAGGCCTTGATGCGATACGGGCCGGCAAGGTAGGGGCGGTGCTTCTTGCGGGCGGTATGGGCACAAGGCTTGGTTCTGATGCGCCCAAAGGGGTATACAACATTGGCCTGACGAAAGAGGTCTTTATCTTCCAGAGGCTGATTGAAAATCTGCTGGATGTGGTGAATCAGGCGGGAGCCTGGATACCGCTCTATGTCATGACCAGTGACAAGAATCATGAGACAACGACAGCGTTTTTTAAGGAAAAGGAATATTTTGGCTATAATGCGGATTATGTGACCTTTTTCATGCAGGACATGGCGCCGGCCTCTGACTACGAGGGCAAGGTTTATATGGAGGCAAAGAATAAGATATCCACATCTCCCAACGGCAACGGCGGATGGTTCCTCTCCATGATGAAATGGGGCGTGGTAGATAAGATCCGTGAGGCCGGTGTGGAATGGCTGAATGTATTTGCTGTGGATAATGTGTTACAGCGCATTGCGGATCCTTGTTTCGTGGGGGCTACCATAGCTACAAACAGTGCGGTGGGCGCCAAGGTGGTTAAGAAGAATGCGCCGGACGAAAAAGTGGGCGCCATGTGTTTGGAGGATGGAAAGCCTTCTATCGTGGAATACTATGATATGACGGAAGAATTGATGGCGGCGAAGGATGAGAACGGAGAACCGGCTTATAATTTTGGCGTAATCTTGAACTATCTGTTCCGGGAAAAGGATTTGGAAGAGATTGTGGCCAAAAAGCTGCCCCTTCATATTGTGGAGAAGAAGATTCCGTTTTTGGATGATAAGGGTGAACTGGTAAAGCCCGAAAAACCTAATGGTTATAAATTTGAGCAGTTGGTTTTGGACATGATTCATGAATTGGATTCCTGTCTGCCTTACGAAGTGGTCAGAAATAAGGAATTTGCTCCTATCAAAAATAAAACAGGGATTGATTCTGTAGAAAGCGCCAGAGAGTTGTGTAAGGAAAATGGCATTGAACTCTGATCTGAAGATTCTGATAGGATTTGTCTAAATATAACATTTTGACAGGTTTGAGTAACATTACAATATTGAACTTTATGTAGGAAACGTAGTACACTTGGGATAAGCATAGAAGGTAAATGGTTATCGGCTGTTGGACGACCGATAACATAAATCACATTTTTTAGGAAAGGACAGGTGTATTGATATGGCAATATTGGTGACAGGCGGTGCAGGATATATTGGTTCCCACACAGTGGTAGAATTGCAGAATGCAGGCTATGATGTGGTGGTAGTTGATAATCTGGCAAATTCCAGTGAGAAATCGCTCGCAAGAGTGGAAAAAATAACAGGAAAACCAGTGAAATTTTACAAGGCGGATATTCTGGACAGAGAAGCCCTTGAAAATGTGTTTGCGCAAGAGCAGATTGATTCCTGCATCCATTTTGCAGGATTGAAGGCAGTGGGTGAGTCCGTACAAAAGCCTTGGGAATATTATGAGAACAATATCGCGGGTACCCTTACGCTGGTGGATGTGATGAGAAAACATAATGTGAAGAACATTATCTTTTCTTCCTCCGCAACGGTGTATGGCGATCCGGCAATCATTCCGATCACAGAGGAGTGCCCGAAGGGACAGTGCACCAATCCTTACGGCTGGACCAAATCCATGCTGGAGCAGATTTTGATGGATATCCAGAAAGCGGATACGGAGTGGAACGTAATCCTGCTTCGTTATTTCAATCCGATCGGCGCGCACAAGAGCGGCACCATCGGAGAGAATCCCAATGGTATTCCCAACAATCTGATGCCCTATATCACGCAGGTGGCTGTGGGCAAACTCAAAGAGCTGGGTGTTTTCGGCAATGATTATGATACACCGGATGGTACGGGTGTACGCGATTATATCCATGTGGTAGATTTGGCGCTTGGCCATGTGAAGGCGTTGAAGAAGATTGAGGAGAAAGCAGGACTGTGCATCTACAATCTGGGCACAGGTGTGGGTTACAGTGTGCTTGATATAGTGAAGAATTTTGAGGAAGCGACAGGTGTAAAGATTCCTTATGTGATCAAAGAAAGACGCGCGGGTGATATCGCTGCCTGTTATTCAAATGCGGATAAGGCGAAGCGGGAGCTTGGCTGGGAGGCACAGTATGGTATCAAAGAGATGTGTGCCGATTCCTGGAGATGGCAGAGCAGTAATCCCAATGGGTATGAGGATTAAGGCTAAGAGACTGACAGAGAAACTGCGCGGCAGATGAAACCGTGACTTCGGTGAATTGAATTAGGAAATGGAAAGAGCCCCATATAACCATCCAGGCGGTGGTATACAGGGCTTTTTTCTTACGCTACATATAGGTACATAAAGATAAAATGACAAATACTCCCGCCCATCACGAACAGATGGAAAATCTCATGGGAACCGAAATTCTTATGTCTGGAATTAAAGATTGGCAGTTTGAGCGCATAAATGACACCGCCTGCGGTATAGATGATTCCGCCTGCCAGCAGCCATAAAAAGGCACTCTTGGGAAGCGTATTCCATAGAGTTCCAAATACGCCGAGACATACCCAGCCCATGGCGATGTAAATGATGGAAGAAAACCATTTCGGGCAGGTGATCCAGCAGGCTTTGATAAGCATGCCCAAAATGGCGATGCCCCATACTACAGCAAGCAGTGTGTAGCCCAGGTTTCCGCCCAGAACAATCAGGCAGACAGGGGTATAGGAACCTGCGATTAGGACAAAGATCATCATATGATCCAGTTTCCGAAATATTTTTAAAATCTGATCTTTTACGGTGATGCTGTGATAAACAGCGCTTGCGCCGTAGAGAGCCACCATACTGCCGATAAAAACAGCCATTGCGATAAATGCGGTATGGTTAGATGTGGTTGCAACCTTGACCATCAGCGGTGTGGCTGCAAAGACAGCCATCATCATTCCAATAAAATGGGTAATCGCACTTCCGGGTTCACGAATTGTAATCTGCATAAAATCCCTTCCTTTCTTACTCCTCATAACATAAGATGTTTCAATAACTAAGGTTTGCCAGCAAATAATGCAAATGTGACAACATGTAGTTTTGAAAACTATGTTAAATATACTATGATACTACTACTTAAGGTATGCAAAGTCAATGGATTTATGCAAAAGAATTATAAAATGTTTATTTAAAAGTGATATCAACAGATTGGATATGAGAAAATGGGTCAGTCTTCCTCGATCACCTGGATTTCAAGATAATCAAAGTCGATTTCATCGATGAAATTATCCTGTGTGAAACGGGTTTTGCTGTGCCGCTTAAAGTCAGAGACTGTGGATTCCAGCCAGATGGGCTTGCTCAGATCGAACTGCAGGCAGATTTCTTCCAGGGCACGGAATATCTTGTGGGTGCGTGTATCGTCCCGGTCATCTTCGATGACGATATCCTTTAACATGCGGTTGTCTTTAAATTCTCTGGCCCATAAACGAAACATGGATTTTCCCCTTCTGCCTGTTGTTATATCAATTACTATACAAACCTACGGGTCAAATGTAAACACTTTTTCTTTTCGGGATTCAATGTTATACTGAGTAGAGTATCGAAACCAGGTATATCAAGTGCGGGTGATACAGATATAGATATGCCGGACGCAGGCTGCCCGGATGGCACGGTGCAGACTGTGTTCAGATCAATATAGGATATTAATATGGGATATTAAGGGAACGAATATAGTATGGAACAAAGACTTTCTGGGATGACTGCGCGGAAAAAGAAAATAATAAGTGGAATATCTTTCCTGCTTGCTGTCATAAATATATCTTTAGTGGTAAACATGAGCAGGGTTTTTTATGAAATGATGATAACGTTTTCAATCCCTGGGATTAACGCTTCTCCTGTCGTGCCGGTTATCATTCTGGCTGTAGTCTGGCTGGCCGGGGCATTTCTTTTGTACAGGCTGATTCACGGACTGCTTTGCCAGGAAGATAAAAGGCTTGTGCGCCATGCCATGTTTTGGGGAGCGCTGCTGGCAGCTTCTTATGTGATGGGGGTACGTCTGGGAACGGGTGAGACGATATTCGGCGGTGCAGCGAGCGTTCTGAAATCGTTTGCGGCGGCGGTTTGTCTGTCTGTGGCGGCGGCTTCCTGCATTGCGCCGCTTCTGCATGATCAGAGACCGTCTGTGGGAAAGGTGCCAGACGCTGCCGGTAAACGGTATCCGGTCTGGCAGGCGGGGGTGTTTTATGGAGTGGTTATTCTGTTGTGCTGGCTGCCGGTATTTTTGGCCTATTATCCCTCTGTTTTTGCATACGATGCGGAAGGGCAGCTTTATCAGGTGATTGCCGGGGATTACAGCACACATCATCCGCTTCTGCATACTTTATTTTTGGGAGCCTTTTTCCGGCTGGGCGAAGCGCTTGGATCCTACTCCGCAGGCATGGCAGTTCATTCGGTAGTGCAGATGTTTTTGATGGCTTGTGCGTTTGCTTTCGTGCTGTCATATTTGTATAAGAAAGAAATACCGCGGTGGCAGCGTTTCCTGCTGCTGGCTTTTTATGCACTGTTTCCGACAAATTCGGTTCTGGCGCTCAGCACTACCAAAGATGTGCTTTTTTCCGCACTTGTATTGCTTTATACGATTGTGCTCTATGAAATGATATGTGATAAGAAAATGCGTATTAATGCCAAAGAGGTAGGAGCCTATATGGTTCTTTCCGTGCTTTTACTGTTGTTTCGCAACAATGCAGTATATGCGTTTCTGGTCAGTATACCGATGGTATATGCCGGGTGCCGGAAATGGTGTGGCACAGAGGAGAACCGGCAGAAAACGGGCGGTGTGCGGGGATATCTGCTGCTGTCTGTGGCCGCGCTGATTTTCTTTGCTGTTTGCAGTATGGGGCTGCGGACGGCCGTACATGCTCATAGCGGCAGCCCAAGGGAGATGCTCAGCGTACCGCTGCAGCAGATGGCCCGTACGAGGGTGAAGGAAGAACAGCAGATAGAACCGGAACTCAGGCAGGAATTGGATAAATATATACCTGCGGAATGGGTTTTTGCGGCGTATGACCCGCATCTGGCGGATCCGGTCAAGAATCGGGCGGTGATCCATGACGATCCAGCAGGCCTGATCAAAACCTGGATACGATTGGGGATAAAATATCCGGCGATCTATGTGGATGCATTTCTGGATAACTGTGTGGGATACTGGTATCTGGAAGACATATCCCACGCACAGATATATGGAATTGGGACAGAGAGTGGGTTTGGCTATCTTTCCACGGATACACGTATTATGCCGGCAGGCTGCGAGATTGTACCCTACAGTTATCTGCCGGGTCTTCGCCGGCTGATGGAAAAGATTGTGTCAGATAATGCTTATCAGAGGATACCAGTGCTGCGGATAGTCTTTGCGCCGGCGTTTTACTGGTGGATGCTGTGCATGTATATGGCGGTGGCCTTATACCACAAAAAATACATAATGATACTGCCGGCGGCTTTTTTAGTGGCATATTATCTGACGCTCTTATTGTCGCCCACGGTGCTGATACGCTATATGTACCCCTTTGTGGTGACCGTACCCGCAATATATTGCTGCCAGTACCATGATCTGCCTAAAAATGGCAGTGAAAATATACAATAAAAGATAAAAAATTATAAAATTTTTGTGAAATTTCAACATTTCACAGAAAGATTATGTTATAATGTCCACGAAAGCAATGAGCAGTGCGCAGACGCAAGATGAAAAAAGGCAGCAGGCTGAGAGTTTTTTCAGGTTGCGGATGCATAGGGCGAAGCCCGTGAACGAGTGAAACCGAAGGTTTAACGAGTTGCACTGCGAAGGAAAGGCGCAGACGCAAGATGAAAAAAGGCAGCAGGCTGAGAGTTTTTTCAGGTTGCGGA
>CAMXIF010000027.1 GCA_947243845.1 uncultured bacterium
GTAGAGCACCTGACTTTTAATCAGGTTGTCGGGGGTTCGAATCCCCCGTGCTTCACTAAACGGGAGAAGAAAAAGTAAATGGGGATTCGAACCCCGTTTGATATCCCCCGTGCTTCACTAAAAAGGAGCTACAAACTTTGTTAAAAAGGTTTGCAGCTATTTTTATTATGGAAGAATAGTATGGCTGCAAGGCCTGCTTTTTTTCTGCTGAAAGGAGAGCAGTATGGAACAGACCAAAGAAAACAAAATGGGCACTATGCCTATTAATAAACTTTTGATCAGTATGTCTCTGCCCATGATGGCGTCTATGCTGGTACAGGCTCTTTATAATGTGGTGGATTCTATCTTTGTGTCGCGCATCAATGAAAACGCATTGACTGCGGTATCTTTGGCATTCCCAATCCAGACTCTGATGATCGCTGTGGCAGGCGGTACCTGTGTGGGTATCAATGCGGTATTGTCCAAGGCTCTTGGAGAGAAACTGCAGAAGAAGGCTAATGATACGGCTGTAAACGGCATTATCCTGATGGGGATGAGTTATGTGCTCTTCTTATTGATAGGATTGTTTGCGACCAGAGCCTTTTACTTAAGCCAGACGAAGGATATCCAAATTGTGGAGTACGGCGTTGCGTATCTGAGTATTGTGTGCAGCTGTTCTATCGGGTTGTTTGCGCAGTTTACCTTTGAACGTCTTTTACAGTCAACGGGCAGGACATTTTATATTATGATAACGCAGGGAACCGGCGCTATTATCAATATTATACTGGATCCTATTTTTATCTTTGGTCTGTTTGGCATGCCCCGGATGGGGGTCGCGGGTGCAGCGGTGGCAACTGTGACAGGACAGATCATTGCGGGGACCTTTGCTGTACTGATTAATTATAAGAAGAACGATGATATTCAATTGCATTTTAAGGGGCTGCATCTGGAGAAAGAGATTGTAGGGCAGATTTATAAGATTGGGATACCGTCCATGATCATGCAGGCCATCGGTTCTGTGATGACTTATGGCATGAATCTGATCCTGATCTCCTTTACATCCACGGCAACAGCAGTATTCGGTGTATATTTTAAATTACAGAGTTTTGTATTCATGCCAGTGTTTGGTTTGAATAATGGTTTGGTGCCGATTCTGGCATATAATTATGGTGCGGGCAGGAGAGACCGATTTATCCAGGCTATGAAGTGTGGTATTTTGTATGCGGTGAGCATTATGTTCGTGGGACTGATGATTTTCCAGGCGATTCCACAAGTGCTTCTGGGATTTTTTGAGGCATCGGATGAGATGCTGAGAATTGGAGTGCCGGCGCTTCGCATTATCTGCTTAAGCTTCCTGCCGGCGGGATTTGGTATTGTCTGTGGTACGGCTTTTCAGGCGCTGGGCAATGCAGTCTACAGTATGATGGTGTCCATAGCCAGACAGCTTGTAGTGCTTTTACCAGCAGCTTACCTGTTATCCCTTCTGGGTGATGTGAACTATGTGTGGTGGGCATTTCCGATTGCGGAGGTGATGTCGCTGACAATGACGGTGATATTCCTGATTCGTATTAACCGCAGAGTGATTCGTTATATTGACACTGTACATTGAAAATGATATGATACATGAGCGGGTGCATTAGACCCGCATAGGCGGATGTGGCGGAATTGGCAGACGCGATGGTTTTAGGTGCCATTGGGTGACCGTGCAGGTTCGAGCCCTGTCATCCGCAGGTAAAGAAGCGCTTTGGATAAGCGCTTCTTTTTTGTGGAAGTCAAACAATTCATATACCTGTTGTCTTAAAGAATTGAAGAAGCCATCATCAACCCTACGAGTTGATCACGTTGTACGGCATCCTGTGCGCCTTTCACACCGGAAGCCATACTGTCAAGTTCTGTCTTGGTGGCAGCAGCGAGCATTAACTTTTCCTGAAAGTCCCGTTTGGCTCTTTCTGCTTCTTCAGCTCTGCGCTCGGCTTTTGCCTGACTGCGCAGTTTCACAGCAGTCTCCATGGAATCTAAAACCTGTTTCATAGCGTCTATCTCATACATATTCATAATCAATACTCCTATTCCGGGTGCATGTTTTCTTTGCAATATGTATCGGTTGTATTATCCTGATTCTGAAGAGCGCGTTCAGTATTCCTGCAAGGTTTCCGGCCCTTTTCAAAGCCCGGATATCGTTTGCAAACGGGAAGTTCGGCTTGCAATTGTCTCAGAAATTTTTGATGACAGAAATTAAATGTTTCGTTACAATGCCATAGGAATTGGGAACTATTTTGCTATAATGATTCCTATAAGAAACAATGAATCGGTAAAACGGAGGATAACCATGGATATTGGAAATATGTGGAACAGCCTGTATACGAGTCAGATGATCGGAACGCAGATGTATGGTCTGCAATCGGATCCATATAGCGTCTATGGTTCTTATGCGGATGCCTGGCAGGCAAGTCCCTGGCAATACGGTCTGCAGGCAGGCAGCGTGTATGGTAATCCTTTGCAGCAGACGTGGCAGAATGCCGGATTTATAGATACTTTAAATGATGCACTGACAAAGTACGAAAAGACCTCGCCGGACGGGGATTTAGCAGATACGGGTATGGACATATCCACACACGAGGGGAATGTGCTGCAGCTGGGATATGATAAGGCCCTGGTCTATCTTCCGGAAGAACAGAAGATTATGATCGTGCAGACAGCCGGGAGCAGTAGTGCGGCTGAGAATGAAAAGATTGATGAAAAGGGGATTCTGGTCAATCAAAGACATGCCAGAGCATCCGCCGCATATCGCAGGACACAGTCGGCAAGGCAGCGAAACTCTTTGTGGGCAAAAGAGGGAAACAACGTTTAAAACCCTTTTTCTTTTAGATCACAGACCAGATTCACATAGAATTCCCGTACATCAAAGCCGGGGATGTTTTCCCGGTTTAAATCAATCATATCGCCGTGAGAAATGCCGCGTCCCTTCGGGGTGGTCAATAGGGTAAAGTGTTCCCCGAAACGGGCGCTTTCTGCGGATACCAGGCCATCATTGGCGCCATCGAAATGGCTGACCAGGGGATAAGCCATATTCAAAGGGAATCTACCGCTGGAAGCACAATTCATCTGGCTGCCCACACTCTGATAATAAACATCGGGGTGGTTGGGCAGTTTTTCGTTGATTTGATCACAGGCGGAAGCAGTCAGGTTGCGCACAGCAGATAAAAAGTCGGGATTGGAATCTCCAAATTTCTGCAGGGCAGCATTGTATTTGCGGGCCACACTTTTCTGCGCCTTTTCAGGTATTTTATCCAGAAGATAATCGGCGAAAAAGCAGCCTCTATGAGGGGTGTTGATGGTTGTGAGGGAGGCTACGTAAGGCGCTATTTCACAGGCGCTGATGGCGTAACGACTGTCCAGCCCGCCTTTGGAATGTGCAATGATATTGACTTTTTCACAGCCGGTCTGTTTGATGATGTCCCGGATACGCCCTGCCAGTTCCTGTCCGCAAACGGCTACGGAAGCGGCAGATTGCTGGCTGCCGTAATAGATGACAGCGCCGTTTTGCTTCAGGGCAAAGGGAATCCGTCCCCAGTAATTGAAGAACCTGAAATCCCGGAAAAATACGCCGTGCACCAGAAGCAAAGGGTATTTGGTCTCGCAGATTCGGCTTTCGGCACGAACCTGATCCAGAAGGTATTTTTCATTTTCAAACGCCACCTCCCTTGAAGTGATAGAGATAATACGGCATAACGCCCAGATATGGACGAAAGGGATCCAGCCGCAGACAATGCCGATGACGCGCCATTTGATGCCTAACTGGACGGAGGTTGTATATACACGGATGATGCCGTTCCAGAACAGAACGGACTCCATCAATGCCAGGAGGAGCAGGATGCCGAGGTAACTGACAATCTGCGCAAGGCCGTCCGAAGTACGGGGACGCAGGAAAAACAGATATAGGATAATGAGTGCGGATTCTGTTATGGTAGTCGCCAGGAAAATCTGTAATAAGGCGATGCCATCCTCCAGAATTTTGTTTCGCCTGGTAGAAGTCTTACGGATGGTCAGGCTGGGAAACAGATTGATATAGAGAAAAGGAAGAAATCCGACTATGCAGGCAGCGATAATGACCAGTATGTGGATGGGAAGAAAAAAGCCGCTGCGCATGCTGAGGCCAATGATATAGGGTATTATTATATTGAAGTCAGTGAGGAATATCAATGCGGATAAGGCTTTGCGTAAGTGTTTCATGGGTGTGTTATCTCCTGTGGGTTGTATGGGCCGGCTAGTAAATGACGTTTCCAAGTTTATTCCTTTTATATGGTAGCACAATACAGAAAACTTGAAAACTGCCAGTTGCAATTCCTCCCTTATGCGAGTAAGATTACAAGTAAATCTTATGAAGAGCAAAGGGAAATCAGATCATGAATACGACAAAGACAATGACGCGTGAGGAACGAATGGCTTCGGAATCCATAGGCAGATTGATGGTGAGCATGACACTGCCTTCTATTTTTGCGCAGATCATTAATATCTTATACAGCATTATCGACAGAATCTATATCGGCCATATGGAGGGAGTGGGCGCCAATGCCCTGACAGGTGTGGGCGTCACTTTTTGCATTACGGTATTTATCTCTGCTTTTTCCGGGTTTGTCAACAGTGGCGCGGCACCCCTTGCAGCCATTTGGCTGGGCAAAAAGGACAGGGATCATGCGGAAAAGATACTGGGGAACAGTGTCAGCTTCCTGATTTTTTGCACGGTGGTATTGATGGCTGTCTTCTATATCTTTCAGAGACCGTTATTGTATCAGTTTGGGGCCAGTGATGCTACCATAGGGTATGCCATGGATTATCTGACCATCTATCTGGCGGGCACTCTTTTTGTAGAGATAGCGCTGGGACTAAATGCTTTTATCATCTGTCAGAGCCAGCCGCGTACAGCGATGTTTTCAGTGCTGATCGGGGCAGTGGCAAATATTATTTTGGATCCTATCTTTATCTTCGGATTGCACATGGGCGTGAAGGGCGCGGCAGTTGCTACGGTAATCTCTCAGGCGCTCAGCGCAGCTTGGGTGATGGTATTTTTAATGGGGAAGAAATCTTCTTTAAAGATACGGGCCAAGTTTTTAAAACCAGACACCGAGATACTGATCAGTATTTTTTCGCTGGGGATATCGCCCTTTATCATGCGGGCCACAGAGAGTTTTATCAGCATTGTGTTAAACCATGGCTTACAGGCATACGGCGGGGATCTTCATGTGGGGGCGCTGACCATCATGCAGAGCGTGATGCAGCTTTTCTCTGCGCCGATCGGCGGTTTCACGCAGGGAATGACGCCTATTATCGGTTATAATTATGGGGCTGGGAATTTTGAGAGGGTTAAGCAGTTATACCGTTGGATGATTGGTCTGTGCTTCGGGTTTATGCTCGTGACTACAGCAACGACCATGATCTTCCCCGAATTTTATGCGGGCTTTTTCACGAATGAGAGTCAGCTGATTGAACTCGTGGGCAGGGTGATGCCTGTCTTTATGGCAGGGATGATGGTCTTTGGACTGCAAAACGGCATCCAGCCTACATTTCTGGCGCTGGGACAGGCTAAGATATCTCTCTTTATTGCGGTACTCAGAAAGATCATCCTGCTGATTCCGCTGGCAATCATTCTGCCGCATTTTATGGGAGTCATGGGAGTTTACTATGCGGAGCCCATTTCCGATATCCTGTCTGCGACCACAGCCAGTGTGCTTTTCCTTTTGAATATCCGGAAGATTTTGTCTGTGGAAGCTCTGGCAAAGATTAAATAAGAGTCGGATTGAAAGCGGAAGGGATCTGCTGTGCCGAAGTTCGGGTAAAAGTTTTGTGGGAGATTATAAAGCGTGTCTTGACAGCAGGATGGCTTTTGTGGTACATTAGTCCCAAGTTAAGAGGGAGTAGTTATCCTGTGTAGGCAACATACCCTGGCAAGTGCCATGTTTACACGCTTTCTAAATAGCAAATCATAGAAAGAACGAGACTTTTAGCATAACAAAAGTGCTGAAGGTCTCTTTTTTGTATTTAATTATAAATGCATCGGAAAAGAGATCTTCGGGGAACGGAGGATGTTATGGAAGTTTTAATGCAGTTGGGATTATTGGCAGTGGGATTTGTATTGTTGGTGAAAGGTGCGGACTGGTTCGTGGAAGGAGCCAGTAAAGTGGCGGAAAAGTTCGGGATTCCGCAGCTGGTCATTGGACTTACGATCGTGGCCATGGGTACTTCCCTGCCGGAAGCAGCAGTCAGTGTATCAGCGGCCCTAAAAGGCAGCGCGGGGATTACCATCGGTAATGTTGTGGGAAGTAACATTTTAAATATTCTTCTGATTCTGGGAATCACTGCCGCTATCAAACCTATTGCGGTGCAGAAATCTACGGTACGGTATGAGATCCCTTTTGTGATTCTGGTGTCTGCCTTGCTTATGGGGATTGGGTATACGGATCATACCGTAGGACGTGTGGACGGTATCATTTTGTGGGCTTTGATGATTGGTTATCTGGGGTATCTGCTTGTCATGTCAAAGAAAGGCGCGCCACTGCCGGGGGAAGAAGGAGCGGCAGAGGAGAAGCCTGCGCCTGTCTGGAAGATGCTTTTGCTGATTGTTCTTGGTGGCGCCATGATTGTAGTCGGTTCTGATGTGGCGGTAGATGCGGCCACAGAACTGGCCAGGATCTTTGGCATGAGCGAACGGCTGATCGGACTGACAATCGTAGCGTTCGGTACTTCCCTGCCGGAACTTGTGACCAGCGTGACGGCGGCCATTAAGGGAAAAGCGGATATTGCGGTGGGTAACATTGTGGGCAGCAATATCTTTAATATTCTCTTTGTGGTGGGAACCTCGGCATTGATCACGCCAGTGGTTTATGCCTCCGATTTTCTGGTGGACAGTTTGGTATGTATTGCCGCAGCAGTACTGCTCTGGCTGTGTGTTTTCAGGAACAGGAAACTGGGGCGTATGGGCGGGCTTCTGATGTTACTTGGTTATGGGGGATACTTTATGTATCTGATGCGGTAAATATATATTATGTCAACTAAGTGAGGGCGAATTATACCTTAAAAAGTGCGAATTATACCTTAAAAAGTGCAATGTATTCCGAAAAGGGTGATATGAGCGCTCATGTATAGTAAAATAAGGCCATGAATGCGTTGATTACAAACATTATCAATAATCTAATTCATGGCCTGTGGTTTTATAATCTTGTTCTGGAACCGAAACATAGCCGTAAGGGGACTGCCCTAATTTCGGCGGGAGCTGCTGTGGCATCACAGCTGGTTATGATTGTTCTTTTTTTATGGATGCGTTGGACAGATGGCTTTTTGGGACAAGCTATATCGGCTAAGTTGCTTTTCTTTTGCGGTTATTGTTTAACGGCTCTTATCTTCGGAATAACTTTTGTCTTTTGGATGTCGGATTCCGAACCGGTAAAATCCCTATTTTTGATGTCTGCATATTATAGTCTCTGGACGCTTTTTTATCTGCTGATTTCAGTTGTCACCAAAACGTTTGCCGGCGGGGGTAATCTGGCGATCTGGGGATTTCGTATAGGATTGAATCTGACGGCTCTGGTCATATATCACAGCGTATTTAAGAAAACGATGCGGCGTATGTATAAGGAGATACAGATTGATTACAAGATGGTGTCGGCAGTCTCGGTTTTTACGTTTATCGTGATGACGATCATGATTATTTATAATGAAAAGGTAAAACAGCACAATCTGCTTTATGTGGCGATGATCCTTTCCACGGGCAGCATGATGGTGATTATACATATACAGCTCTTCCGCTTTATTGCGCAGGCGGACTATGTCAATCAGTTAAAGCAGATGCAGCTTCAGGAGAAATATCTGCAGGCACAGATAGGCGCCTATGAGCAGATGGAGCAGAGTGTGAGGCAGACAAGGCATGATTTCAGGCATCATAATATGGTCGTGGCGGAGTATGCCAGAAAGAAAGATTATCAGGCAATTTTGGAGTACCTGCAGGAGTATGAGCGGCAGGAGGAAGAGAAATACAGCAGTGATTTTTGCAGGAACCACGTAGTGAACAATGTGTTGAGCGCCTATGTGAATAAGGCAAGACAGGAGCGTATTGAGGTGACGTGCGATATCCGTCTGGGAAAAACAGCGGGGATATCTGATTACGATCTGGTGTCTATTCTGGCAAATATCCTGGAGAATGCGGTCAATGCCTGTAAGCGGGAATCGGGAGAGAAGCGGATGGAGATCTCTCTGTGGCAGAAAGGAAATAAATTAATCTTTGTATGCAAAAATACCTGTACTGCGGAAGTTAAATGGAAAGATGGGGTTCCCAGCAATCAGGAACGTGTCGGTGTAGGTATAAACAGTGTCAGAGCTGCCGTGAAAAAATATGACGGATCTGTCAGTTTTACAGCGGCTAATGGCATCTTTACCTGTCGGGCAATTTTGAATCATTCTGGAAGCGGACAAAAAGAGGAGGATGGAGTGTCATGTTAGGCGGTTCTGTGGTGGTTGCGTTAATACGGATGATAATCAGTATCGGGGGAACGATTCTTTTCTTCTTCCTGATCAGTGAGTCCAAATTTGATAAAAGAAAGACGGTGGTCAGATGTGGATGCTTTTATGTGGTGCTGATTATCTTAACCTGCATCTGGTACGCTGTTTCCCAGGAAACATTTGCGCGCATGGGGGCATTTACGACCTATCTGTGCTTTGGGGTTTTTGCCGTCTGGATCAGTCGTGACTCTATTTATGTGTCCTTGTATAAACTTGCGCTTGTGTTTTATCTATTGTCCGTATTTATGATCGGCGGTATAGAAATTGCGGTTATTTTCTTCAACAAAAATGTATGGGCGGATGCTATTGCCCGCGTCATATTGATCGGGATAATTGCCTTCTCAATAGATAGAAAGATTAAAAGTTCGATCCGGGGATTTTCCGATTATGTAGAAAACGAACTGGATCGGTTCAGTGTGGCGGTCATGATGCTGAGTCTGTTTTTGGGAATCGGTTTTATTCTCAATCCGTCTATCCATGATCAAACTCCCTATCGTCTTTTTCAGATTGCCATGAATTTCTTTCTGACAGGTATCCTGCAGGTGCTGGTATTTCGGCTGTATCTGCATATCGGGAGGGAAAATGAGTATAGGCAGGAAACACAGCTGATGGAGATGAATCACAGGCTGCTGGAACGGAATCTGGAATTGCTCGGAGCCACGGAGGAGGATTCGGAAAGAATCTGCGGAAACTTGGCTGTCAACAGGATTCTGTCAGCTTATGCAGACCAGGCGAGGAAGGAGCAGATTGAAGTCTCTCTGGATGTGGAACTTGACAGGGAAATCGGAATCCCCAATATTGATCTGCTCACCATATTGGCCAACGCCTGGGAAAACGCTCTCTATGGCTGTATGGAAGCGAGAAAGGAAGATGGTCGGCGGGAGTGTGCGATCCGTCTGTCTATCAGGAAAAAGAAAAATAAGCTGGCCATTTACTGCAGTAATACCTGTAAGATGGAGGCCGGAATTGAGAAGGGATTGCCGCGGCCCGAGGATTCGGGCGGTCTGGGTGCGATGAGCATTGTAAAGACGGCAGAAAAATTTGAAGGGGAGTATGACTTTAAAAATGACAATGGAATGTTTGTATTTCGCCTGGTCGTAAACATTCCGCCTGACAGGGACGTTTCGTCAAAGATGTGACAGGAGAAGGTACATGTATCTGATTGCGCTCTGTGATGATGAAGTAGAACAATTGCATAAAACAGAACGGATATTTGCAGAATACCGAAACAGTCATTCAGGAGAGGATTTTCGTGTGGAAAGCTTCGAAAGCGCCGAAAAATTGCTTGCGCTGATTGAGCGGCAGGAATATCTGCCGGATTTGATTATCATGGATATCTATATGCCGGACAAGCTGGGCATTGAGGCGGTAAGAGAACTGCGGCGTATGGGCAACCGGAGTCAGGTCGTGTTCCTGACCACTTCCAGGGAGTTTGCGCTGGATGCGTATGAGGTGGAGGCGGCGCAGTATCTGGTTAAGCCCCTTTCAGGTGAGAAACTGTTTCCGCTTCTGGACAGATTTCTGAAGGAGATGGAAGAGGAACGCAGAAAATATATACTGCTGCGGATCGAGAATACGCTGCAGCGGATAGCGGTGGATGATATCGTATATTGCGAGGCGCAGGGCAAGGTCCAATGCATGCATTTTGCAAATGGCACACAATGTATTCTGCGCATTACGATGGCAAAGATTGTGGAAATGTTGTCTCCCTATTCTGCATTTATGCGGGTGGGAATCGCTTATCTCGTCAATATGGAACATGTAGAGTATCTTAATAAGGCAGAAATTCAGATGGTTACCGGCAAAAAGATTTATCTGCCCAGAGGGGCCTTTCAGGCGGTGCGGGAGAAATATTTTGCATATTATTGCGGAGAATTTTCCTTTACTAAGCAAAGAGTTGACTAATTCAGTCAACTCTTTGCTTTCCCCAGAAGAATACTGCCACTGTGCCGGGGCCTGTGTGGGCGCCGATGGTAGTGCCAATATTATTGATCAGGACTTTGCCCTCAAGATGCGGGAAACGTTCTTCGATTAACGCCGCGACAGCCTTGGCGTCTTCATAACAGGCTGACTGGGAGATGTAACATTTGCCGCTGTAGTCACATCCCTCTTCCAGACATTCTTCCATCTTATCTACAATGGTATGGATGACTTTGCGTTTGGTGCGGATTTTGTAGCGGGGAATCAGCTTTCCCTGATGATCCACGTTGAGCAGCGGGCAGATATTTAACATGCCGCCGATAAAACCGGAGGCCTTGGAGATACGGCCGCCGCGTATATAAAAGGTAAGATCGCTGGAGAAAAACCAATGGTTGAGTCTTAGGCGGTTATCCATTGCCCACGTATAAAGCGCATCCACAGACATGCCCTCATCGCGCAGATCCGCCAGTCTATCCATTAGCAGTCCATAACCGGAAGAAGCGGCAAGAGAATCTACAATATAGATTTTTCTGTCCGGATACTGTTCTTCCAGATTGTGTTTGGCCGTCATGGCTGAATTGACTGCGCCGGAGATGCCGGAGGACAGACTCAGGTGCAGGATGTCCCTGCCTTCTTTGAGAAAAGGTTCGAAGTACTCTGTATACTCCGCCACATTGATCTGGGATGTTTTGGTGTCGGCGCCGTCTGCCATAGCCTGGTAAAACTGGTCAAAAGGCATGGACTTTCCCAGATCATCACTATACTGTACACCGTCCAGTTCGTAGTGAAAGCAGATATAAGAGATGCCTCGTTTTTTGAAGTGTTCCGCCGAAAGATCTGCAGTGGAACAGCAGCTGATAATATATTCGCTCATAATGCTCCTTTATTTAAGATGATCAATATTGTCCTTGAAGGATACAATAATATTGATGCTATAATTACGCTTGGCTGCGTAATTACCATGATGAAACATATCATTACGATTGCTACCTTTTTGAGTCTAACATGTTTATCAGACAAATACAATGTAGAACTTGTCTTGCCTGAGAATATTTGGTATAATCTTGGTAATGTCCGGTGGACACCGGCGATAACCTATAGTAAAGTTAGAAAATAATCAAAGGAGAGACAGCTATATGAAAGGAAATATTGTTGTTGGTCAGTCTGGCGGCCCTACAGCCGTTATCAATTCTTCTGTGGCAGGTGTATACGCAGCCGCAAAGAAACTGGGTGTGAAGAAGATTTATGGTATGGTGCATGGTATCGAGGGATTTTTGGAGGACAAGATGATCGATCTTGCCGAGTATCTGGATGATGAGACAGGTATTGAACTGCTCAAGAGAACACCCTCCGCATTCTTGGGTTCCTGCCGTTTCAAGATGCCTAAGATTGAAGGGCATGAAGAAGTTTATGAGAAAATATTTGAGATCATGGAGAAACATGATATCGAGTGTCTGTTCTATGCAGGCGGCAATGACTCCATGGATACCGTTAAGATGCTGTCTGATTACGCGGCTGCACACAATAAGCCCCAGAGATTCATGGGTGTTCCCAAGACGATCGACAATGATCTGCCGGTGACAGACCACTGTCCGGGCTACGGTTCCGCAGCAAAATATATTGCTACTTCCCTGAAAGAGATTATCAGGGATAACTCTTCCTTCGGGGCAAAGAAGCCCACAATCTGTATCGTGGAGATCATGGGACGTAATGCAGGCTGGCTGACAGCGGCAGCAGCGCTTGCTAAGGGTGATGACTGCGAAGGCTGTGATGCAATCTACCTTCCGGAGAAAGTATTTGATATTGATAAATTTGTGGCAGATGTGAAAGATCTGGCGGAAAAGAAATCTTCTGTTGTCATTGCAGTGTCTGAGGGCGTGAAGGTGGCAGACGGCAGATATGTCTGTGAGATTGGCAGAGAAGTGGCTGTGGATGCTTTCGGCCACAAGCAGATGTCCGGAACCGCTGTTATGCTGGCAGAGAAGATTGCGGCAGAGACAGGCTTAAAGACCCGTGCGATTGAGTTCTCTACCTTACAGAGAGCAGCAACACATCTGGCATCCCTGACGGATATCAATGAGGCATTCCAGGTTGGTTATGACGCAGTGATGGCTGCGGAAGAGGGCAAGACCGGTATGATGATCACCCTTGACAGGAACGGGGAAGAGCCTTATCAGTGCGGTACCAGCGCATATGATATCCATGCGATCGCTAATGTGGAGAGAAAGGTTCCCGATGAGTGGATCACAGCAGACGGCAAGGGCCTGACAGAAGGTTATGAGAAATATGCAAGACCGCTGATTATGGGTGAACTTCAACCTCTGTTCGTGAATGGTACACCGAGACATCTGGTAAGAAAATAAAATAATTGGAAATTTTTTCAAAAGAGTGGTTTACAAAACCGCTCTTTTGTTATATGATAATGGAAAACGATTTCCGGAAAACATTTTCTATAAAGCACTTTGAGGGGAATATCAGAGGACAACGGATTGTGTTCATAGCAGGGTTTGTCTTCAGAATGGAAGGAATTATGGTATCGATCAAAGATGTCGCAAAACATGCAGGTGTGGCGATTTCTACCGTATCCAAAGTATTGAACAATTATCCTAATGTCAGTGAGGCAACGAGGAAAAAGGTTAATGAGGCGGTGGCGGAGCTTAATTTTGTACCCAACTCGGTGGCGGCTGCGCTGTCCTCGAAACAATCAGGCAGGGTAGCGCTTTTGATGAATCTGGATAATGTGTCTCAGGCGGTGGATGAGATTAACATGCAGTATATGGCAGGGACCATTGGTCAGGCAGTGGAATTAAACCTGGATGTGATCACGGTATTTTATTCCATGCTGAAGAATAAAAGTCTGGAAGAGGTGATACGCTATTTACAGTCCCAGAGTATTACGGGACTGATCATCTTCGGGATGTCGAAGGACGATAAGGTGCTGCATAAGCTGATAGATGCAAAGATTTTTAAGATTGTGACAGTGGATGTTCCCCTTGTGAATGAAAATACATCTTCCGTGTGGATTGATCAGGCCAGGGCACAGTATGATGTGGCGAAGAAGACGCTCTATGAGAACAAAGGAAAGAGTATCCTCTATCTGGCAGGTAAGAAGAATGGGTATGTCACGGAAGAGCGGCTGAAAGGGATCAGACAGCTTGCGGAAGAGAAAAACATTTCTCTGCTGGTAAGAAATGGAGAGTTTTCTGAACTGCAGGCCAGGAATTTGACCTTTAAATATGCGAAGAAAAAGGATATCGTAGTCTGCGCTTCAGACCTGATGGCGATCGGGGCGATGAAAGCGCTGATGGAAATGGATATTTTCCGCCCGGTGTGCGGATTTGACGGCATTACCCTGATGGGATATGCGGGCAAACAGATGAACACGGTGCGGCAGGATTTTAAGAGGATCGCATTGGAGGCGGTCAGGGAATTGAAACGTCTGCTTGAGGGCGGTGAAGGTCAGCAGATCGTATTGGATTACGAACTGGTGAGAATCAAATATATGGATATTCTGGCGTAATATACGGGATTAGTGTCTGTGCGCTGTTGGACACAATCCTGTCAAGACATCAATACAGCGCAGAAATGAGGGAATCATATGGCACAGGCAAGCAACCTGAAAAGAGACGTACTGGTGATGAATCTGGAAAAGGAATTAGAACACCAGACACAGAGCGGTTACGGCAAGGCAATTGCCGACTGCACCAACGAGGAACTGTATTATAGTATCCTGCAGCTTTCCAAGAGATTGATGGAAGTATCGGAACCGATCGAGGGGGAGAAGAAAATTTACTATATCTCCGCAGAGTTTCTGATCGGCAGACTGATGTCCAACAACCTGATCAACTTGGGTGTTTATGAAAGTTTGGAGAAGATTCTTTCAAAGAATGGCAAGCAGCTTTCTGCAATTGAGGAGATAGAGCCGGAACCTTCTCTGGGCAACGGCGGCCTGGGGCGTCTGGCAGCATGTTTTCTGGACTCCATTGCATCTCTCGGACTTCCCGGTGAGGGCATTGGCCTTAATTATCATTTCGGACTTTTCAAGCAGGTGTTTAGGGATAAACTGCAGACGGCAGAAAAGAACGACTGGATTGAAGAACAGTCCTGGCTTACCAAGACTGACACTACGTTTGAGGTATCCTTTGGCAAGCAAAAGGTCACATCGAGACTTTATGATATTGATGTGATCGGATATGACAATGGTGTCAATAAACTGCGATTGTTTGATGTCGAGACACTGGATGAGAATCTGGTAAAAAAAGGGATTGACTTCGATAAGGAAGACATTGAGAAGAACCTGACCTTGTTCCTGTATCCGGATGATTCTGACGAGGCGGGCAATCTGCTGCGTATCTATCAGCAGTATTTCATGGTGAGCAATGCGGCGCAGCTGATTTTAAAAGAGATGAAGGAAAAGAAATATGATCTGCGCAGAATGTATGATCATGCGGTAATCCAGATCAATGATACGCATCCTACCATGGTAATCCCGGAACTGATCAGGATTCTGGTAGATGAGAAGGCATTTACCATGGATGAGGCGATCGATGTGGTGAGTAAGACCTGTGCTTATACGAACCACACGATTCTGGCGGAAGCGCTGGAAAAGTGGCCCCTGGCATATTTGGAGAAGGTAGTGCCGCAGTTAGTGCCGATCATCAAGGAACTCGACAAGAGAGTGAGAGCTAAGTATAAAGATTCTAAGGTACAGATCATCGATAAGGATAAGAGAGTGCATATGGCCCATATCGATATCCACTATGGGTTCTCGGTAAATGGTGTGGCTGCTATTCATACGGAAATTCTTAAGAATACCGAGTTGAACGCATTCTATAAGATTTATCCGGAGAAGTTTAACAACAAGACCAATGGTATTACATTCAGAAGATGGCTCTTATCCTGTAACAGGGAACTGGCAGGCTTCCTTTCTGAGACCATCGGGGATGGTTATAAGAAAGATGCCGACAAACTGGAAAAACTGCTGGACTATATGGATGACGAAGCAGTGCTTGACCGCATCGCACAGATTAAGATGAACCGCAAAATGGAACTGGCAGCCTATGTGAAAGAGGTGGAAGGCGTGAACTTAAATCCCGATTCCATCTTTGATATCCAGAGTAAGAGACTGCATGAATATAAGCGCCAGCAGATGAATGCGCTCTACATCATTCATAAGTACCTGGAGATTAAGGCCGGTAAGAAGCCGGCAAGGCCGATGACCTTTATCTTCGGCGCGAAGGCAGCGCCCGCCTATGTGATCGCACAGGATATCATTCACCTGCTTCTGGTGCTTCAGGAGATTGTCAACAAGGATCCGGATGTAAGTCCTTACATGACAGTGCTCATGGTGGAGAACTATAATGTGGCCTATGCGGAGAAGATGATTCCTGCCTGTGATATTTCCGAGCAGATTTCCCTGGCTTCCAAGGAGGCTTCCGGTACAGGCAATATGAAGTTCATGTTAAACGGTGCGGTAACGCTTGGGACATCTGATGGCGCGAACGTTGAGATCCATGAACTGGTGGGCGATGATAATATCTACATTTTTGGCGAGAAATCCGAAGCAGTCATCAAGCATTATGAGAAGGCAGATTATGTGTCCAAAGAGTATTATAAAAAGAGTCCTGTGATCAAGGAGGCAGTTGATTTTATCGTCAGCAAGCAGGCCTTAAAGGTGGGACACAAGAAAAATCTGGAGAGGCTTTATAAAGAACTTCTGAACAAAGACTGGTTTATGACACTCTTAGATTTGGAAGATTATATTGCTGTGAAGGATAAGATGATGGAAGACTATGAGAATCAAACGAAGTGGAGAAAGATGATGTTAGTTAACATCGCCAAGGCCGGATTCTTCTCTTCTGACAGGACGATCGCAGAGTACAACAGGGATATCTGGAAGTTAAAATAAGTATTTTAAGAATGCTATAAGCATCATGATGAAAGAAAAGAGCATCGCATGATAATCAAATTGAATTGTTATGCGGCGCTCTTTTTGTGTGGAAATTTGTATTGGAATATGTTTCGGCATTCATGCCATGGGCAAAAGGTGCTGAAGCCTTACAACGGCCGGCTCATAATCCCCGCATTTATGGTAAGCCTCTATCGCTTCCGGGATATGGTGGCTGCATTCATAGATAACGCCGATATTATAAAAGGCTTTATAGCTGTTTACACCTTCTACAGCGAACTCTTCCATCAAGGTAGACTTTTGAAATTCTTCGATGGCGGCATCAAACAAGCCATTATTCATATAAATCAGTCCCATCAGAAACACAAAATCCGCCCGTTTGGAAAATTCATCATAAACACCGAGCAGATACAGGGCTTCCCTAAATTGTTTCAGGTCTAAGAGTGTATAGCCATAAGATTCTACCATAGTCTGCACATAGTCAAGCGCCGGATCCACATCCATGGAAAGACCGGCATCAAAATAGTGCGCGGCCTGTTCATAGTCTTTCATTCTCCGGCAGCTCTGGCCTAACTGATAGTAGAGATAGGGATCTGGTCCTTCTGTGTTCAGTTCCTGTTTCAACAGGGTAATGTTGCGCCGGCATTTCTCCTGCATCTTTTCCTCAGAGATATCATAGCCCACGTGAAGAATCGTGATAGGGGCAGGATAAACCTTAACAGGGGTAACATTACTGTCTTTGTCCATATAAATGGAGGGAGTAGTGGCCGGGGACGCGACAGGCGCCATAGACTGAGAACGGTACACAAGCTGTTCGTGTACCGCGCCTGCAAATTGAAAATAGCGCCGATTCACAAAACGGCTTACCCGCACCTGTTCAAAGGAGGTTTGACCATCCAGAGTAAAGCGGTTGCGGATCAAAATCCTTCCGGCGGCATCGGGAGAACATTCCATACAATGGAGCAGCGCCCCCTCATCAAGCGACTCTATATATTCGTCACAATCAATAGAAAGTATCCAATCATGGGAGGCTTTTTGCATACAATAATTTTTGGCGGCGCTAAAATTATCGCACCAGTTGTAGTGATAGATTCGATCGGTATACTTTCGTGCTATCTCAACGGTACGGTCAGTAGAACCTGTATCTGTCAGGACAATCTCCAACCCGTAAGCGGTAAGACGCCGGCAGCACTCTTCGATGTGTTCTTCTTCATTTTTGGAAATGATGCATACGGATATCGGAAGCAAAATAATCCTCCTGCTAAATGTTACAGCCGGACAGCAAACGTCCGGCTGTGTTTAGATTCATGTTCAGGAAGCGGAAGCTGCGGCCGCCAGTTCTTTCAGTCGTCTCTTGGCCGGTTCATAGTCTCCGCATTTTTTATAGTAAATTAAAGCCTCATCCGGCTGTCCCATGGTCTCATAAATACTGGCGATATGGTAGTTGGCACGGTAACTGTTGACACCTGTGCGGGAATAGGCGGAGAGAGTGGTTGCTTTCTGGAATTCTTCAAGGGCTTTGTCGTAGAGACCCTTTTTCATATAAACTGTGCCCATCAGATACACAAAATCCGCCCGGTGGGAGAATTGCTCATATTTATCTTTTAAGGACATGGCAAGGTCATATTTGGCAAGATCCATCAGGCAGTAGCCATAAGTTTCTGCCATACTCTGGACGAAGGCCGAGTTGGGATCCGCATTGAGGTCAAGCCCCAACTTATAGAAATGAGCAGCTTTTTCCATATCATTTAAGGAGATATAATTCTGTCCCAGCTGGAAATATATGTAGGAGCTGGGACCCTTTTCTTCCAGATTATGTAAAAGCATTTCCAGATTACGGGTGGCACGCATCCGCTTATCTGATTCAGATACGTAGCCTTCATGGTAGAAGGTTAAGGGAATCTGGAAACTTTCCGGCTCCTTACCGTCCAAGGTACGAACCCGCTCGTGGATACTGCCCTCAAAATGACAGTATTTTCGGTTAAAAAGCCGGCCGATACGCTCGGACATAATGGAACGGGAACCCTGCACCGTGTAAGGATTGTTGCGCATGATCATACCCACAGAATCCTTGTTGTGGGAGAGGGCTTCTTCCAGATTGGCCAGATTGACATTTTCCAGGTATTCATCGCAGTCTATAATCAGCACCCAGTCATTGGATGCCTGTTGAATAGAGAAATTCCTGGCAGAACTGAAATTGTCACACCAGGCAAAATGAAATACCTTGTCGGCATATTTGTGCGCCACTTCCACTGTACGGTCCACGGATCCGGTATCTACCACGATAATCTCGAACCGGCAGGGCCGCAGTCTTTTCAGACATTCCTCCAGATGATTATCCTCGTTTTTGGCAATCATACATACGGAAACGGGTAACATAGAAACACCTCTTTATCATTAAAATATATGGGGATAGAGAATAAAATCTCCTGCTTCTATTTTAGCATTTTCCCTGTGACTCGACAACTGCATATTTTGTGTATTATGTGGTAGAAGTACTAGGCTTTTTGTACAAAAACACTTGAGAAAAATAGTAAAAATTGACAATGATGACGATATTTCGTTAAAAACAGGGTTTTGGTGGTTCCTTTTCGGCAAAAGCTGTGTTACACTAATAAGCAAGGGGAGGAGAAAATTCTCCTGAACAGACAAACAGTATAACACGAGGAGGTCTTATATCATGACAAAGGCGGAAATTTTAAAGGCGGAAATTTTAAAGCAGTACAAGAGTGTAAGACAGTTCGCGATCGAAATGGAGATTCCATATTCCACATTAGTCACAGCATTGGATAGAGGTATTGAAGGTATGGCCTACGGTACGGTGATCAGAATGTGTGACAGACTCAATTTAAATCCGGTGGACTTCACACCACTCAACCAGAAGAGCCTTCTGGGCGGTAAGATCATGGAGAACCGTGTGATGCAGTATTATGTGAAGCTTAACAAGACAGGCCGTAAGAAAGCGCTTGAGTTGATGGAAGATTATGCACAGCTTGAGAAGTATAAGGCTGCAGAGGAAGAGTAGTAATGAAATATGATTATTTAGTGGTTGGCGCGGGGCTTTTTGGCTCCGTGTTTGCCTGTGAAATGAATCGACATGGCCGGCGGGTGCTCGTTATCGACAGGAGGGAGCATATCGCCGGTAATGTTTATACGGAACTCGTACAGGGAATACAGGTGCACCGATATGGAGCACACATATTTCATACTTCCAATCACGAAATATGGAATTATGTAAACCGATTTGCTGAGTTTAACCATTATATCAATTCTCCCATCGCGCGCTATAAGGGAGAATTATACAATCTGCCGTTTAATATGAATACATTTAGCAAAATGTGGGGAGTGACAACACCCGCGCAGGCGAAGGCAAAGATTGTATCGCAGATTGCAAGTCTGGGAATCACGGAACCTGCAAATTTGGAAGAACAGGCGCTCTCCCTGGTAGGGACAGATGTGTACGAGAAGCTGGTGAAAGGGTATACCGAGAAGCAGTGGGGCAGGGAATGTAAGGATCTCCCGGCTTTTATCATCAAGCGTCTGCCGCTTCGTTTCACTTATGATAATAATTATTTTAATGACCGATATCAAGGGATTCCTATTGGAGGCTATACCATAATGGTAGAGAATATGCTAAAAGGAATCGAGGTCAAAACAGGCGTTTCTTACAAAGACTTTGCGGCTGAGCAGGAGATGGATGGCCGCGTTCAAGTGACAGACCGTGCCGGCAACACTTATGAGAAGGTGGTCTATACGGGGATGCTGGATGAGTATTTTGATTTCTGTCTGGGACATCTGGAATACCGGTCTCTTCAATTTGAGACTGAGATACTCCCCGATTGTGATAATTATCAGGGTAATGCGGTGGTGAATTATACGCAGCGGGAGATTCCCTATACAAGAATCATCGAACATAAGCATTTTGAATTTGGCACCCAGCCTGGCACAGTGATCACCAGGGAATATCCGGCATTCTGGCAGGAGGGGGAGGAACCCTATTATCCTGTCAATAATGAGGTGAATGATGCATTGCTTGGCAGATATCAGGAGTTTGCGAAGACGAAGCCGCATCTTATTTTTGGCGGCCGTCTGGGACAATATAAATATTATGATATGGATAAAGTGATTGAATCGGCGCTGACGGCAGTGCAAGAGGAATTAGGAGAAGCATTGTAATATAAAATATAGAAAAGCAGTAATGCTTCTTGCGCATGCACGAAAGGTGACGAAAGAATTGAAAATTTTGGATTAAATGCAGGCAGAGTATTGACAAGAGACAGTGCTCTGCCTATAATACTGTTTGATAGTTTGAATATCAAAGTATTGGAGTTTCAAATTTTTGTGTGAAATGATAATCAGGATATCAGATGGAGGCATTATGAACTGGAACGAAGCGATTAAGGAACTGGATGGAAGAAGAGAGAAAGCACTGCTTGGCGGCGGTCAGAATAAGATTGACAAACAGCATGCAACAGGCAAGCTGACAGCCAGAGAGAGGATTGAGATTCTGCTTGATCCCGGCACCTTCGTGGAGGTGGATGGATTTCTGGAGTCACGTATCGATGATTTTGATCTGGATAAGAGACGAGTGCCCGGCGATGGTGTAGTGACAGGGTATGGAGAGATTGACGGAAGACAGGTCTTTGTGGCCAGCGAAGATTTTACGGTAATCGGCGGTACCTTGGGAGAGTATCATTCTTTTAAAATCTGTCGGATCCAGGATATGGCGATGGAGATGAAAGCGCCTTTAATCTGTATCAATGACAGCGGCGGCGCCAGGATTGAGGAAGGGATTTCCTCCCTGAGCGGTTACAGCGGCATGTTCCTGCGGCACACAAAGGCTTCCGGCGTAATCCCGCAGATCGCGGTGATCTTAGGACCCTGTTCCGGCGGTGCCTGCTATGCGCCGGCTATTTGTGACTTTATTTTTATGGTAAAAGATATTTCCAAGATGTTTATCACGGGGCCGAATGTGGTGAAGACCGTTATCAATGAGGAAGTGTCCGTGGAGGAACTGGGCGGCGCCGAAGTGCATGCGAAGAAGAGCGGCGTGTCCCACTTTACGTATGATACCGAGAATGAGTGCCTGATGGGCGTGCGTAAGCTTTTGTCCTATCTGCCCAGCAACTGGACAGAGAAACCGCCGGTGATCAATACCAAGGAGAGACAGAGCATACTGCCCCGAGTGGGTAAGGTGTTTGGCAGAAGTGAGGGCGGCAAGGCGGCAAGCGCCATGAGGGCGAAGGCGGCCAAGATCATGGATATTGTGCCGGACAATTCCCGTCATGCCTACGATGTAAAAGAAGTCATAGATTGTATTGTGGATGAAGGCAGCTTTTTTGAAGTGCAGAAAGATTTTGCCACCAATGCGGTGGTCGGCTGGTGCCGGATGGAGGGTAAGGTTGTAGGAATTGTAGCCAACCAGCCCAACTCCATGGGCGGGTCTCTGGATTATCATGCCTCCGATAAAATAGCGAGATTTATCAGGTTTTGTGACTGCTTCAATATACCGCTTATCACGCTGATCGATGTGCCTGCCTTTCTGCCGGGAACAGCGCAGGAGCATAACGGCATCATCCGCCACGGAGCGAAAATCCTGTATGCCTATTCCGAGGCTACGGTGCCGAAGATTTCACTGATCATGCGCAAAGCTTATGGCGGCGCTTATATTGCTATGAATTCCAAGGAGATGGGAGCGGATATCGTCTATGCCTGGCCGATTGCGGAAATTGCGGTGATGGGAGCAGACGGTGCGGTAAACATTGCTTTCAAACGCAAGATTAAGGCTGCGGCGGATCCGGAAGCCATGCGGGCACAGTGTAAGAAGGAGTATGAGGACAGATTCTTAAATCCTTATGTGGCGGCAGCCAGAGGCTATGTCAATGAGGTGATCAAACCGGAGGAGACGAGAGAAGCGCTGATCAAGGCGCTGCGGGGACTTAAGAATAAGCAGATGGAAGCGCCAAAGAAAAAACATGGGAATATACCGCTTTAACATGGGCAGATTCCGAAAGAGATTGCTCGGCGCTTATGAATAGAAAAAATAACGAGGCAGATTTTAGCTGCCTCGTTTACTCTTTCATTAAGATATCAGCAGATATCAGCAATAACTGTTGAACATCATGCCGCTGTATGCGCTGGTGATATAAGGAGTGGCAAAGTTCTTGCCGGGATTCTTATATGCAACGATCACGTTGTTGACATAGTTCATCGGGTTCAGTGATACCTGATTGGATTTGCGCAGGATGGAATTGGTGAATCCCCTCATGGAAGAGAAGGCTTCCCTGGCCTCACCGCTGGTGGCTTTCTGTCTGAATACATCGCTGTCCACTTCCAGGGTGCCGTCCAGATTCAAATTCAGTCCTGCCTGTGTAAGTCCTTTGGCATAGAGTCTTGCTACGCTGCTCATCTCATTGAACAGGCGGTTGCTCTTGGGATGATTCTCACCGTGTTCCGAGACTGCCTGCAGGAAAGAGTTATATCCCCGCACCAATGTGTTGATATTTTCGGCCAAGGACTCTACATCTGTCTTAAGGCCGATGGAAGCTGTCTCGCCGTCCTCACTGCTGACGCCTTTCAGCTGCAGATGATAAGTATTCTCTATGGTATAGTGGTTCGAGGTAGCAGCAACCTCCTCGCCATTCACTAAGAAAGAGGCGTTCGTGGGTGGTGAAGCGACATAGTCAAGTCCAAGATAATCGACCGCACCGGAGGCCTTACTGGTTCTGTTGTCGGATATATGGAACTGATTGTATTTACCGTTCTTTAAACCGGTTGCTGCTGATTCTATTCTGAGGCTGGAATTACCGTTATCATCCCTTATCACCTGTGCAGTCATGCCAATGCCCGCGTTGTTGATCAGGCGGGACAGACGATCTTGTACATCCCTGTTCGTATCTGTAGCCTTGATACTGAACTGAAATTCATAATTGAGATCATCTATACCCACATCAAAAGAGTAGGTATCCGGCGGGAGTGACACATTTTCGCTATCGGCAAGGAAACGTCCCATGTTAACCTGCGTGGAGGCCAGACTCTTTACTTCGACCTCGTAGGAAGGCGTATCGTCCTCAGGTTTGGAAGAACCAATATAGGCAGCAGTAGCTATATTCTCATTACTGGAGTAAGCCACCTTTTTATTTAAGAGTTCTTCCTCGTCCAAACCACCGAGGGAAGCAATCGTATTGCGCAGTTCCCTGGCATTTTCTTTCATGCCCACTGCAAAACGCTGAGATTCCTTGCTGGTATCCAGAATAAACAGAGGGGACTCCTTATTCATTTTGACAATGGAATTGTATACACTGCGAAGTTCGCTCTTCTTATGCGTATCATAAGGCGTACTTGACTTGGGCGCATAAGTAGTCAGATAAAAATTGTAGACATTTGTTAAATTATGAACAGAATTATAAGCCATAAGCCCCTCCTTTCTTCCATGAAATCTTCGTGGATGTCTTCTTGGGCTATCCATTGCCTGCAAAACATCTTTGAGGGCGTTTCTACTTATATATATTATTTGTGATAAGATTGTGTAAAAAGATACAAATACTGACAATCATCCTATTATCAGTAAATTATAGTCTTATTGTAACATTATACATAAGAGAAATGCAAGTATATATAAGGCTTTTTATGGATTTTTCCATTGATTTTACTGCAAAAAAAGTGATTTATATATATATCGTTAAATGGATGCAAAATATAAAGAGGAAAAAGCAAAAAAAAGTAATTTTCCATCGCTAAAGTGAGAAAATATCTGATCAACATTATAGATATAAGCAGGTAAAAGATAGAAAAATATTTTACATAATGAAAAAAAGCGGTTGACTTCGTTTTCCGCATATGATATATTGTGTGAGCGAGATAAGATTTAGGTCTTTTTTTTATGCTTAAAAAATCGGGCGGACCCGGTGATTACAGTAAATGAAGAGTAAATGCACGTGGAGGTAACAAGATGCGCACAAGAATCACATTAGCATGTACAGAATGCAAACAGCGTAACTACAATACGACAAAGGACAAGAAGACTCATCCCGACAGGATGGAGACGAAGAAGTATTGCAGATTCTGCAAGAGACATACCCTGCATAAGGAGACGAAGTAATCGTCTGTCACTCTTTCAGAGGGAAAGGAGAATAGCTATGGGAGATTCTGCGAAATCAGCAAAATCGGACAAGACAGCTAAAACGGTCAAATTTTTTGACGGTGTGAAAGCTGAGTTTAAGAAGATCACCTGGCCGGATAAAGATGCCCTTTTGAAACAATCCGTGGCGGTTGTTATTATTTCCTTAGTAGTAGGAGCACTCATTACGATACTGGACTTCGGTCTGCAGTATGGTGTGGATTTTATTACCACATTCACATTTTAAGAAGCTCCAAAACAGGTTGATAAGAGGCATGGAGGATTGGTATGGCAGAAGCGAATTGGTATGTTGTGCATACTTATTCCGGGTATGAGAACAAAGTAAAAGCCAATATTGAAAAGACGATTGAGAACAGGCATCTGGAAGAGGAGATTCTGGAAGTCAAAGTGCCGATGCAGGATGTTATGGAAATGAAGAACGGCGCCCGCAAGACAGTACAGAAGAAGATGTTTCCGGGATATGTCCTGATCAATATGGTCATGAATGACGATACATGGTATGTGGTAAGAAATACCAGAGGTGTAACTGGTTTTGTGGGACCGGGGAGTAAGCCGGTGCCGCTCACAGAGGCGGAGATGAAGCCGCTCGGTATCAAGATGGAGAACGTGAGCGTTGACTTCGCGGAAGGCGATACCATTGTGGTGGTTGCTGGTGTCTGGAAGGATACTGTGGGTGTTGTACAGAGAATCGATTACAACAAGCAGACGGCTACGATCAATGTAGAGTTGTTCGGCAGAGAGACGCCGGTAGAAATCAGTTTTGCGGAAGTCAGAAGTCTTAGATAAGAGGATATTTATTCCCGCGGGCAGCGAAACAGCAGGTGTGACTGCATCAAGGCAGGCATATCTTGTGTGTAGTGATGTCTTTCGCGGGTGTAGATATATGTGGGAGCTGGTTGATAGATCGAGCAAAGGTTGACTGCGGGGATTGCGCTGCGATCCCGGATGTGACTGAGGAAGCTTCTGTATCTTGCAGATCAGCGCCTAGACCACAATATTTTAGGAGGTGCCATTATGGCAAAGAAAGTAGAAGGATACATTAAGTTACAGATCCCTGCTGGTAAAGCAACACCAGCGCCGCCGGTTGGTCCTGCACTTGGACAGCACGGTGTTAACATCGTTGAATTTACCAAACAGTTCAACGCGAGAACAGCTGATAAGGGTGATGTGATCATCCCCGTTGTTATCACTGTTTATGCAGACAGAAGTTTCAGTTTCATTACAAAGACTCCCCCTGCTGCAGTTCTTTTAAAGAAAGCATGCAACATTAAGTCTGGTTCTGCGACCCCTAACAAGGCTAAGGTTGCGACCATCTCTAAGGCAAAGTTACAGGAGATCGCAGAAACGAAGATGCCTGATTTAAATGCGGCAAGCGTAGAAGCAGCTATGAGCATGATTGCCGGTACTGCAAGAAGTATGGGCATCACAGTAGAAGAGTAATGGAGGGGCTAACATGAAACATGGTAAAAAATATCAGGAGGCAGCGAAGCTGGTAGACCGTGCAACCCTGTACGATACAGCAGATGCGATTGCCTTGGTTAAGAAGACAGCAACAGCGAAATTTGATGAGACTGTAGAAGTTCATATTAAAACCGGATGTGATGGCCGTCATGCTGAACAGCAGGTTCGTGGCGCGGTAGTACTGCCCAACGGAACAGGTAAGACAGTCAAAGTATTGGTGTTTGCCAAAGGTGATAAAGTAGCGGAGGCTGAGGCAGCCGGTGCAGATCATGTAGGCGGCGATGAGCTGATTCCCAGGATTCAGAATGAGGGATGGCTTGACTTTGATGTTGTAGTAGCAACACCCGACATGATGGGCGTTGTGGGACGTCTCGGTAAAGTGCTCGGACCGAAAGGTTTGATGCCTAACCCGAAGGCTGGTACCGTAACCATGGATGTGGCTAAGGCAATCAGCGATATCAAGGCAGGTAAGATCGAGTACAGACTGGATAAGGCCAATATCATTCATGTGCCGGTAGGCAAGGTTTCCTTTGAGGAGAGCAAACTGCAGGAGAACTTTGACGCATTGATGGAAGCGATCGTCAAGGCTAAACCTTCAGCATTAAAAGGTCAGTATCTGAGAAGTATCACTCTGGCGACCACAATGGGTCCTGGCGTGAAGATCAATACGGCAAAATATTAATATCTGCAGGATAAAGAGAGTGTTTAAAAGGTAATGTGCTGTGCGCATTACCTTTTTTGTTTTATGTCTGCTTTTTTGTGGTATAATCAATCTATGGGCAAGAAGAAAAAAACACATAAATCAAAGAAAAAGAGAATCAGGATCAGCCGCAGTCTCCTGCTGCCGTTTGTTTTGACGCTGAGTCTGGCAGTTGTGACGGGCTTGTTGGTATTAGCGGCATATCTGTGGGTCTTTGAACCGGCGAGACAGGTTCAGAGTACGGTGAAGCCTGTGGAGCGGCAGAAGCCGGATCATGAGCCGGACGAGGCGGCCGAACGGGAAGAGATGTCCGGACAGGGAGAGCCAGGCGTCTCACAGAACAGATACCAGGCGGAACTGGATGATCCGGAATATATGGAGCAGAACAATATTTATTATAGGGAAGCGGGGGAACCCGGGCAGGCAACATTATTATTTGCCGGGGATATTCTCTTTGACGATCATTATGCGATCATGAAACATCTGCAGTCCGGCGGCGGGATCGAACAGGGTATTGCACCGGACCTGATCCGGGAGATGGAGCGGGCGGATGTGATGATGCTCAACAATGAGTTTCCCTATTCTGACAGGGGTGCACCGCTTGAGGGCAAGCAGTTTACCTTCCGGGCAAGGCCGGAAACGGTGAACTATCTGAACGATATGGGAGTGGATATTGTATCCATGGCCAATAACCATGCCTTTGATTATGGAGAGGAAGCGCTGCTTGACAGTCTAGATATTTTGAAGGAGGCAGGCGTTACGGTGATAGGAGCTGGACATGATTTGAGCGAAGCGCGGCGTCCGGCATATTATATTGTGGATGATATTAAGATTGCATTCATCACGGCAACGCAGATTGAAAGACTGGACAATCCGGATACCCGGGGCGCCACAGATGTTTCTTCCGGCGTGTTTCGCTGCTGGGACGGGGAGAATCTGCTGGAGACGATCAGGGAAGCCAAGAAGAATTGCGATTTTGTAGTGGTATATCTTCACTGGGGGACGGAGAATGAGGCGACTCTTGACTGGGCGCAGTTGAAACAGGCCCCGGAGGTGATCGCAGCCGGAGCGGATCTGGTCATTGGAGATCATCCCCATTGTCTGCAGCCCATCGGTGTAATCCAGGGAGTACCTGTAATCTACAGCCTTGGCAATTTCTGGTTTAACTCAAAGACACTGGATACCGGCATGGTTAAGGCGGTCATCGACCAAGAAGGGCTTGTGAGTTATCAGTTCATACCCTGTCAGCAAAACAGCTGTAAGACCGGATTCCTGGAGGGGGAAGAGAAGAAAAGGGTACTGGATTATATGCGCAGCATTTCCGAAGGCGTGGAGATTGATGAGGAGGGGTATGTTACCTGGTAAAGGAGTATCACGTCTCAATGAAGGTAAATTTATGTTAGAACAATGAAGGTAAATTTATATTTGAATTAAAAAAGTGGAAGATATGAAACTTTTGGAGGCATTGATTCGTATTCCTTATAGAGATATCACAACAAAGACGGAAAGGAATGGCAATTATGAATATTAATTCGGACCGCTACAACAGTCCCTGGCAGGGCAGTGCAGGACAGGAGTATTATAAGGGAAATACTGGGAAAAGCCGGAAATCCTCAGCGGCGCCGGAGGGAGCAAAGGGGACGGAAGAGTCCAAAGCTTCTGAGAATGCTGCGGATAAGACCTGCAGGGAACAGATTCTGGAAAAGATGGCCGAAATGGCGAAGAAGGTCAAGGACGGTACGGTGGAGCCCACTTTTCAGATAGGCGCTATGTCCTACACGATGAAAGAGTGGGATAAGCTGTTGGAGAAATTTGATGCTGCCGAGGAAGCTTTGCAGGCGGAAGTACAGGCACAGATCGAGGAGGCGGAGAAGCAGGCGGCAAAGGAGGCCCTTCAGAGAGAAATGGATGGAAAGACCGGTACGGAGGGAACCGAGACGACTGTGGCGGTGACGGAGAGTACAGCGGAAGCTGTTACAGAAGAAGGCGCAACAGAAGAGATTGACGCAGAACAGACAGCGGCGCTTCTTACGAATGAGGTTACCAAGTGCAGTTATCCCACGGATGATCCTAAGAAGAAACATTGGTTCATCACGGCTTATGGGCCGGACGGCATATCCTGTAAAGAGGCTTATTTTGACGGTACAGGATGGGTGAACAAGGATTGCTGGAAATTCTCTTATACGGAAGAGGGACAGTATGAAAAGGTGATGGCATTCCTGAAACGGTTTCCGGCAGATGCCAATCTGCGTTTTGCTGCCCATGAAAATTTCTGGAAAGATTTTCTGGCGGGAGAGATCGATGAGGATGATTTTGTCCATTTCTTTGAGACTTCCACGAAGGATGGTGTGCCGGATTACACCTATGAAAAGGATGGATCCACTTACATAGACCGGGAGAAAGTCAAGTATGCCAAATATATGAATGATTTTGGCGCACATTTTTATACGGCGGAGGAGATGGATCTGCTTCAGCGGGCAATCATCCATGAAAATAGCAAGGGACTGCATAAAATTTCCGACTATGAGGGGCAGATGACCATTCCCGGAGAGGGGAAGAACAAGGGCGGAAAGGATGATGGGGACGACCTTGACACGCAGATTGTCACAAAACCCGATGGCTCTACCGTGTTACAGATCAAATCGAATTTGGGCATGATGGAGGTCGAGATCACCCAGGCCCAGAGATTTGGTTTGCAGTATAAAGCACAGTCCGGAGCGGCGTTTGCAGCTTCTTCTGTATATCGGATGTATGCGGATGCCCTCGAATAAATACGGCAGATGCCGGCAAACCGCAGGTAAATGTAATAAAATAGTTGACATCCCCGGTATGGTATGCTATAGTAGCAGATGCCGAAGACAGTAGGTGCCGTATTGCCGGCGTAAGAGTCCGCCTACCGAGGAGAGAAGAGTACTTTATGACCTTTATTCCTCCCTGTCAGCAGGGAGGATTTTTATTGGATATAAAACAGACTCCTTTCGGCACAAAATCTATAAGGAGGTAATGTAATGGCAAAGGTTGAACTGAAAAAACCTATCGTAGAAGAGATTTCTGCAGCCGTAAAAGATGCGCAGTCAGTTGTTCTGGTTGACTACCGTGGACTGACAGTGGAGCAGGATACACAGCTTCGTAAGCAGCTGCGTGAAGCCGGGATCACCTACAAGGTTTACAAGAACACAATGATGAATTTTGCATTCAAGGGTACGGATTATGAATCCCTTCTTCCTTATCTGGAAGGCCCCAGCGCGATCGCCATATCCACAGAGGACGCTACGGCGCCTGCCAGGGTTATATGCAAATTCGCTAAGACAGCAAACGCTCTTGAAGTTAAGGGCGGTGTTGTGGAAGGTATCGCATATGATGCCAATGGTATTATAGAGATTTCCAAGATTCCTTCCAGAGAAGAATTGTTATCCAAGCTGCTTGGCAGTATCCAGTCTCCGATCACCAACTTTGCTCGTGTCATGAATCAGCTGGCAGAGAAAGGCGGCGCATCCGAGTGCGAGGCACCTGCAGAGGAGGCAGCAGCAGAGGCTGCACCTGTAGAGGAAGCGCCTGCGGCTGAGGAGGCTCCCGCAGAGGAAGCGCCTGCAGCAGAAGAGACGCCTGCAGAGTAAGCGGTGACAGCAGAGAACTGTAAACAGTAACGCCACGGGCGGGACTATTACAGGTAATCGGCGAAAGTAAAGTATCAGAAAACTAACAACAATAAAAATATGGAGGTAAAAACCATGGCAAAGTTATCTATTGAAGAAATCATCAGCGCTATTGATGAGTTGACAGTATTAGAGTTAAATGATTTGGTAAAAGCTTGTGAGGAGAAGTATGGTGTATCCGCAGCAGCAGGTGTGGTAGTTGCAGCAGCAGGCGGTGACGCAGGCGCAGCGGCAGCAGAGGAGAAGACAGAGTTCGATGTAGAACTGACAGAGGTTGGCCCGAACAAGGTTAAGGTTATCAAGGTTGTTCGTGAGGCAACAGGTCTTGGCTTGAAGGAAGCTAAGGATATGGTAGATTCTGCTCCGAAGGTACTCAAAGAGGCTGCTTCTAAGGAAGAGGCTGAAGATCTCAAGGCTAAGCTGGAGGCTGAGGGCGCTAAAGTTACTCTCAAGTAATCGGCTCACATATCACACAACAATGTATGTCAGGCTTCGCCAGACATCCTTATGTTAAGAAAAGACCGTTCACGTACTGCTAACAGGTACGTGGGCGGTTTTGTTAACAATTCTAAAATCTTTTTTAAATTCTGAAAATAATCGTTGACTCCCCTAGAGACTTGTAGTAGAATGGATAATGCACTATTGTGGTGTGGTATGCTTATTTGAAGTCTAATTTGACGACAAAGCATGTATCAATCATAAAGAACGGGGTGAGAATGTCAATGGAAAAGAACAGGATCCGTAAGACTGCAGCCGGCAGAAATACGCGTATGACTTATGCACGACAGAAAGAGGTTCTGAATATGCCGAACCTGATCGAAGTTCAGAAGAACTCCTACCAGTGGTTTCTGGATGAAGGCCTGAAAGAAGTGTTTGACGATATTTCTCCGATTTCAGATTATAGCGGTCATTTGAGTCTGGAATTCGTTGACTTTGAGTTATGCGAAGAGGATGTCAAGTATTCTATCGAAAAATGTAAGGAGAGAGACGCCACTTATGCAGCCCCTCTCAAAGTAAAAGTACGTCTGATCAATAAAGAGAAGGATGAGATTACAGAGCATGAGATCTTTATGGGTGACCTGCCGCTTATGACAGAGACAGGCACTTTTGTGATCAATGGCGCTGAACGTGTCATTGTCAGTCAGCTTGTGCGTTCTCCCGGCATCTATTATGGAATCGGACATGATAAGATTGGTAAGCGGCTTTTTTCCGCTACCGTGATTCCCAACCGCGGAGCATGGTTAGAGTATGAGACAGATTCTAACGATGTCTTTTATGTGCGTGTTGACCGGACCAGAAAGGTTCCGATCACCGTGCTGATTCGTGCGCTGGGCGTGGGTTCCAATGATGAGATCAGGGAGTTGTTTGGTGACGAGCCAAAGATTGAAGCAAGCTTTACAAAGGATACGGCCGAGAACTATCAGGAAGGTCTGTTGGAATTATATAAGAAGATTCGTCCCGGTGAGCCTTTGAGCGTGGAAAGTGCAGAGAGTCTGATCACTGCCATGTTCTTTGACCCCAGAAGATATGATCTTGCCAAAGTCGGCAGATATAAATTTAACAAAAAGCTGATGTTCAGAAACAGGATCCGTCATCATATCCTGGCAGAGGATGTGGTGGATACCCTGACAGGCGAGATTTTGGCGAAGGCAGGGGATAAGGTGACGGCGGAGATGGCTGATATGATTCAGAACGCCGCAGTGCCTGCAGTCTGGATTCAGACAGAGGAGAAGAATGTTAAGGTTCTCTCCAATATGATGGTAGATATCACTAACTTTGTGGAATGCAATCCCAGGGAACTGGGCGTTACAGAGTTGGTTTATTTCCCTGTGTTACAGCAGATTTTACAGGAATACAGTGAAGATCCGGAGATGCTGGCAGAGGCAATCCAGAAGAATGTACATGAGCTGATCCCGAAACATATTACAAAGGAAGACATTTTAGCTTCCATTAACTATAATATTCATCTGGAGTACGGTATCGGTAACGATGACGATATCGATCATCTGGGTAACCGCCGTATCCGTGCGGTGGGTGAATTGTTACAGAACCAGTACCGTATTGGTCTTTCCAGACTGGAGAGAGTGGTGCGCGAGAGAATGACTACTCATGATGCAGAAGAAATTTCTCCGCAGGTACTCATCAATATCAAGCCGGTACAGGCAGCAGTGAAGGAATTTTTCGGTTCTTCCCAGCTGTCACAGTTCATGGATCAAAATAATCCGCTTGGCGAATTGACGCACAAGAGACGTCTCTCCGCTCTGGGACCGGGTGGTCTGTCCAGAGACAGAGCCGGATTCGAGGTGCGTGATGTACACTATACACATTATGGCAGGATGTGCCCGATTGAGACGCCTGAAGGACCGAACATCGGTCTGATCAACTCCCTTGCATCTTATGCAAGAATCAACGAATACGGATTTGTGGAGGCGCCTTACCGTAAGATTGACAAGTCCGATCCGGAGAATCCGCGTGTGACAGATGAGGCTGTTTATATGACAGCTGATGAGGAAGATAACTATCATGTAGCGCAGGCTTCTACGCCTTTGGACAAGGACGGCTATTTCAAGAGAAACAGCGTGTCCGGACGTTATAAGATGGAAACCCAGGAGTATCCCAAGACCATGTTTGATTACATGGATGTGTCTCCGAAAATGGTATTCTCGGTGGCAACCGCGCTGATTCCGTTCTTACAGAATGACGATGCGAACCGGGCGCTGATGGGATCCAACATGCAGAGACAGGCAGTGCCGCTTCTCTTCACGGAAACGCCTGTAGTGGGAACCGGTATGGAGCCGAAGGCGGCTGTGGACTCCGGTGTCTGTGTGGTAGCCAGAAAAGCAGGTACAGTAGATTACGTATCTTCTAATATGATCAAAGTGACCTGTGATGACGGAGAGAAGATGGAGTACCATCTGTCGAAGTTTTCCAGAAGTAATCAGTCCAACTGTTACAACCAGAAACCTATCGTGCAGAAGGGCGCTCATGTGGAGCAGGGAGAAGTTATTGCAGACGGTCCTTCCACAGATGGCGGCGAACTGGCGCTGGGTAAGAACCCGCTGATCGGATTTATGACCTGGGAAGGTTATAACTACGAGGACGCAGTTCTTTTGAGTGAAAGACTGGTACAGGAAGATGTTTATACTTCCGTACACATTGAAGAATATGAAGCAGAAGCCCGTGACACCAAGCTGGGACCGGAAGAAATCACCAGAGATGTACCCGGTGTGGGTGACGATGCATTGAAGGATCTGGATGACAGAGGTATCATCCGTATCGGTGCCGAGGTACGTGCCGGAGATATCCTGGTGGGTAAAGTAACCCCGAAGGGAGAGACCGAGCTGACTGCGGAGGAGAGACTGCTTCGTGCCATCTTTGGTGAGAAGGCAAGAGAAGTACGTGACACTTCCCTGAAAGTGCCGCATGGCGAATATGGTATTGTCGTGGATGCTAAAGTATTTACCAGAGAGAATGGCGATGAACTTTCTCCGGGTGTGAATCAGGCTGTCCGCATTTATATAGCACAGAAGAGAAAGATTTCCGTGGGTGATAAGATGGCGGGCCGTCACGGTAATAAGGGTGTGGTATCCCGCGTGCTGCCGGTAGAAGATATGCCTTACCTGCCGAATGGCCGTCCGCTTGATATCGTGCTGAATCCGCTGGGTGTGCCTTCCCGTATGAATATCGGTCAGGTGCTTGAGATTCACTTATCCCTGGCTGCGAAAGCGCTTGGCTTTAACGTGGCAACGCCGGTGTTTGACGGTGCAAAAGAGGATGATATCATGGATACCCTCGATTTGGCCAACGATTATGTCAATCTGGAATGGGAAGAGTTCGAGAAGAAACATAAAGAAGAACTTTTACCGGAAGTCATGGAATATCTGTACGAGAACAGAGACCACCGCGAAGTGTGGAAAGGCGTGCCGATTTCCAGAGATGGTAAGGTGAGACTGCGTGACGGCAGGACTGGTGAGTATTTTGATTCGCCGGTTACCATCGGGCACATGCATTACCTGAAACTGCATCATCTGGTAGATGATAAGATCCATGCCCGTTCCACGGGTCCTTACTCACTGGTAACACAGCAGCCTCTGGGCGGTAAGGCACAGTTTGGCGGACAGCGTTTCGGTGAGATGGAAGTGTGGGCGCTGGAGGCATATGGTGCGGCTTATACGCTACAGGAGATTCTGACAGTGAAGTCCGATGATGTGGTGGGACGTGTCAAGACCTATGAAGCAATCATCAAGGGTGATAATATTCCGGAACCCGGTGTGCCGGAGTCTTTCAAGGTACTGCTGAAAGAATTACAGTCCTTGGGTCTGGACGTGAGAGTGCTTCGTGACGATCAGACTGAAGTGGAGATTATGGAATCCATCGATTACGGCGAGAATGATTATCGTTATGAGATCGAGGGCGATTCCCGTAATTACGATTACGAGAAAGAATCTCTTGGGTCAATGGGTTATCAGAGACAGGAGTTTGATGAGGACAGCGGGGAACTGGTGACCAGTGACGAGGAAGAAGATTTGGCTGAAGATGACCTGGATCTTGAAGTGGAGTTTGAATAAGACCAAGAGAAGATCCGTAAATAATCTGGAAGGAGCATAGTGTACGATGTCAGACATGAGACAGGAAACATATCAACCTATGACATTTGATGCGATCAAGATTGGATTGGCATCACCTGAAAAGATCAGAGAGTGGTCCAGAGGTGAGGTCACGAAGCCTGAGACTATCAATTATAGAACTTTAAAACCCGAGAAAGAAGGCCTTTTCTGTGAGCGGATTTTCGGGCCCAGCAAAGACTGGGAGTGTCATTGTGGTAAGTATAAGAAGATCAGATATAAAGGTGTGGTCTGTGATAGATGTGGTGTTGAAGTGACAAAGTCCAGCGTCCGCAGGGAGCGTATGGGACATATTGAACTGGCAGCGCCCGTATCCCACATCTGGTATTTTAAAGGTATCCCGAGCCGAATGGGATTGATTTTGGATCTGTCCCCGAGAGTGCTGGAGAAGGTGCTCTATTTTGCGTCCTATATTGTGCTGGACGGCGGTGAGACTGATCTGGAATACAAGCAGGTTCTCTCCGAGAAAGAGTATCAGGATGCCAGAGAGAACTGGGGCAATAAATTCCGTGTTGGTATGGGTGCAGAAGCAATTAAAGAGCTTTTACAGGCCATTGACTTGGAGGCAGAGGCAGTTGAGTTAAAAGAAGGTCTGAAGGAGTCTACGGGTCAGAAGCGTGCCCGCATCATCAAAAGACTGGAGGTCGTAGAGGCGTTCCGGGAGTCCGGCAATCAGCCGGAGTGGATGATCATGGATGCGATTCCGGTTATTCCGCCCGATCTGCGTCCTATGGTACAGCTGGACGGCGGCCGTTTTGCGACTTCTGACTTAAATGATTTGTATAGAAGGATCATCAACAGAAATAATCGTCTGAAGAGACTTTTGGAACTTGGCGCTCCGGATATTATTGTCCGCAACGAGAAACGTATGTTACAGGAGGCTGTGGATGCGCTGATCGATAACGGCAGAAGAGGACGTCCGGTGACAGGTCCTGGCAACAGGGCGTTAAAGTCCCTGTCGGATATGTTAAAGGGTAAATCAGGACGTTTCCGTCAGAACCTGCTTGGTAAGCGTGTTGACTATTCTGGTCGATCCGTTATCGTGGTGGGGCCTGAATTAAAGATTTACCAGTGCGGTCTGCCCAAGGAGATGGCGATCGAACTGTTCAAGCCTTTTGTGATGAAAGAACTGGTATCCCGCGGGATTTCCCAGAACATTAAAGCAGCTAAGAAACTGGTGGAGAGACTGGACACTCAGGTATGGGATGTGCTGGAGGAAGTTATCAAAGAGCATCCGGTGATGTTAAACCGTGCTCCTACGCTGCACAGACTGGGCATCCAGGCTTTTGAGCCGATTCTCGTGGAAGGTAAGGCTATTAAGCTGCATCCTTTGGTATGTACGGCATTTAACGCTGACTTTGACGGTGACCAGATGGCAGTACATCTGCCCCTTTCCGTAGAGGCTCAGGCGGAGTGCAGATTCCTCCTGCTTTCCCCGAACAACCTCTTGAAGCCTTCTGACGGCGGTCCTGTGGCGGTGCCCTCTCAGGATATGGTGCTGGGTATCTACTACCTGACACAGGAAAGACCCGGTGCTCTGGGCGAAGGCAAGTTCTTTAAGAATGTGAACGAGGCGATTCTTGCCTATGAAAATAAGGTTTGTACATTGCACACCAGAATCAGGGTGAGAGTGACCAAAAAGACCGCTGACGGAAAAGCAGTGTCGGGCAATGTGGAGTCTACTCTTGGCAGATTCCTCTTTAATGAAATCCTGCCTCAGGATTTGGGATATGTGGACAGAAGCAACCCGGAAGATGTCTTGAAACTGGAAGTGGACTTCCATGTGGGCAAGAAACAGTTAAAACAGATTCTGGAGAAGGTCATCAACATTCACGGTGCTGTAAGGACTGCGGAAGTACTTGACCTGATCAAGTCCATCGGCTATAAGTATTCTACCCAGGCGGCTATGACCGTATCGATTTCCGATATGACAGTGCCGGCACAGAAGGAAGAGATGCTGGAGGCGGCGCAGGCTACCGTGGATAAGATTTCTGTTAACTTCAGACGTGGATTGATCACGGAAGAAGAGAGATATCGGGCGGTTGTTGAGACTTGGAATGAGACGGATAAAGAGCTTACGGAAGTGCTGCTCTCTGGTCTGGATAAATATAATAATATCTTCATGATGGCGGACTCCGGAGCCCGTGGTTCCAACCAGCAGATCAAGCAGCTTGCCGGTATGCGCGGCCTGATGGCAAATACCACAGGACGGACCATCGAATTGCCGATCAAGTCCAATTTCCGTGAAGGTCTGGATGTACTGGAATATTTTATGTCCGCACATGGTGCGCGTAAAGGTTTGTCCGATACAGCGCTTCGTACTGCTGACTCCGGTTACCTGACCAGAAGAATGGTGGACGTTTCACAGGAATTGATCATCCGTGAAGTAGACTGCTGCGAAGGCAAGGATGAGATTCCGGGTATGGTAGTCAAGGCGTTTATGGACGGTAAGGAGACCATCGAAGGATTGAAAGACAGAATCACAGGACGTTTCTCCTGTGAGGATATCAAAGATAAAGACGGTAAGATGATCGTCAAGAGAAATCACATGATTACCCCTGCCCGCGCTGCTAAGATCTTGAGCGTAGGTGTAAATGATAAGGGCGAACCGGTGGAGGAAGTGAGGATACGTACCATCCTGACCTGCCGTTCTCATGTGGGTATCTGCGCGAAATGTTATGGCGCTAATATGGCTACAGGCGAGGCGGTACAGGTTGGTGAGGCTGTTGGTATCATCGCAGCACAGTCCATTGGTGAGCCTGGTACACAGCTGACCATGCGTACGTTCCATACGGGCGGTGTGGCCGGTGATGATATCACACAAGGTCTTCCCCGTGTTGAGGAGCTTTTCGAGGCGCGTAAGCCCAAAGGACTTGCAATCATCGCAGAGTTCGGCGGTGTGGCTACCATCAAGGATACCAAGAAAAAGCGTGAGATTATGATCACCAATGACGAAACAGGGGAGTCCAAGACCTATTTGATTCCTTATGGATCAAGAATCAAAGTGCTGGACGGTGCGGTACTTGAAGCCGGTGACGAACTTACAGAAGGTAGCGTCAATCCCCATGATCTCCTGAAGATTAAGGGAATCCGGGCCGTACAGGATTACATGCTGCGAGAGGTACAGAGAGTGTATCGTCTGCAGGGTGTGGATATCTCCGATAAGCATATCGAGGTGATCGTACGTCAGATGCTTAAGAAAGTGCGGATTGAGAATAACGGCGACACAGATTTCCTGCCGGGTACCCTGGTGGATGTACTGGAATATGAAGATATGAATGAGAAGCTGATCGGCGAGGGCAAAGAGCCGGCGGATGGCAAGCAGATTCTGCTGGGTATCACCAAGGCAGCCCTGGCAACAGACTCCTTCCTGTCAGCGGCATCTTTCCAGGAGACCACTAAAGTTCTGACGGAAGCAGCCATTAAGGGTAAAGTTGATTCCCTGATCGGTCTGAAAGAGAACGTGATCATCGGTAAGCTGATTCCTGCCGGAACCGGTATGAAACGTTACCGAGACACCAGACTCAGCACGGATGAGAATCTTTTAAGCCGACTTAGCATGGATGATGAGATTGACTTTGATGATGATCCTCTGGATGACATTGAACTGGTAGATGTGGATGAGATTGATGATTTTGAAGAAGCAGAAGAGTTTGAGGAAGAGGAGCTCATCGAGGAGACAGATGAGGCTTTAGAGGCTGAAATCGTAGAATAATTAAGTAATTTCAAGGAAAAATGTATTGACAACGTATTCACGGGCAAGTATACTATTTGAGTGTGCACGTGAATACGTTTTTTTTGTGCGCCGTAAAAGCCGAAGAGGCAGATAATCAATCATACAGGAGGTGAAAAGAATGCCAACATTTAACCAGTTAGTCAGAAAGGGTCGTCAGACATCTGTAAAGAAGTCCACAGCGCCTGCTTTGCTGAAAGGATACAATTCCCTTCATAAGGCAGCTACTGAGACATCTTCTCCGCAGAAGAGAGGTGTCTGCACAGCTGTTAAGACAGCTACCCCGAAAAAGCCTAACTCAGCGCTCAGAAAGATTGCCAGAGTGCGTCTTTCTAACGGAATCGAAGTGACAAGCTATATCCCCGGCGAAGGCCACAACCTGCAGGAGCATAGCGTAGTCCTTATTCGTGGCGGAAGAGTCAAAGACTTACCTGGTACAAGATACCACATCATCAGAGGTACTCTTGATACTGCGGGAGTCGCAAACAGAAGACAGGCTCGTTCCAAGTACGGCGCTAAGAGACCCAAAAAGTAAAAGTAAATTTGCTTCGCAAGTTAACAAAAGTAAATTTGCTTCGCAAGTTAACAAAAGTAAATTTGCTTCGCAAATTAACTTTGGCAGGTTTGACAAGCAAACCTGCGCATGAAAGGATTTGGGTTAAGAAAGGTGAATCAGGACCACAAACAGAACTAATTTAGTGTTGGGATTCTTATTGATAGAAACCGCACGAACACATTGAATTAGAGGACACATGTGAGTACCGGTGAATTATTATTATTAATAAGGAGGGAAGAATCGTGCCACGTAAAGGACATATTGCAAAGAGAGATGTATTAGCAGATCCTTTATACAATAATAAGGTTGTGACCAAGCTTATCAACAACATTATGTTGGATGGTAAGAAAGGCGTTGCACAGAAGATTGTATACGGAGCATTTGCAAGAGTGGAGGAGAAGGCTGGTAAGCCGGCGCTCGATGTATTTGAGGAGGCAATGAACAATATCATGCCCGTGCTTGAAGTTAAGGCGAGACGTATCGGCGGTGCAACCTATCAGGTGCCGATCGAGGTTCGTCCGGACAGACGGCAGGCGCTTGGACTGCGTTGGTTGGTAATGTTTTCTCGTAAGAGAGGCGAAAAGACCATGGAGCAGAGACTTGCAAATGAGATCTTAGATGCTGCAAACAATACAGGCGCAGCAGTTAAGAGAAAAGAAGATATGCACAAGATGGCAGAGGCAAACAAGGCTTTTGCGCACTATCGGTTTTAGTAATATAAGGAGGAAAAAACCTTGGCTGGAAGAGAATATCCACTAGAGAGAACCAGGAATATTGGTATTATGGCCCATATCGATGCCGGTAAGACGACATTGTCAGAGCGTATCCTTTATTATACTGGTGTAAACTATAAGATTGGCGATACTCATGAAGGCACTGCTACTATGGACTGGATGGAGCAGGAGCAGGAAAGAGGTATCACGATCACATCAGCCGCTACTACATGCCACTGGACTTTGGAAGAAAATTGCAAACCGAAGCCGGGCGCATTAGAGCATCGTATCAACATCATTGATACTCCTGGCCACGTTGACTTTACTGTAGAAGTTGAGCGTTCACTCCGTGTACTTGATGGTGCTGTAGGCGTATTTTGTGCGAAGGGTGGCGTGGAGCCACAGTCAGAGAATGTGTGGAGACAGGCTGATACCTACAATGTACCCAGAATGGCATTTATTAATAAGATGGATATCTTAGGTGCCAATTTCTTTGGGGCTGTAGAGCAGATTAGAACAAGATTAGGTAAAAACACGATCGTCTTACAGCTGCCTATCGGCAAAGAGGACGATTTCAAGGGAATCATCGACCTGTTTGAGATGCAGGCTTACATCTACAATGATGATAAGGGCGAAGACATCTCCATTACAGAGATTCCGGCAGATATGGCAGATCAGGCAAATGAGTACCGCGATGAGCTGATTGAAAAGATCTGCGAATTAGATGATGACCTTACCATGATGTATCTGGAAGGTGAGACACCTTCTGTGGAGCAGTTAAAAGCGGCATTGCGTAAAGGTACCTGCGAGTGTAAAGCGATTCCGGTATGCTGCGGTTCCGCATATAGAAATAAGGGCGTTCAGAAACTTCTGGATGCAGTCCTTGAGTATATGCCGGCGCCTACAGATATAGCGGCTATCAAAGGTACTGATATGGACGGCAACGAGGTCGAGAGACATTCATCCGATGAGGAGCCTTTCTCCGCATTGGCATTTAAGATCATGGCAGATCCTTTTGTAGGAAAGCTGGCGTTCTTCAGAGTGTACTCAGGTACCTGCAATTCCGGTTCCTATGTATATAATGCAACAAAGGATAAAAAGGAGCGTATCGGACGTATCCTGCAGATGCATGCGAACAAGAGAGCAGAACTTGATAAAGTTTACTCCGGCGATATCGCGGCGGCAGTAGGATTTAAGTTCACCACAACCGGTGATACTATCTGTGACGAGCAGCATCCTGTTATCCTGGAGTCCATGGAGTTCCCGGAGCCGGTTATTGAGCTGGCAATCGAGCCCAAGACCAAGGCAGGCCAGGGCAAGATGGGTGAGGCATTGGCAAAACTTGCCGAGGAGGATCCTACCTTCCGTGCCCACACAGATCCGGAGACGGGCCAGACCATCATTGCAGGTATGGGAGAACTTCATCTGGAGATTATTGTAGACAGATTACTGCGTGAATTTAAGGTGGAGGCAAATGTAGGTGCACCTCAGGTTGCATACAAAGAGACCTTTACCAAACCTGTGGATCAGGAATACAAATATGCGAAGCAGTCCGGTGGTCGTGGACAGTACGGTCATTGTAAAGTCAAATTCGAGCCTATGGATCCCAACGGAGAGGAGACATTCAAGTACGAATCTTCCGTGGTCGGCGGTGCGATTCCGAAGGAATATATCCCGGCAGTGGGCGAGGGTATCGAGGAGGCTTCCAAAGCAGGTATCCTTGGCGGATTCCCTGTGCTTGGTGTACATGCTAACGTATATGACGGTTCCTACCATGAGGTGGACTCTTCGGAGATGGCATTCCACATCGCAGGTTCCATGTGCTTCAAGGAGGCTATGAAGAAAGCGAACGCTGTTCTGCTTGAGCCTATTATGAAAGTGGAAGTTACCATGCCGGAAGAATATATGGGAGATGTCATCGGCGATATCAATTCCCGCCGTGGACGTATCGAAGGTATGGAAGATATCGGCGGCGGTAAGATGGTCAAAGGTTATGTACCGCTTGCTGAGATGTTCGGCTATTCCACAGACTTACGTTCCAAGACTCAGGGCCGCGGCAACTACTCCATGTTCTTTGAGAAGTATGAGCAGGTTCCTAAGAATGTCCAGGAAAAAGTATTGGCGGCAAAGGCGAAGTAATACAAAGAAAATGCTTGAAAAACTTGGCAATCTTTAATATAATCAAAGATAGCTGATTAATCATGTAGATTGTTTGTGAAACAAAGAAAGTAAATCATTTTAAGGAGGACTTTAGAAATGGCTAAAGCTAAATTTGAAAGAAACAAACCCCATTGTAATATTGGTACCATTGGTCATGTCGATCATGGTAAAACAACTCTGACAGCAGCAATCACAAAAGTGCTTTCCGAGAGAGTTGCTGGTAACACAGCTACAGATTTCGAGAATATCGATAAAGCTCCCGAAGAGAGAGAAAGAGGTATCACAATCTCTACTGCTCACGTTGAGTATGAGACAGAGAAGAGACATTACGCACACGTTGACTGCCCTGGCCATGCTGACTATGTAAAGAACATGATTACTGGTGCAGCACAGATGGACGGCGCTATCCTCGTAGTAGCAGCTACAGACGGTGTTATGGCTCAGACAAAGGAGCACATCCTTCTGTCCCGTCAGGTAGGCGTTCCTTATATCGTAGTGTTCATGAACAAGTGCGATATGGTTGACGATCCTGAGTTACTTGAGCTGGTTGAGATGGAAATCACAGAGCAGTTAGAGGAGTACGAGTTCACAGATTGCCCGATCATTAAGGGTTCTGCTCTTAAGGCACTGGAAGATCCCAGCAGCGAGTGGGGCGACAAGATCATGGAACTCATGAGCACAGTTGATGATTATATTCCGGATCCTCAGCGTGATACAGATAAGCCTTTCCTTATGCCTATCGAGGATGTATTCTCTATCACAGGCCGTGGTACCGTTGCTACTGGTAGAGTAGAGCGTGGTACACTGCATATGTCTGATGAAGTTGAGATCATCGGTGTTAAGGAAGAAACACAGAAATCTGTTGTAACCGGTATCGAGATGTTCCGTAAGCTGCTTGACGAGGCTCAGGCTGGTGATAACGTAGGTGTTCTGCTTCGTGGTATCCAGAGAACAGATATTGAGAGAGGACAGGTTCTTGCGAAACCCGGTACAGTTACCTGCCACAAGAAATTTACGGCTCAGGTATACGTACTGACCAAAGATGAGGGTGGTCGTCATACACCTTTCTTCAACAATTACAGACCTCAGTTCTATTTCAGAACAACTGATATCACAGGCGTATGTAATCTGCCTGAGGGTACAGAGATGTGCATGCCTGGCGATAATGTAGAGATGTCAATCGAGTTGATTCATCCGATCGCTATGGAGCAGGGTCTTACGTTTGCTATCCGTGAGGGTGGTAGAACTGTTGGTTCTGGTCGTGTGGCTACGATTATTGAGTAAATAGAATTCTTGCGAATTCATTAGTAAAAAGCTGGATTTTATGGGGCTTTCCGAGAAATCGGGAAGCCCTTTTTGAAACTTTGCAACAGTGAAAATGTGTAAAACGGTGCCTAAACGGTGCCATAAGCGAATTATTAGCTTTGACAAAAGGCGATATAAGTATTGAAATGGAAACACGACGCTCTAACTCCAGTAAGAATGACTGATCAATCTTATCTTCGGGTAAGCGGTGGAAGCAGTCCGGCTCGCTAAAGTAGCGTTTCTAGGGACTCTTTCCATTCAGGGAAGAGGGATCTTCTGATTATAGGGCTGATGAATAATATGAGAAGTTCGGCAGAGGAAATTGTATTAAAAGAACTGATATATGTGTAGTATTGGTGCGGAGCGTAATGCTTCGCATTTTCAAGTTCCTAATGCAGAATAATTGTTGTTATGATATAATCAATTGATGACGTATAATAAGTTTCGCAAATTGATTTCATAAAAATAGACATGGTCTATA
>CAMXIF010000028.1 GCA_947243845.1 uncultured bacterium
GTGCTTCTGGTTGCCTGGTATGTATTTACTCATGGAGAACCTCCTTCTACTGCTGTCAGGAGGGCATGGAGAGTATAACATTGATATGTGAAAGAGTAAATTCTACTTATGCAGAGGTAAATTCCACTGAATTATTTAAAGGTGGAATTTAAAATTTCAATTTTCGAATAGAAAATGCCTGTAGTCTTTTTAGTTTATTATTTCAGCAGAGTATGATATATTAAAAGCTATAGGGGAATTTCCATGAAACCTTTTCATGAAGCAAAAGATACATATGGATATTCGATTGAAAGTGTTTGACGGGTGAGCAGGAAGAGAACATGTTTAATGTTTTGGTAATATACCAGATCTTTATGGTTCTGGGATGCATATTTTTTGTAATTCTTATGATGAGGCAGCGTGAAAGCGCACTTTCCAAGTTGATGTTGTGCATTGGTTTTTTGGGTGCGATTCAAAACGCCGGCTATCTGTTAGAACTGGTTTCCCAGGATATCAGTGAGGCGATGGTGGCTGTGCGTATGGAATATCTTGGCGGAGCGTTTATTACCACCTTTTTATTTGTATTTGTGGTCAGATATTGCGGCTATACTGTTCCGAGAAAACTGGAAGCGTTAATGTTTGGACTGGACGGGTTTGCACTGTTGTGTATCTGGGGTTACAAACACACGAATATGTATTATAAAACTGTAACTTTTGTGACGGATGGCATAGTTCCCCATCTGGTTCTGGAAAGAGGGCCGTTTTATTATATTTTCCTGATTCAGCTGATCATCCAGCTGGTGGGATGCTTCCTCACTACCATACGTGCAAACAGAAGATCGCAGAAAGGCCGTTTGAAACTGAATGTCCTAACATTGGGTATATGTTGTATATTCCCGATTGTGGGGCTGATTTTCAGTTTGAGTCGGGTAATCGATGGGTTCGATGTGGTTCCGGGTTTTGAGGCGCTGGGAATCATGGGATTTGGAATTGTGATCATATTTTATCATGTGTTTGATCTGTCTATCTCGGCGCATGAGGAAGTCATCAAGTCGATGGATGAGGCGGTACTGATTCTGGATGCGGATGGCGGTTTCATCGAGGCTAATGATAAGGCGGAAGAATTGTTTGATGCATTATCCGGGTATAAGAAAGGCGATAGTGTAAGCGCAGAGAGACTAAGAGACGTCTTTGCAGACAAGAATAATCTTGAGTATATTAATGGGGATCACAGTTTTGAGGTTCATGTCAATAAGATATGGAATAAACGGATTCTGGCAGGCTATGCGCTTGTATTTATGGATGTGACGGAGAATAAGCTGCAGTTACAGCAGATGCAGACGCTGAAGGCCAATGCGGAGAATGCAAACAGGGCAAAATCGGAATTTCTGGCCAGAATGTCCCATGAAATCCGAACTCCGATCAATGCGGTGTTGGGGATGAACGAGATGGTGCTGCGGGAATCCAAAGAACCGGAGATTAAGAAATACTCCATGGATATCAGGTCCTCAGCGCAGACTTTGTTAGGGATCATCAATGATGTTCTGGACTTTTCCAAGATTGAGTCCGGTAAGCTGGAGATTATTTCGGCGGAGTATGAATTGAACAGTATGCTCAATGACCTGTTCAATATGTTCTCCCTTCGGACACAGGAGAAGGGGCTTAAATTCGATGTGGTGGTGGATCCCAATCTGCCATCGAAGCTATATGGAGATGATATCCGGATCAGACAAGTGCTCAGCAACTTTTTGAGCAACGCGGTCAAATATACCGACAAGGGTACGGTTACCTTTACATTATCCGGCAGAATGGATGGAGACAGTGTCATCTTACATTTTACGGTGACAGATACGGGAATTGGGATCAGACAGGAGAATATGTCCAAGTTATTCCTGGCTTTCGAGCGGTTTGACGAGATGAAGAATCGGTATATTGAAGGAACTGGTCTTGGCATGAATATATCGGCACAGATACTTAAACTGATGGGCGCCGATCTGAAGGTGGAGAGCATCTATGGGAAAGGAAGCAGTTTCAGTTTTGACCTGCGTCAGCGGGTTCTCGTGGGAGAGCCTATTGGCAGTTTTCAGGAGCGGGCCAGAAAAGCAGCCATAGAACATGTCTACCACACCAGCTTTACGGCGCCGGAAGGAGAGATTCTGTTAGTGGATGACAACCGCGTTAACAGGAAGGTATTCTGCGGCCTGTTAAAACAGACAAAAATACGGATCAAAGATGTGGGAAGCGGAAAGGAATGTCTGGAAGAGGTCCAAAAGAAACATTATGATGTGATTTTCCTGGATCATATGATGCCGGAGATGGATGGCATGGAGACCATGAGCAGGATGAAGAAGATGCAGGATAATCAGTGTGCGGATACACCGGTTGTTATGTTGACGGCCAATGCGATCATGGGGGCCAGGGAAAATTATCTGGCGGCAGGGTTTGATGATTTTCTGGCGAAACCCATCGAACAGGATAAGCTTGATAAGATTATGCTGCAGTGGATGCCGGCAGAGAAAATACAAAATAATGTATAACGGATAGCAATGATGAAAAGAGAAATACCTGATATAAAATTTACACAAGGAGGGAAAATGAAAGTATGCAAGAGAATCTTAGGATTAAAGTGAAGGCGCCCATCTATACGGTGGCGGCAGATGTTACCTTTGCACAGGTAGATGCTTGGTTTGGCCATACGAGAAGGGATTTAAAAATGGATATTATCTATCCGGAGGATCAGACCAGGAAATATCCTTGTATCGTCTGGATCTGCGGCGGCGCCTGGGCTGTCATGGACAGGTCAGCGCATTTGGCTTATTTGACACAGCTTGCGAGGAGTGGGTTTGTGGTGGCCAGCGTGGAGTATCGCACCACCAATGAGGGAATCTTCCCGGTGCAGCTTCAGGATGTGAAGGCCGGAATCCGTTATCTGAAAGCACACAGTGACCGTTATCGCATTGATGTGGAGCATTTCGGGGTGATGGGAGAGTCCGCAGGCGGTTATCTGACGGCAATGGCAGCGCTGGTGGATGATAAGAGTTATGATGTTGGCGCGTTTACGGAATATTCCAGTAAGGTACAGGCGGCCTGTCCCTGGTATCCGCCGGCAGATGTGACTTCTTTCCCGTATCCATCAGCAGAGATGGCGGCAGCGGCACCGGAATCTTTGCTGTTTGGCAAAAATGTAGCCCTGAACAAAGAAGAAGCGATGAAAATATGTCCGGTTACTTATGTGACGAAGGATGCGCCTCCCTTTATGATCATACATGGGAATCAGGATAAAACAGTGCCTTTTGCGCAGGGGGAACTTCTGCATGATAAGCTGGAAGCGGCAGGGGCGGATGTGACACTGCTTGTCTTAGAAGATGCGGATCATGCGGATGTCCAGTTTTTCCAGGAGGAGATCTGGCAGAGGATTATTGCCTTTTTCCAGGAGAAACTGGGGACAGAGAGAGAATGAGAGAGGAAATAGATGAATTATTATTTAGTAGATTTTGAAAATGTTAAAAAGGATGGGCTGGACGGTATCCACAAACTGAGCAAGGAGGACAGGGTATGTATTTTTTACAGCAAAAATGCAGACAGTATCACCTTTGACCAGCATCGGCGGATTATAGAGTCTCAGGCAACGATTGAGTTCTGTAAGGTGGAAGTGGGCAGCAAGAACGCGTTGGATTTTCAGTTGGCCACTCAGCTTGGATATCTGATTGCTAACAGGAGCGCAGAGCAGTATTTTATTGTGAGTAAAGACAAGGGCTTTGATATTTTAAGCGGCTACTGGAAAAACCGTAGCGTGAATGTGACGCTCATTGCCGATATCACCGGACGCAGTCATAATCAGGAGGTGGAGGAGACAAGAGCCAAACTGAAAGAACTTCTGAAAGACGAACCGGATGTGGATGTAGATGAGATTCAGAAGATTATGCAGCAATATAAGACGAAGCAGGGCATCAGCAACGCGCTGATGAAGAAGTATCCCAGCAAGGATAATAAGAAATCCAGCAAAATTTATAAAACGATCAAGCCGCTTCTTGCAGATAAGAAGGGAAGCTAAATCTGGGGAGTATTTATACTGCGAGAGGGAATACTGGTATCAACATAAAATATGAAAAGGTAGAAAAAGGAGAATATGATGAAAAACTGGAAAAAAGAAGCGTTAATTGCAGGAGTAGTTATTTTATTGGCAGGGCTGGGATGCAGTGCCTGCGGATCGAAGGAGTCTTCAAAAAATAATCTGGAAGGAAGTCTTAGTGAGATCATGGCTTCTATATATGAAAAAGCTGATTTGGATCAGGATTTCAGAGAATCGCTTGATGGTTTTGAGACCTTTGAATTGACAGATGAGATGGAAGTATCGATTTTGGGAACAGATGAGATCACCTATAAGGAGGGTGTTGCTTCCATGCCGATGATGTCATCTATAGCATATCAGTGTGTGCTGCTTCGGGTGGAGGAGGCTGATGTGGATACGGTCAAACAGGCCCTCAAGGATAATGCCAATCCGGATAAATGGGTTTGTGTCAGTGCAGAGACCACACTGATTGAGAGCAGAGGAGATGTGATCTTCTTTATCATGTGCGATAAAGATAAGGCCTATGCCATGAACAGTGCGTTCCAGAACCTATAGAAGAAAAGTCTGCAGACTGGATCGGTGTAGACATATAAAAGCCCTGCAAGGTCATTGACCAGGCAGGGCTTTGGATTTTTATTAGTTGGATTTCACTTCTTTCCAGAGAGTATTGTATAGGGCATCGCCCTCTTCTCCCAGATATACATAGGTTTCCAGGTTGTTATACAAAGACAGATCAGGAAAGGCAATGTCGGAATTTTTGATATCTTCGTCCTCGATCAGTTCGCGTGCGGCATCATTTGGAGTAGAGTAGGTTATGTATTCAAAGTTTTTGAGGGCGATATCATCACGGCACATGAAATCAATAAATTTCTCGGCATTTTCCTTATTGGGGGCGTCTTTTAAGATGACCCAGGAATCAATCCAGACATTGGTGCCTTCTTCAGGAATTACATACACTAAGTCGGGATTTTCCCGCTGGGTATAGATGGCTTCGCCGGAGTAGATCACACCGATGGCAGCTTCATTGCCGATCATCTTATCACGCACCTGATCAATAACATATGCCTGCACCAGAGGCTTTTGCTCGATCAGAGCATTTTTGGCGGTTTCCAGTTCTGCGGCATCTATGGTGTTCATGGAAAAACCGTTCAGTTTCTCGGCTACCATAAAGGCGTCACGTACGGAATCCTGCATAAGAATATTGTCGGCATATTTTTCGTCCCATAGCTGTGCCCAGCTGGTGATGGGTTCCTCCACCATGGTCTTGTTGTAGAGAATACCAACAGTGCCCCAGCAGTAGGGGACAGAATACTGATTGTCAGGATCAAAAGACCGGGACTGCTCAAAATACTGTGCCCCGATGTTCTTTTTGGCATTTGGTATATTATCAAAATTGAGCGGAGCCAGCATATCATTTGCAATCATCTTGCTGATCATGTAATCGGAAGGACATACCACGTCATAGGAAGCGGCGCCGGACTCTACTTTGGGATACATGACTTCGTTGGTCTCGAACTCGTCATAGATGACCTTGATACCGGTCTCTTCTTCAAATATCTCTATGGTTTCGGGATCAAGATACTCACCCCAGTTATAAACGATGACTTCTCCATTGACACCGCCCTTGGAAGATCCGCAGCCGGACAGTAACATAGGTATGGAGAGGCCAAAGACAGCAAACAAAAGATTTCTTTTATTGATCATCATGATTTCCTCCGTTCTGAAACATCTCTGAATTTTTTAGCAGGTGCCATATTTACCAGTAATAAAAGAATCAGCACCGTTACAAAGATCAGTGTGGATAAGGCGTACATTTCCGGTTTGATTCCCTTTTTCACTTCTGTATAGATCTTGGTGGACAGGGTATCTATGCCGGCTCCCTTGGTAAAGTGGGTGATAATGAAATCATCCAAGGACATGGTGAAGGCCATCAGAAACCCGGAGAGTATGCCCGGCAAAAGATCCGGAAAGACCACTTTAAAAAAGGCGGTCGTATGGGAGGCGCCTAAGTCCAGAGCAGCCTCATAGGTACTGGGATTCAGTTGTTTCATACGTGGCATGATGCTTAAGATCACATAGGGAATATTGAAAGTAATGTGTGACAAAAGTATCGTGCCCAGGCCAAAACGTAGTCCCATACTGATAAAAAGGAGCATCAGAGAAATACCGGTGACAATTTCTGCGTTCAGCATGGGAATGTTGGTGATTCCCATCAGTACTGTACGGGATCTCCTTTTCATACTGTTCATGGCTACGCAGGCAATGGTGCCAATGACGGTAGCCACCAAGGCGGAAACGAATGCAATCAGCAAAGTGTTGCCGAGCGCCTCTAATATTTCATCGTTCCTAAAAAGAGAGGAATACCATTTGAAGGTAAAGCCGCCCCATTTAGATCGAGTTTTACTGGCATTGAAAGACAGTACCATCAAAGTGGCGATAGGCGCATATAAAAAGAGAAAAATCAATGCCGTATAGATATTTTTTGCAGTGCTTTTCATAATGTGGCGCCCTCCCCATCTTTATCAAATACAGCGGAAGCGATCATGTTGAGGATGATAAAAATCATCAGTACAATGGAAAGGCCGCTGCCCAGATGCCAATTGGATGCCTGCGTAAATTCCTGCTCGATCACGTTGCCGATCAACAGAATCTTACTGCCGCCCAGCAGAGTGCTGATTACAAAGGTGGTAAGTGCAGGCACAAACACCATGGTGATGCCGCTGATGATACCGGGAATCGACAATGGCAGGATGATACGGACAAAGGTATATACATTGCCGGCGCCAAGATCTTTGGAAGCATCTAATACATTCTCATCAATTTTGGACAACACATTGTAGAGCGGCAGTACCATAAAGGGAAGGAAATTATATACCATACCCAGAATGATTGCGTAAGGCGTGTTAATGATATTGATATTTGGCAGATGTAATAAATTCAGTACACTGTTGATGACGCCGCTCTTTTCTAATAAGGTCTGCCATGCGAGGGTGCGGAGCAAAAAGTTCATCCACATGGGCAGGATAAATATCAGGATGATAAAACTGTGCTGGTTCACTTTCATATTGGATAGGATCATAGCAAGCGGATAAGCCAGCAAAAAGCAGATCAGTGTGCTGATCAGGGATAAAAGCAAAGAGAGCCAAAGCGCCTTTGCGTGTTCCGCAGTTGCTATCGCTGTGATATTATCCAGAGTGAAGGCGCCGGTCTTATCAGTCAGGCCATAGTAAAAAATCATACCCAGAGGAATGATGATAAACATGACTGACCACAGGACATAAGGGGTAGAGAGCCATTTGTTTTTAGATGTCAATTGCCACAGCCTCCTCGTCTTCAGATTCCGGTTTGTTCATAATCTGGATATTAAAGGGATCCACTTGGATGCCAACTTCTTTTCCTACCGGGAAAAGGGTGGTGGAGTGCACAAGCCATTCGAATCCTGCCGCCATGACTTCCATCTCGTAGTGAACTCCCTTAAAAATTAAATGTGTGACAACCCCTTGAATGGCGCCCTGATCCGGAGCGACCAGATTCACATCTTCCGGACGGATGACCACGTCTACCGGTTTGTTGCGGCCAAAGCCTGTGTCCACACAGGCAAAACGCGTCCCCAGGATGTTTACCAGTTTATCCTCTATCATGGTGGCAGGGATGATGTTGCTGTCCCCGATAAAGTCTGCTACGAAAGCATTTTCCGGTTCGTTATAGATGGATTCAGGAGATCCAATCTGCTGGATATATCCTTGATTCATGACTACGATGGTGTCGGACATGGTAAGGGCTTCTTCCTGATCATGAGTGACATAGACAAAGGTGATCCCCAGTTCATTTTTCATGCGGATCAGTTCATATTGCATCTCTTGACGCAGTTTCAGGTCAAGGGCGCCCAAAGGTTCATCCAAAAGAAGTACTTTGGGTTCATTGACAATAGCACGGGCAATAGCGATACGCTGCTGTTGGCCGCCGCTTAAGGAACCGGGCATACGGTTTCCATAGTCTTCCAGATTTACAAGTTTAAGTGCGTAGCGGATCTTATCTTCTATGTAACTCTTAGATTTTTTCTTTATTTTAAGACCAAAGGCAATATTTTCCGCGATCGTCATGTGTGTAAACAGGGCATATTTTTGGAAGACAGTATTTAACTGCCTTCTATTCGGCGGTATATTGGTGATATCTGTGCCGTCAAAGATTATCCTGCCGGAGTCCGGACTGGTAAATCCGCCCAAAATACGCAGGGTAGTGGTTTTTCCACAACCGCTGGGACCGAGCAGCGTGACAAATTCATTTTCATGTATGTTCAGATTCAAGTCGTCCAAAACCATTTGACCGTCAAAAGATTTGGAGATATCGATAAGCTGAATCAATTCTTTTTCCATGGGAAAGTCCCTCCTGTGTATAATGAATAGCAGGGCTGTCTAAAAATTGGGCGGCGTGCTGATCCATAAGAAAATAGCGCCGCTTTTGCCGCTTGCTTTGATATAATGTTCCGAATCCGGTGTGAAGTAAAAAGCTTCCCCCTTTTTGGCTCTGATGCTGCGATTCCCGACTATGATGGTGACAGAGCCGGAGAGTATGTAACCGAATTCCTCCCCTTCATGGGGCTGATCCGGATAGGTGGAGCCGTCTGCTTCCAAAGTGACCCGGATGGGCTCCATCATGTTTTTTTGTGCATTGGGGATGATCCATTCTACCTTATTATGAAGTTCTGTATCCACTTTTTCAAAAAAGTCGTCCCTGCCGAAAACAATCTGTTCATCGTCCGCATCATTGAAGAAATCTTTTAAGTTAGAACCAAGGCATTGTAAGATATCTATCAAAGTGGCGATAGAGGGTGATGTCACGTCATTTTCCAGCTGACTGATAAAGCCCTTCGAAAGTTCGCAGCGGTCTGCCAGTTCCTCCTGTGTCAGCCCCTTTTTATTCCGAAGTTCTTTGATTTTGTTCCCCAGATCCATCCGGGCGGAAGTTGTGTCCATGATTCCTCCTTAATTCAGTAAATATAAACTAAAAGTTTACTAACGCTAAACATGCACTGAAACCCATTATACAAGAAAGTAGAGGTATGTCAATGGGAAATTACAAAATATTGCAAATAATGCGAAAACCAGTTAGACTTTACATCTTTTTGATTCATTGTTATAATAATGACAGCAGTAAGCGGTCAGGTAATATCATAGAAAATTCTAAAACAGGAGCGGCAAAGAGGTATAGAGATGAACCAGGATAAATACGTAGCATATGTATCCACATACACAGTGGGTAAGGAAGATAATTATGGTATTAAGATTTATGATGTGGATGTGAAAAAGGGCAGGATGATGGAGAAGAATCAGGTTGAAATTACCAATTCTTCTTATATAACAATCTCTCACAATCAGAAATATCTTTATTCTATTACGGACTTTGGTGTGGAGGCTTATAAGATCCTGCCGGGCGGTGATCTGGAAGTGATCAATGAGGGCTCCATCAATGGAATGCGAGGGTGTTATCTGTCTACAGATTATGAGGATAACCTCCTTTTTGTGGGCGGATATCATGATGGCAAGATTACCGTGCTTCGCCTGAGGGAGGACGGCGGGATCGGAGAGATTACCGATGAAGTATATCATAAAGGGCTTGGCAGTATCGCGGAACGGAATTTCCGTCCGCATGTGAATTGTGTGAAGATGACCAGAGATAATCATTATCTGTGTGCAGCGGATTTGGGATTGGATCACGTGAACGTATATCGTGTGGATCATGCGAACGGGAAATTGAAACCCATCGATATGATCCGCAGTGAGCAGGAATCGGCGCCTCGGCACCTGAAGTTTTCCAAAGACGGCAGGATTCTTTATATTGTTCATGAATTGAAGAATTATATTGATGTCTATACTTATGAGGAAATCAATGGTAATCCGGAGTTTGAGAAGATACAGACCATCTCTACTTTGAATGATTATCATGCCGGCGGTTCGGCGGCGAGCGCTCTGAATATTTCAGAGGATTTTAAATATCTGACCAGTTCCAATGCGGGTGATAACAGCGCCATTGTATATAGGATAGATCAGAAGACGGGGATGCTGACGAAGATATTCTGTCTGCCGATCAGCGGGGATTATCCCAAGGACGCGATACTGTTTCCTGATAATAAGCATCTGGTGTCCCTGAATCATGAGTCCAACACGATGACATTCTTTACGGTGGATCTTAAGAACGGCTTGCTTGTCATGAACGGTAAGGAGATTAAGGTGGAGCAGCCGAATTGTATTATTTTCCATAAACTTGCCCAGTAGAGGGTATAGCATGGAATCCTCCTGCATATACATTTACCAGTATAAGCAGGAGGATTTTTTATGGATTTATTACAGAATAGTACATATGACCTGTATAAAGATATACAGCTTAGAACGGGAGGAGAAATTTATCTGGGCGTGGTGGGACCAGTCAGGACAGGAAAATCGACCTTTATCAAACGCTTTATGAACCTCCTGGTGCTCCCCTATATGGAAGATGAAAATGAGAAAGAACGGGCACAGGATGAAATGCCGCAGAGCGCCGGCGGGAAGACCATTACAACGACAGAACCTAAATTTATACCGAAGGAGGCAGCCCATGTGAAACTGGGGACGGACATTGATGTAGATGTGCGTCTGATTGACTGCGTGGGATATATGGTGGAAGGCGCTGCGGGCCATATGGAACAGGATGCGGAGCGTATGGTCAAGACACCATGGTCGGTGGAAGAGATTCCTTTTACCAAGGCAGCGGAGATTGGTACCAGAAAGGTTATCAAAGATCATTCCACCATTGGGATTGTGGTGACCTGTGACGGCTCCTTTGGAGAATTGCCCAGAGAAAATTTTCTTGAAGCAGAGGAACGCACAATCAAAGAATTACAGATACTGGGGAAACCTTTTATTGTACTTCTGAACTCGGCCAAACCTTATGCGGAGGAGACTAGGACACTGGCGGATGAGATCAGCGAGAAATATCAGGTAACGGTCATGCCGGTGAACTGCGAACAGTTAAAGAAAGAAGATATCAACCATATCATGGAAAATATCCTCTACGAGTTCCCGCTTACCATGATTGAATTCTACATGCCCAAGTGGGTGGAGATGCTCGCCTGTGATCATAAGATGAAGAAAGATATCATTCAGCAGATTAAGCAGCTGATGACAGAACTTAACAATATCCGGGATATCACTGCAGATCACCTGACAATGGAGAGCGAGTATATCAGGAAATGTAAGTTGGATGGTATCAATATGTCGGATGGTTGTGTGCGTATCATCCTGGATGTGGACGATGCCTATTATTATGAGATGTTAAGTGACCTTGTGGGCGAGAATATTGGCAGCGAATATCAGCTTCTGGCAACCCTGCGAGAGATGGCGAAGATGAAGAAGGAGTATGTGAAGGTATTGCATGCGTTAGAAGCAGTGCGCTATAAAGGGTACGGTGTGGTGATGCCGGATCGAGAGGAAATCGTGCTGGAGAAACCGGAATTGATCAAGCAGGGAAATAAGTTCGGGGTGAAGATAAAAGCAGAGAGCCCCAGTATCCATATGATCAAGGCTAGCATTGAGACGGAGATTTCTCCGATTGTTGGGACAGAGGAGCAGGCAAGAGACCTGATCCAGTATATTTCTGATACAGGCACCAGTGAGGAGGGAATCTGGGAGACCAATATCTTTGGCAAGACAGTGGAACAGCTGGTCAATGATGGCATCACCGGTAAGATTGCCATGATCAATGAGGAAAGTCAGTCCAAACTGCAGGAGACTATGCAAAAGATCGTCAATGACAGCAACGGCGGCATGGTGTGTATCATTATTTAAGGATTGTGATTTTACGGTTTCTGTGATATTTTTAATGGCAGGAGATTTGCCGATTGGATTTATGGCCGTAAAGTAGATTCAGAAAGAGAGACAACAAAAGATGCAAGAACGTACAAGAAGGATATGGATGACGATAGTTGGTGTGCTGGTCTGTGGGTTCAGTGTCGGAATGTTTAATTTTTCGGTACTGGGCCTTGACCCGTTTCAGGTGTTTACTCACGGAATCTTTATGGCGCTGCCCGAAGGGAAACCGGGGTTTGGTACGGTCTATGCGGCGGTTAACCTGTTGATGCTTATCGTTATTTTTCTGTCGGACAGAAGGAAGATTGGACTGGGCACTGTGATCAATATCTTTTTGCTGGGATATGTGGTGGAGTATTCTTCCCTGCTTTTTGAGAGCCTGATTCCGAATCCCTCCCTGGTGGTGCGGTTTGTCTTTCTGCTTCTGGGAATAGTTATTATGTGCTTTTCCTCTGCCCTCTATTTTACGGCGGATATGGGGGTATCTACCTATGATGCCGTGTCATTGATTATTTCGGAAAAGAAGAAATGGAAGTTTCAGTTTTGCAGAATATCCTCGGATCTGTTCTGTACCATTGTGGGCTTTGCTTTTGGTGCAACGGTGGGAATTGGTACCGTGGTGACGGCGTTTTTCATGGGGCCGTTGATTGCTTTTTTCAACAGGACAGTGGCGGAGCCTTTGCGGTATGGGAAGAAAAATGCTGCCTGACATCGAAAGAGCCTTGACATGAAACTTATGTCAGGGTTCTTTTTAATTTGTGTCTGAAATAGTAACTTTTATAAATACATCATGGATGGATAGGAGATATATTGCCATGATAGGAAAGTTTATTGCAGAAAGACAGATGCATATGGATGATACCATAGAAACAGCTATTATGAGATTATGAAAATAAAACCACATCAGCATTGTATGGAGATATGGATTGCGGAGAAAACGGTGGGATGATATAATAGACGCATGCATAGCGGCTTGCGGAAGTCGCTAAGGATTACAGCATCCGGAAAATAATGTAATTGATTTATCAACAGAAAGGCGGTAAACATATGAATCCTGTATACGAAAAACTTTTAAAATGCTATGACTGTTACAAAGCCAAAATCGACTTTGAGCCCAAGGTAGCGGTGGTGCTCGGTTCCGGGCTTGGCAACTTTGCCAAGGTAGTGGATGTGAAGGCGGAACTTCCCTACAGTGAGATTGAAGGCTTTCCGGTATCCACCGTGCCGGGACATGCCGGAAAATTTATCTTCGGCTATATCAATGAACTGCCTGTTGTATTGATGCAGGGACGAGTGCATTATTATGAAGGCTATCCGATTACTGATGTGGTACTGCCGGCGAGACTGATGAAGATGATGGGCGCCAGAGTGCTTTTCCTGACCAATGCTTCCGGCGGCATCAATCCTTCTTTCCATGCGGGAAGCCTGATGCTGATCAAAGATCATGTATCTCTTTTTGCCCCGAATCCTCTGATCGGGCCGAATATTGATGAATTGGGGACCAGATTCCCGGATATGTCTCATGTTTATGATGAAGATTTACAGAAGATTATCGTGGACACAGCGAAAGAGAACGATATTGAATTGTTCGAGGGTGTTTATGCGCAGCTTACAGGGCCTTCTTTTGAATCGCCGGCGGAGATTCAGATGCTCCATAAGCTGGGAGTCAGCGCTGTCGGTATGAGTACGGTGGTGGAAGCTATTGCCGCCAACCATATGGGGATGAAGATCTGCGGTGTTTCCTGTGTCAGCAATCTGGCGGCAGGGATGAACAGTGCACCGCTCACCCATGAGGAAGTACAGGAAGCCGCTAACGCGGTGGCGCCGAAATTTGAGAAGCTGCTGGTAGAATCGATTACGAAATTTGGAAATATTCTTTAAAAGCTGCAAAAGCGCATTGCCTGTCTGAAGGGAATGCGCTTTTTATATGGTAGGAAATAAGGAATTTTCCTTTTCTAAGTAAAGAATCCGGAGTTTTGCGTAGAAATGTTTATCAACGTATGATACAATATTGCATAAATTTGGGAGGAAAGTTATGATATCAGAAGAAACCATCCGCAATTTGATTGTGCAGGCTATTACGGCGAGAAGAAATTCATATTCGCCCTACTCCCATTATCAGGTAGGGGCGGCGCTTTTGGCAGAAGATGGACAGATTATTTTGGGCTGCAATATTGAGAATGCGGCCTATACGCCCACAAACTGTGCGGAAAGAACGGCATTTTTTAAGGCAGTCAGCGAAGGAATCAGAAGTTTTCAGGCAATTGCTGTGGTTGGCAGTCCGGCAGGGGAAGAGATTACACAGTTTGCTTATCCCTGTGGGGTATGCAGACAGGTGATGATGGAATTTTGCAATCCGGCAGAGTTTCAGATCATAGCGGCAAAATCGCAGGATGAATATGTGTGCATGACATTGGATCAATTTTTGCCAAATGGCTTTGGACCGGATAATCTGGATACGTCCGGCAGTCAGGAAGGATGAACAGGGATAGGTAGAACAGAGAAAAACAGAACAGGCGGACGAACTGATAAAGAGCAGAAAGGGTTAATAAGGTTATGAATATCAGATTTTATAATGCAAAGATTCTTACGATGCAGAATATGAAAATATTGGAGGGGGAACTCTGGGTACAGGACAAGCAAATTCTGTACGTGGGTGATGGCAGTGATGTGGATACGGTCTATCAGGAACTGGCGCTGGAGAGTATTGTATGGGACAGGGAGATTGACTGTGAGGGCAATCTGCTGATGCCAGGTTTTAAGAATGCCCATACCCATTCCGGCATGACACTGTTACGTTCATATGCGGATGATATGCCGCTTGCAGAGTGGTTGAATGAGGGGGTATTTCCCATCGAGGCCAAGATGGACGGTGAAATGGTCTATCATCTGACGAAGCTGGCAATTCTGGAATATCTGACCAGCGGCATTACGGCAGTCTTCGATATGTATCTGACGCCGGAGACGATTGCGCAGGCCTGTGTTGATATGGGGATGCGTTGTGTGCAGGTCGGCGGGCAGAATAATTTCAGTCAGTCTCTGGAATTGACGGAGCGTATGTATCAGAAACTGAACCATGACGATCCGCTTCTTAGCTATTTCATTGGGTTTCATGCAGAATATACCTGTTCTCTGGAACTGTTGAAAAGCGTGGCAGCCCTTGCGCACAAGTACCAGGCGCCGGTATTTACCCATCTGGCGGAGACACAGGCAGAAGTGGAAGGATGTAAGGAACGTTATGGCATGTCGCCAGTGAAACTGTTGGATTCTCTGGGAATGTTTGCATATGGTGGAGGCGGCTATCATTGTATCTATCTGGATGAAGAAGATATGGAGATATTCCAGAAGAGAGGACTCAGTGTGGTGACTAATCCGGCATCCAATGCCAAACTTGCCAGCGGCATTGCGCCGATCGCAGAGTATTTGAGAAGAGGAATCAATGTGGCGATCGGGACAGATGGCCCGGCAAGCAACAATTGTCTGGATATGTTCCGGGAAATGTTCTTAGTGACGGGATTAGCGAAATTGCGGGAGAAAGATGCGGCGGCAGTAGATGCATGGGAAGTGCTCAAGATGGCCACGGTGAATGGTTCTAAGGCTATGAACCTGTTGGATGCGGATGTTCTTGCGAAGGGTAAGGCGGCGGATATTATCATGATAGACCTGCATCAGCCCAATATGCAGCCAATCAATAATATCCCCAAGAATATTGTTTACAGTGGAAGTAAACAGAATGTTAAGATGACTATGATTCAGGGAAAGATTCTGTATGAAAACGGACAGTTTACCAAAGCATATGATGTGGAAGAAATTTATAGAAAGGCAAATGAGATCATAGATCATCTCAGATAGCTATGGATGCTTTATTTTTTGCGGGTGTAATTGTACTGCTGATTGCACTCTTTATGGGAAAAGAATATATTGACAGCAGGACGTTTGAGAAAAGAACGTTGGAGCGGCTGTATCAGAGTTATGGAAATGTGCCTGACCGAAAGTATGGGCCGGAAGAACTGGGCCATATCAGTATGTATTATAAGAAACATCGTTCGGCAAACCAAATTGATGATATTACGTGGAATGATCTGCATCTGGATGAAATATATCAACGCATGAATACTTCCTGCAGTGCGGCAGGGGATGAATATCTCTATTACAGACTGCGTACGCCGGTTTACGAAGAGGAAGAGATGGCGGATATGGAGGAACGTATCCGCTTTTTTATGGAGCATGAGGCAGAACGGCAGAAGGTACAGAGCATTTATTTCCGACTGGGAAGAATGAGACGGTATTCCGTTTATGAATATTTGGACAACTTAGAGACGCTGGGAGAACGGAAAAATGAAAAATATCTGCTTTATGATCTGGCGGTGGTCTTTTGCTTTTTTCTGTTGTTCTATTCTCTGCCGGTGGGGATTGTGGCATTGTTGATTGTGCTGTGCCATAATCTGATTGGTTATTTTAAGGAATATAAAGAAATCGAACCCTATATCAGCAGTTTCCGGTATATCCGCAGAATGCTGGGATGTGCGGAACGGATGGGACGGGAGGAAATGCAGGTGATCGCCGGACAGCAGGCCAGGCTGCGGGTATGCCATCAGAGATTGAAAGGATTTATGCGTAATTCTTATCTGGTTATTTCTGCGGAAAAAGGAAATGGCAACCCGTTGGAAGTGGTGCTCGATTATCTGCGTATGCTTTTCTATCTGGATCTGATCCAGTTCAACAGGGCGCTTATGGCGCTGCGGGGACACATGTCGGAAGTGGATGAGATGATCACCATTTTAGGGCAGATAGAGACAGATGTGGTAACGGGAGCGTACCGGGCAAGTCTGAAGGAGGCTTATTGTGTACCAACCCTGCATTATGAAGATGGGGCAGAGGTATTTCTTAAAGTAAAGGATTTGTATCATCCGCTTCTATCAGATCCTGTCAAAAATTCGGTGTCAGTCAAAAGAGGTATGCTTTTAACAGGTTCCAATGCCTCTGGGAAGTCCACATTCCTGCGGGCAGTGGCTACTGCCACATTGCTTTCGCAGACCATCCATACTTGTCCGGCCGGTTCTTATGAGGCACCTTTTTTTCGAATTTATTCTTCCATGTCTCTGCGGGATGATCTGACTGGCGGCGACAGTTATTATATGGTGGAGATTAAGTCCATCAAACGGATATTGGATCAGGCCATGCGAAACGATACAAGGCCGGTGATCTGTTTTGTGGATGAGGTGCTTCGCGGCACGAATACGGTAGAGAGGATCGCGGCTTCCACGCAGATTATGAAGATGTTATCCCGAGAACATACTATGTGTTTTGCGGCTACCCATGATGTGGAGTTGACCAGGCTTTTAGAGGATGTATATGACAATTATCATTTTGAGGAAAAGATTGAGGAGGAAGATATCTATTTTCCATATCTTTTACTCAAAGGGCCGGCTGTTTCCCGCAATGCTATCGCGCTTCTTAAAATGTTGGGATATGACAGGAGAATTATCGAGGAGGCGGAAGCGATGGCAGAACGGTTCCTGAAAAGCGGAAGCTGGATCTGACAGAGTCGGGCGGCAGTCTGTTAGCTGCAATAGCGGCCTGAGAATGGAGTTAGAGAATTGATGTCTTGCAGCGATTTGTGGAGGGTAATATGAAAGTAACAATCTATACGGACGGTGCGGCCCGTGGCAATCCGGAAGGGCCTGGAGGATATGGCGTAGTCCTGCAGTATGTGGATACGAAAGGTAATCTGCATGAGAGGGAATATTCTGCGGGATATAAGAAGACGACAAATAACCGTATGGAGCTGCTGGCGGCAATCGTGGGACTGGAGGCTTTGACGAAATCTTGTGATGTGACTCTTGTATCGGATTCCAGGTATGTGACGGATGCATTTAATCAGCACTGGATTGAAAGCTGGCTCATGAAAGGATGGAAGACTGCCGGAAATAAGCCAGTCAAAAATGTGGATTTATGGGAAAGACTTTTGAAAGCAAAAAAGCCTCATAGGGTAACATTCTGCTGGGTAAAGGGTCATGACGGGCACCCGGAAAACGAACGTTGTGATAAGCTGGCTACCACAGCGGCGGATGGGGCGGACTTACTTGACGATGAGGGATTGGGCGTGCTATAATAAGCCTAGTTTTAAGGCCATATCGGTTATTTATCAGGAAGAGAGAAGGTTGGGACAGATGACAAATTTAATCTTATTCGTGAACTCATTTTTATCTTACTTTTTATGCTTTTTATTGATCGTGGCTCTTGTGGTGGTGGCTTGTATCATTGGTGTAAAATGGCGTAAAAGTAAGGATGCAAAGGCGGCGCAGACTGCCGTATCGGATGAGACGCAGCAGACAACCATATAGTTATTTCAGTAGGGGAGAGCGATGGGGCTTTCCCCTACGTTTTATAGTATAGGAAATTCCTACGCTTATTTGAGAGGACAATGGACGATGGGGCGGTACACTACGATTTTATGGGATTTGGACCAGACATTGCTGGATTTTGACAGATCGCAGGCTTATGCGCTCCGATATGCCTTTGATCAACTTGGACTTCCAATGGCTGATGGAACGATAGCGCTGTATGCCGCGATCAATGACAGGCATTGGAAAAGGATGGAACGGGGAGAGATTACCAAGGCACAGGTGCTTACAGGCCGGTTTGAGGAACTTTTACAAGCGCTTTCTATCACGTCATGTCAAGTGCAGGATATTGCGGATATTTATCAGAAGGCGCTGGGCAGTGTGGCTTTTTATCTGGATGGCGCAAAAGAACTGGTGACAGAATTGAAGGAAAAAGGATACCGCCAGTACATAGTGACTAATGGAGTCAATGAAACACAGGCGAATAAGATGAAGGTTTCCGGACTCGATCAACTGGTGGATGGTGTTTTTGTATCAGAACTTATGGGCTATCCCAAACCCAGAAAAGAATATTTTGAGAATTGCCTTATGCAGATGCCGGGCGTTACAAGAGACCGGTGTATTTTGGTGGGAGATTCTCTGACCAGTGATATGCAGGGAGCCAATAATGCAGGAATCGCAGCCTGTTGGTATAATCCAAGAGGACTGGTAAATGAATTAGGGGTAAAGATTGATTATGAAATAAGACATTTAAGGCAACTATGGGAAGTCATGGTATGAAGACTGCATACAGGAAGAGATACCGGATAGGATTGCTTCTTGTGAATATGAGCAGGTGAGGAGGCAGAATGGCAAAGTCACCGAATCAGAAATTGAAATTGTTGTATATCTTAAAAATTCTGACAGAACAATCGGATGAAGACCATTGTCTGAGCGCACAGGACTTGATTGACGCATTAGCGGCATATGACATCAAAGCGGAAAGAAAGAGCATTTATGATGACATTGCGCAGTTAAATGATTTTGGTTATGATATTGTGCTTGTGAAGTCCAAAAGCGGCGGCGGGTATTATCTGGCGGGCCGGGAGTTTGAACTGGCAGAATTAAAACTGCTTGTGGAGACTGTTCAGGCCTCCCGGTTTCTGACCGTCAAAAAATCCAGGGAACTGATCGGTAAAATAGAAAAGTTAGCCTCGAAAGCGGAGGCTGGACAATTACAGCGGCAGGTTTATGTGGCGAATCGTATTAAGACGGCCAATGAGAGTATCTATTATATAGTGGATGATATTCATAGGGCCATTCAGAACAATGAACAGATATCCTTTCAGTATCTGGAATGGAATCTGTCCAAAGAACTGGTGCCGCGGCGGGATGGAAGACGATACCGGATCAGTCCCTGGGCGCTTACCTGTAAAGATGAGAACTATTATCTGATTGCTCATGACGGAGAGGAAGATAAGATTAAGCATTTCCGAGTGGACAAAATGGGTAAGATTGAAATTCTGGCAGGCGTTAAACGAGAGGGTGCGGTGCTTTTTGAACGCTTTGACATTGCGGACTATGCCAATAAGACTTTTGGGATGTACGGAGGCCGGGAGGAGACGGTCACGCTGGAGTTTGAGAATCGGTTTATCGGAGTGGTAATAGACCGGTTTGGACAAGATGTATCTATAAGGCAGCGGGATGAGGAGCATTTTACAGTGCGTGTCAAAGTGGCGGTCAGCGGTCAGTTTTTTGGCTGGCTGACGGGGCTTGGCGAGGGTGCCCGTATTGTGTCCCCCGGAGAAGTTGCGAAGTCCTATCAGGTTCATTTACGAGATGTGATCGCACAGTACCAGCAGGCGGAGTAATAGAGATCAAATGGCAAAGGAAAACTAGAGGAGATAGGGGAATCGTTATGAAAATACAATTTGCAGATCGTATGAAAGACTATGAGGAGGGTATTTTTCAGGTTTTAAATGAGAAGAAAACACAGATGGAACAGCAGGGGCGTAAGATATATAATCTCTCTGTGGGCACGCCTGATTTCCCGCCGGAGCAGCATGTGATGGATGCGGTGGTTCAGGCGGCCCAAAAGCCGGAAAATTATAAATATGCGCTGGCAGACATTCCGGAACTGATTGAGGCAGTGATAGAACGTTATCGTGTCCGGTATGGGGTGGAGTTAGCAAAGGATGAGGTGATGAGCGTGTACGGCTCCCAGGAGGGAATCGCGCATATCTGCATGACGCTTTGCAACCCGGGGGATTGTGTGCTTGTGCCGGATCCCGGTTATCCTATTTTTGGAATCGGGCCTTCCCTGACGGGGGCGCAGATTGTGCCTTATGCCCTGACGCAGGAGAACGGATACTTACCTGATCTTGAGGGCATGGATGAGCAGATGCTTTCAAGGGTAAAATGTATGATCGTATCCTATCCTTTAAATCCCGTATGCAAGACAGCGCCGGATTCTTTTTATGAGAAGCTGGTTCCCTGGGCGGCGAAGCATCACATTATTTTGATTCATGACAATGCCTATTCGGACATTATCTATGATGGCAGAGAGGGGAAATCCATCCTGCGGATTCCGGGAGCGAAGGAGATCGCAGTAGAGTTTTATTCTCTGTCCAAATCCTTTAATTATACGGGGGCGAGAATGAGTTTTCTGGCCGGCAATCGTGAGATTGTGGCAAACTTTAAGAGATTCCGCTCTCAGATAGATTATGGAACGTTTTTGCCGGTACAGTATGGTGCAGTGGCTGCGTTGACAGGTTCTGACCGGATGGTAAAGGAGCACTGTGCGGAATACCAGAGAAGAAGGGATGCCCTCTGCGGCGGTTTAAGAAATATCGGCTGGCAGATAGAGGACAGTGAAGGTACCATGTTTGCCTGGGCCAGAATCCCGGATAAATATGATGACGATGTTAATTTTGTCATGGAATTATTGGAAAAGACAGGTGTCCTGTGTACGCCGGGAAGCAGTTTTGGTTCCCTGGGACGCAGTCATGTGCGCTTTGCCCTGACGCTTCCTGTGGAGAAAATCAGGGAAGCTGTGGATGCAATCGCGCATACAGACATGCTTGCATGATATTTCGCATTTGGATGTCAGGGAATTTTTCCGCTTATTGGAGTCCGTGAAGCGGATCTTGCAAAGTTTTTTACGGAGCAAACTACTTTTGGGATATGTCACAAAAAGACATATCCTTTTTTGTTTACTTTTCTTTGGCGTGGTCATTGACATAATAAGTTTATTATTCTATACTAATCCTAAACCACTAAATATAGTATTATTATGTCAACTAATACCATATTTTGTGTGAATGAAGGAAAACAGGCGTGAGAAGGATGCCTGTGGCAAAGCACCACGGAGGGAATGTATGAGCAGTAAATTTGAATCGGATAATCCAGTTGGAGAAAATTTCAGTCTGGAGTATCAGCCGGAGAAAATTGTTAAGGTGATCAAGAAGGATGGCAGCTTGGAGACATTTAATGTCCAGAAGGTCATTGATGCGGTGGGAAAGAGTGCCTACCGTGCGTTGACCAAATTCACCGAGGAAGAGAAACGCCACATCTGTCAGACGGTCATCGACAAAGTAAATGAACTGGATGAGGAAAAGATTCCGATTCAGATCATGCACAATATTGTAGAAAGCGCGTTGGAAGATGTAAAACCCATCGTGGCCAAAAGTTATCGTGATTATCGCAATTACAAACAGGATTTTGTGCGCATGATGGACGATGTCTATAAGAAGAGTCAGTCGATCATGTATATTGGTGACAAGGAGAACGCTAATACGGACAGTGCCCTTGTGTCCACTAAGCGCAGTCTGATCTTTAACCAGTTTAATAAGGAATTATACCAGAAATTCTTTATGACCACGGAGGAGATCCAGGCCTGCCGTGATGGGTATATCTATGTTCATGATATGTCCGCCAGAAGGGATACCATGAACTGCTGCCTGTTTAATGTGGCGGAAGTGTTGAGCGGTGGGTTTGAGATGGGAAATATCTGGTATAATGAGCCCAAAACGCTGGACGTTGCTTTCGATGTCATAGGAGATATTGTTTTGAGTGCGGCAAGCCAGCAGTACGGTGGTTTTACGGTACCTGAGGTGGATAAGATTTTAGAGCCCTATGCAGAGAAATCTTACAAGAGAAATATTGAGAAATATACGAAACTCGGAGTCGATAAGGAGACTGCCGAGGCACAGTCCCTGGCGGATGTGAAAAAGGAGTTTGAACAGGGATTCCAGGGCTGGGAGTACAAATTCAATACGGTAGCCAGCAGCCGGGGCGACTATCCTTTTATCACCGTGACGGCGGGTATCGGCACCGGAAAGTTTGCAAAGCTGGCAACGATTACCATGTTAAATGTACGCCGCAAGGGGCAGGGAAAAGAAAACTGCAAAAAACCGGTGTTATTCCCAAAGATTGTGTTCCTTTATGATGAAAATCTGCATGGGGCGGGCAAAGAACTGGAGGATGTGTTTGAAGCGGGCGTGAAATGCTCTGCCAAGACCATGTATCCTGACTGGCTCAGTCTTACGGGAAAAGGCTATATTGCCAGTATGTATAAGCAGTATGGCAAAGTGATTTCTCCTATGGGGTGCCGCGCATTTCTTTCTCCCTGGTATGAACGGGGCGGCATGCATCCTGCGGATGAGGAAGATTCACCCATCTTTGTGGGGAGATTTAATGTGGGTGCGGTATCCTTGCACCTGCCTATGATTCTGGCTAAGTCCAGACAGGAGAGCAGAGATTTTTATGAAGTGCTTGATTATTACCTGAATCTGATCAGACAGCTGCACATCAGAACCTATGCATATTTAGGGGAGATGCGGGCATCCACAAATCCGCTTGCTTACTGTGAGGGCGGTTTCCTGGGCGGCCATCTGCAGCTTCATGATAAGATTAAGCCAATCCTCAAATCGGCAACGGCAAGTTTCGGTATCACTGCCTTTAATGAATTGCAGGAACTGTATAATGGTAAATCCCTTGTGGAAGACGGTGCGTTTGCCTTGGAAGTATTGGAACATATTAACAATAAGATCACGGAGTTTAAAGAAGAGGACGGGCATCTGTATGCGATTTATGGCACGCCGGCGGAGAATCTTTGTGGATTGCAGGTCAAACAGTTCCGGGCTAAATACGGTATCATAGAAGGGGTTTCTGACAGAGATTATGTTTCCAACAGTTTCCATTGTCATGTAACGGAAGATATCACCCCTATTGAGAAGCAGAATCTGGAGTATCGATTCTGGGAGATGGCGAATGGCGGTAAGATACAGTATGTGAAATACCCGATTGACTATAACATGGAGGCCATCAAGACGCTGATCAGACGGGCCATGGACATGGGATTTTATGAAGGTGTCAACCTGTCGCTGGCTTACTGTGATGACTGCGGGCATCAGGAATTGGAAATGGATGTCTGTCCCATATGCGGCAGCCGTAACCTCACCAAAATCGATCGCATGAATGGTTATCTGGCATACTCCCGTGTCCACGGCGACACAAGGCTCAGTGATGCGAAAATGTCAGAAATTGCAGAAAGGAAAAGTATGTGAAAACAGCGAGCCAGAAATAAAGAGGTTTTCATATGAGGATATATATTTTATGAGATACCATAATATTACGAAGGATGACATGCTCAACGGAGATGGTCTGCGGGTAGTGCTCTGGGTCGCAGGTTGTTCACACTGCTGCAAAGAATGTCAGAATCCCCTTACCTGGGATCCGGATGGGGGGCTGCCTTTTGATGGAAATGCAAAGCAGGAAATTTTTGCGCAGCTGGATAAGCCCTATATCAGCGGGATTACTTTCTCTGGGGGCGATCCGCTCCATTCGGCAAATCGTCTGGATGTGAGAAGTCTGATGGAAGAGATTAAAAAGAAATATCCCCACAAGACAATCTGGCTTTATACAGGAGACAAATGGGAAGATGTTCTGCATTATCCAATGATGAAATATGTGGATGTATTGGTGGACGGGGAGTTCAAGATTGACTTAAAGGATGTGAAGCTTCTCTGGAAAGGGAGCAGCAACCAGAGAGTGATTGACGTACAAAAAAGTTTAGAGCAGACAGACCCGATGGTGCCGGTGCTTCATTGTGGAGATTATGAATAATCAGAGGGAAATAATGGGAACAGAGACGATTAAAATCAAGTATTTTACAGATAAAATTGAGAAACTTACTTATATTGACGGGAAGTCTGACTGGATCGACCTGCGTGCGGCGGAGGATGTAACCTTAAAACAGGGAGAATTTAAATTGATTCCGCTTGGAGTGGCGATGGAACTGCCTGTGGGATATGAAGCCCATGTGGTACCGCGCAGTTCAACGTTCAAAAACTTCGGCGTTATCCAGACCAATCATCAGGGAGTGATCGATGCCTCTTACTGTGGGGATAATGACCAATGGTTTATGCCCGTCTATGCGATACGGGATACGGAGATTCATGTCAATGACAGGATCTGTCAATTCCGCATTATGAAAAATCAGCCCAAGCTTGTATTTGACGAAGTGGCGTACCTTGCGCATGAAGACCGGGGCGGACATGGCAGTACCGGGAAGCAATAGTGCTCAGGAATATTCGCAGCAAATAAAATATGCAAAATAAAATATGCATAAGAAAACTCCTTCCAAGACATACTATGGTAAAGTTTTGGAAGGAGTTTTGTGGTGAAAAGAAATGATAGTGTATGGCAATACGAACAGGAACAAAGACAGCAGGAATCCTGCCAGAAAATGACTGCGTCTTTGCAGGAAAGCATGGAATACATGAAAGCTCATATGTCTCCGGATTCCAGTTTTGATGTGGTTTATCGCGTGATAGAGGTGGGTGGCAGACAAGCTTGTATCTATTTCATAGACGGTTTCTGCAAAGATGAACTGATGATGAAGATTCTGCAGTATTTTATCGGGCTGACAGCGGAGGATATGCCGGATAGCGCCTATGAGATGTCGAAGAAGGCCACGCCTTATGTGGAAGTGGATTTAAAAGATAAGTGGGATGACATCTTATATAATATCTTATCCGGTGTGTTTGCGCTCTTTATCGATGGTTATGACCGATGTGTACTGATTGATTCCAGGACATATCCCGCCAGAGGAGTGGAGGAACCGGACAAGGATAAGACCCTTCGGGGTTCTAAGGATGGATTTGTGGAGACCGTGGTATTTAACACGGCTCTGATCAGGCGGCGAATCAGGAGTACAGAACTTCGCATGGAGATGATGAATGCCGGTAAGAGTTCTCAGACAGATATTGTGCTCTGCTATATGGATAACCGTGTGGATCATGCTTTTCTGGAAAAGGTGAAAAGGCGGATTAAAGAGATTCGGGTGGATGCACTGACTATGAATCAGGAGAGTCTGGCAGAGTGCCTCTATCAGCGCAAATGGTTTAATCCTTTTCCCAAATTCAAGTTTACAGAGCGGCCGGACGTGGCGGCGGCACAGGTATTGGAAGGGGATATCGTGATTCTGGTGGACAATTCTCCCTCAGCCATGATTGTACCCACTTCGATTTTTGATATTGTGGAGGAGGCGGATGATTATTATTTCCCGCCAATTACGGGAACGTATCTGCGCCTGTCAAGGTTTATCATTTCTATTCTTACGTATATCATGACGCCGACTTTCTTACTGCTGATGCAAAATCCTGACTGGGTGCCGGAATCCTTTCAGTTCATTATGCTGCAGGAGAAGTCAAACATTCCGCTGATTGCACAGTTTTTGATTTTGGAACTGGCCATTGACGGTCTGAAACTGGCGGCAGTGAATACGCCCAATATGCTTAGTACTCCGCTGAGCGTCATGGCGGCGCTGGTGCTGGGAGAGTTTTCGGTCAACAGCGGCTGGTTCAATTCCGAGGTCATGTTATACATGGCGTTTGTGGCCATCGCCAACTATACACAGCAAAATTATGAATTGGGATATGCCCTGAAATTTATGCGTATCATCAATCTTATCCTGACGGCAATTTTTGATATTTATGGTTATATAGCAGCTGTTTTGATTTTTATTGTGTCGATCGTCTGCAATAAGACATTGTCGGACAAGAGTTATATCTATCCGCTCATACCGTTTAATTTTCGGCAGCTTGCCAAAAGACTTCTTCGCCTGCGGCTCCCGGAGGCAAAGCAGAAATGAAAAAACCTTTGCAGATGTCTTGTTATTTTATGGTTTAGCTAGTAGAATAGAGACAAACTTTGAGGGATGATACAGTACACAGGGATTTGTGGTGGAAGTTTCTTATTAGGATATTGTGTTAGGATGGCGAGAGTTCGTGAGAGATGCCTATAGGAACTTCCACAAAATCTTATTAGATAAATACTTGATCAGTACTTAAAAATGGAAGCGTAAGAGAATGGGACGCAGGAGGATTTACATAGTATGGGATATGAGATCCATGCAGACAGAGGCTGGGTACACAGAGGGAATCTATGCCGGTTAAAACAGATGATGAGAAGGGCGGCGCAGGGAGACCGCATGACGATGGCCTTTCTGGGCGGCTCTATCACCCAGGGTTCTGTGTCCACACAGTACACGAATTGTTATGCTTATCTGGTATTTGACTGGTTTGTGAAGAGGTTTCCCAAGACGGCTTTTACCTATGTGAATGCAGGCGTGGGTGGTACCACATCTCAGTTTGGCGCAGCCAGGGTGGAAGAAGATGTATTGTTATACAAACCGGATTTTGTCTGTATTGAGTTTTCAGTCAATGATGAAAATACAGATTTTTACAAAGAGACTTATGAGGGACTTGTGCGCAGAGTGTATGGAAATATTTGCGAACCGGCCGTTCTGCTGATTCATAATATCTGCTATGATACAGGGACGAGTGCAGAGGAGAAGCACCGGGAGATCGGAGCGTATTACAATCTGCCCAGCGTCAGTATGAAGACAACGATCTATCCGGAAGTTGTCCGCGGCGCTATAGAGAATTGTCAGATTACGCCGGATGATCTGCATCCGAACACGGACGGGCATGCATTGCTAGCGGAAGTGATCATAGATTGTCTGGATAAGGTTTACATACAAATGCATGAGGAGGAAGAGCCGGCAGGATTTCCGGCGCCTCTTACGGTGAATGCCTATGAACAGGCCAGACGCTACCAGAATTATAACAGTGAGCCAATCTGTGACGGCTTCGAAGCGGACACTGCATTTAAGAAATATGTCAATGATAATTTCCGGTGCGGATATATAGCTTCCGCCAAGGGAGCAAGTATTATCTTTGAAGTGGAAGGAACAGAGATTGCTGCGCAGTACCGAAAGTCTGTGAAGCAGCCGGCACCAGTGGCTGTTGCAGTGGTGGATGGCGATGAGGACAATGCCGTTATACTGGACGCTAACTTCGATGAGACGTGGGGCGATTGTCTCTACATTAGCACTCTGGCGCATCATATATCGGCGGGCAGGCATACGGTGGAGATACGGCTGACAGAAACGCACGAAAATGATGCAGTGCCATTTTATCTGGTATCCGTGATTGCGTCTGCGTGAGCAATATTTTAATGTATGTAAAGGCAATGTGCAAAACTAATTATTTAAAAGATTGATGTGATTACTATTTGAGAAAGGATGAGATGCAGATGTTTCGAGAAGATTTTGTATGGGGTGTTGCCAGCAGTGCTTATCAAGTGGAAGGCCGGGATCCGGAGGACGGCGCAGGTAAGATGATTTGGGATACCTTCGCGGAAGAGGGTGGGATCCAGGATGGCATGGATGCTATGGTATCGTGTGATCATATGCACCGTTATAAAGATGATTACAAGTTAATGCGATTGTTGGGAGTCAAAGCATATCGTTTCTCTGTCAACTGGGCAAGACTGATGCCGGAAGGGACAGGTGCGGTCAATGAAAAGGCGGTAGCGCTGTATCGGGATATGATTCAGGAGATGAAGAGAAACGGGATTACCCCGTACCTGACCATGTATCACTGGGAACTGCCGCAGGTATTGCAGGACAGGGGCGGCTGGCTTAACGAGGATATTATCGGCTGGTTTGGAGAGTATGCGAAAGTGATAGCCGAGAATTTCTCAGATGTTTGTGAATATTTTATCACATTGAATGAACCGCAGTGTTTTGTTGGGCTTGGCCATTTGCATGGTGTCAATGCGCCGGGTAAAAAATTGAGCTATGAAGAAACTTTCCAGATTGCGCATAACGCGTTGCGGGCGCATGGACAGGCAGTCATCAATCTGCGCAAATATGCTTCCCGTCCCATTCAGGTGGGCTATGCACCAACCTGCGGTATGGCATATCCGGCAAGTGATAGTCCGGAGGATATCGAGGCGGCCAGACAGGTGCTGTTTTCGTTCCATAACCCGATGGACAACTGGACCTGGAATGTGGCATGGTTTTCGGATCCGGTATTTTTGGGGAAATATCCGGAGGAGGGGATGGTCAAGTTCAAAGACTATCTGCCGGCCATAACCGAAGAAGATATGAGGCTGATTTCACAGCCCTTGGATTTTATGGGACAGAATATCTATAATGGGTACATAATCCGTGCAGGGAAGGACGGTGAACCGGAATTTGTGGACAGGACTGCTGGGTTTCCCAAGACGGCGGCGGGGTGGCCGGTGACACCACAGTGTCTCTACTGGGGCGTGAAGTTCCTTTATGAGAGATATCAACTGCCTCTTTATATCACGGAAAACGGTATGTCCTGTCATGATATCGTTTCGAAAGACGGGAGAGTGCACGACCCCAATCGAATCACTTTTTTGGATGCCTATCTTTCGGCGCTGCAGAAGGTCAGTGATGACGGAGTGGATGTAAGAGGGTATTTTCTGTGGACCTTTCTCGATAATTTTGAATGGAATAAGGGATATACCGAGCGGTTTGGTATTGTCTATGTAGATTTTAACACCCAGAAGCGAATTGTGAAGGATTCGGCTTACTGGTATCAAAAAGTAATGGAGACAAATGGCGCAATGTTATCGATCAATGAAAAGGAAAGACCTATTTTATTCTTAAATCCGGTATTTAAACAGATGATCTGGGGAGGCAGCCGGCTGGGAAGCGAATGGCCCTACCAGATTCCGGGAGACAATACAGGAGAGTGCTGGGCAGTCAGCGCCCATCCAAATGGAGATTGTACAGTGAAAGAGGGGATATACGCGGGATGTACTTTGTCAAAACTATGGGATCAGCATCCGGAACTGTTTGGCGAGACGGGGTATGACCGCTTCCCTCTGTTGACCAAGATTATTGATGCGAAATCGGATCTCAGTATTCAGGTGCATCCGGATGATGCCTATGCGAAGATGCATGAGAATGGTTCTTTTGGTAAGACCGAATGCTGGTATATCCTGGAGTGCGAGGAAGATTCTGCATTGGTGATCGGGCATCATGCGAAAGACAAGCAGGAACTGGATGATATGATCTGTCAGGGCAGATGGAGTGAGTTCATTCGGGAGCTTCCGATTAAAAAAGGTGACTTTGTCCAGATTGATCCGGGAACTGTCCACGCAATCAAGGGTGGCATTATGCTGCTGGAGACACAACAGAACAGTGATATTACCTATCGTGTTTATGATTATGACAGACTTACTGATGGAAAGCCAAGACAACTCCATGTGGCGCAGAGTATCGATGTGATCACGGTGCCGGCCAAGCCAGCAAAGGAGAGCGTTATGGAAGCAGGAGAATTGCCAAAGAACCGGATGAACCTGTTGATCTCCTGTGATTATTATAAAGTGTGGAAATTGGAGGTGACGGAGAATATTTCGTTTGAACAGGAATATCCTTTCCTGATCATGAGTGTGATAGAGGGAGAAGGCCTGCTCAATGGGCAGATGATACAAAAAGGTGACCACTTTATCCTGCCCTGTGGATATGGCATGGTGGAACTACAGGGCGATATGCAGATTATTGCATCTGCAGTCTGAGAGGATTATTCTCTTGAGGTATTGAGAATAGCAAGATTGTGATCGGTCAGCAGTTCATTGATTTCAAAAACGGTTTTATTCCGCTGAAGGGCAAAGAGAATCAGGGCGTCCCGTTCATCCCTTGCATATAACTCTCGATTACCGGACAATTTCAGCATTTTTTGAGTTTCAAGATCGGAAAGGCCCAGACCAAAGGCCAAAGCGATCAGCTTGTCTCTTGTGGGGATTTTTTCGCCGGCGAATATTTTATATACATAAGCCCGGCCAAGCTGAGAGTGGCGGATAACGTCAGCTTTTCTGATCTTTTTTTGTGTCAAAAGCAGATTCAGATGCTCAGACAGACTGGTCACAATCATGCTTTTTCTATTTTTCGTCAGATAATCTTCAATGTTTGTAACAGCTTTAATCTCGTGGGTTAATTCATCTGTTGATTTCAGTTCCATACCATGATTCCTCCATGATACCATATCCCAGAAGCTGTAAACACAGACTTCTGAGTCTGCGTTCATTATACATAATTATGTACGGGGTGACAAGATTAGAGACAAAAGTCATGTTTTCTTCGAGAAATGTCGCCTGTCAGTAGACCAAAAGTGCCAAAATATGCTGTAAAATACTGTTTTGGAACAATATATTCTGTTCTGGATAGTAGGGAAAACATGGAATACGGGAAGATAAAACCGTCAGGGCAAAGCGGCGGTAAAACAGTCTATTATGAATGGATAAGATGCATAGCCTGTTTTTTGGTGATTTTTAATCATCTAAAAGGGTTTACTCTGTTTATGAATTCTTCTGGAATCAAGCAGGTGATCTATATGATCTTATCTGCTCTCACCAAAATCAATGTGCCGCTCTTTTTTATGGTTTCCGGTGCGCTGTTGCTCGATAGACAGGAAGATATTTTTACAGTGTTAAAGAAAAGAATCAGTAGAATCTGTTCTGTAATACTTCTGTTTGAACTGGGAATGTATTTGGAGTGCCATTTATATGCAATCATACAGGGAAGAGAGCATGCATTCTCAGTAAAGCGTTTTATATATGGAGTGCTTGCCGGAGAACTGGAAGAGACAGGAGCATATTGGTATCTCTATGCGTATCTTGGCTTCCTTTTGCTGCTTCCAGTCATACAAAAGATTGCGAAGCAGATGAGTCGTCAGGACTTTTATACGCTGCTTGTTCTGCATTTTCTGGTATGTACGTTATTGCCTGTATGTAATCTCTTTTTACAGATGACAGGCAATGATGAAATTGTCTTGGCAGGTGAGTTTTCGGTTGCGATTGCTACTTTTCCGGCTTTCTTTTATCCTCTGGAAGGATATTATTTAGACCATGTATTAGATATGGGGTCACTCTCTAAAAGGCAGTGGACAATTCTTACCGCAATGGCCTTTGCAGGGATTTCTCTGTCTTGCCTTTGCAGTTACTGGGGAGGGGTGGAGAGTGAGAGTTTTATTTCTCTGTTTGACTATCTGCTGGCAATAGATGCATTTGTGTTTATGAAATACGTTGTTGTAATCAAATATCCGGTATTATCGACCGGAAAGATAGCAAGGGCGGTCTGCTTTCTGGGATCGCTTACCTTTGGTATTTATCTTCTCGATCATTATATTAAATTGGTATTGTATCAACAGTACGAATCCTTTATGGAAAGATGGATTCCATCGATGGTTACATCTTTTGGATGGTGCGTGATCAGCATGCTTATCGGAGGTTTCGTGACCTGCCTATTGAAGAAAATGCCTTTGCTCAGGAAATTATTGTAAGCCGGTGACGCAAGCGGGGGATTACAGCAACTGTGGTTATGATATTATACGGGTATATCAGCGTTGGGAGTTGTGATTGTAGCACAGGGGCTTATTTGATATAATTATGTCAGGCAGTATCAGGGGGGGAAGGAACAAAAGGGAATATGGAGTACAAAGAGATAAAAATACTAAAACAGAGTGATAAAAGCACAGTACATCTGATACAAGAGCAGGATGGAGAGAAGCTTTATATTCGAAAAAAATTAAAGGGACAGCATCCTGTTTATAAAGAATTAAAGGAACTTATACATCCTTATCTGCCCAAGTTGTATGAAGTGATTTTGTCTGATGATTCCACAACTGTTATCGAAGAATATATAGAAGGGAAATCGCTTGGTGGTGGGACGTTATCCGAAAAACAGTTTCTAAATATTGTCAGTGAACTTTGTTCAGTTCTGGAACTGCTGCATGCGCGAGGGATCATTCATCGGGATATCAAACCCTCCAATTGCCTTCTTGCAAAAGATGGGCATATTCGTCTGATTGATTTTGATGCGGCTCGTATGCCGAAGGAAGAAAAAGAGCAGGACACGGTAAGGCTTGGTACTCGTGGATATGCGCCGCCGGAACAGTATGGATTTTCCCAGACAGATGAACGGACAGATATCTATGCGCTGGGTGTTACCCTGGAACAGATTTTGGATGGAAAAGCCTGGAGGAAACGATATAAAAAAATTCTGGCAAAGTGTACCAATCTTGATCCCAATAAACGGTATCAATCTGTCCGGCAGGTGGAACGTGCATTTACCAGCACACGCAGAAATATTGTGTGTGTTGTTGTGGTGTTTCTTCTGTTTATTCTTATGGGTGGTGTTGTGCTGAGGCAGGCTGCTATAGAAGAAACGGTACAGTTAGGGAATGCAGATTTGATAGTACTGCCTCCACCAAAAGAACCTCATTGGGATGCAGACACAGGTATTGCATTGTGGAGGAATGTGCCTGATTCCGGTGTAGGTGATGAAGTGCAATACGACTGGAGATTATATCGCTGCGATACACCAACGCCTCCTGATCTTGATAAGAGTGAATGGGGAGCTGAAAGATCCATGCGGGGTGATGGGGTTGGCGACTTTTTTAATCTGCATTTGGCCAGTGAATTCTGGGATAACGGATATTATTATTTTGCAGTGCGGGCCTCTGGCGATGGGATTACCTATGCTGACAGTGACTATGTGTTGTCAGATGCATTTGAGTACACAGGTGCAGATGCACCAAGACTGCCTTATCCGGAAGATCTTTGTTGGATTTTAAAAGAAGTTGAGGATAGCAGATTATATTTTGCATCGTTTAGCAATTGGGATGATTATGAAGATAACGATACAATTCAAGTTTTTGTGTATGATGAAGAGGGGGAATGGGTCAACAGTAATTATTTTTATAAGAAAGATCTTGTGGAAAGAAATTGGCCCGGTATACTTATTTCGGCGGAATATGTAAATCAGCGGGGCAAATCTTACCGATTTGCTTATCAGGTCACGAGCAGTCGTCCCAATGAATACAGAGCCACGCCAGCAGTCTTTCCTTGGCCGGTGGAAGAACAGTACCTTAGTCCATGGCTTGAGAACGGTTCCTGATAGACTTTCAAAGTTGGTTTTTCACGTTCCTGTTTATTTTTCAAAGCCATGTACCCAGTCAGCTTTCAGAAAATAGATGAGAAAGACAATGGAACTTAACGACCAGGTGAGCGGGTAAGCCCAGAAGATTACATTAATCACGGGTATGAAATGTACGATGATGGTAATGTAACTTACCCTGACAATACACCAGAAACATAGCATGGTGAGCATAGGCACGGCAGCCTTACCGGCGCCCCTTAAGATACCGGCAATGCAGTGGGAGAAAGAGAGCAGGAAATAGAAAAGGGTTGTTATCCGGGCATGGGTGGTGCCATAGGCAATCACCTCCGGAGTGCGGTTGAAAGCTGCAATAAGGGTTGGTATGGTAAAGTAAATAAAGACACCTACAAGTTCTGCCATGATAACAGAACACAGAATACCGAACCGGGCTCCCTTTTTGGCCCGGTCGTATTGTTTTGCGCCCAGATTCTGGCTGATAAAGGTGGTGAGCGCCATGGCAAAACAGGTGATGGGCAAAAAGCCGAAGCCTTCTATCTTGGAATAGGCGCCGCTTCCGGCAACAGCCATCTTGCCGAACTTATTGATGTTTGACTGTACGATCACATTGGCCAGGGAAATGATGGAGTTCTGAAATCCGGCAGGCAGTCCGTTGGCAATGATCTGCTGCAGCATCGGCAGATCGAAGTGGATTTGTCTTATATAGACACGGTATTGATCAGGACTCTTGCAGGTGAGGCGGTATAGACATAAAAAGGCACTGATGAACTGCGATAGGATCGTGGCCACAGCGGCGGAGCCTACGCCCATTCCCAATACAGCCACGAACAAAAGATCCAGCAGGATATTGATGACAGACGATATCACCAGATAGATAAGCGGATGGCGGCTGTCACCGATGGATTGCAGGATTCCTACGAAAACATTGTACATGACGAAGGACAAAGAGCCCATAAAATAAATTTTGAAATAGATGGTGGACTCCGGCAGCACATCTGCAGGCGTTCCCATCCATATGAGAATACGGGAGGTCATAAGCGTTCCGAATACGGTCAGAAAAATACCGGCAGCCAGGCCGAAAGCCACTGTGGTATGTACTGCTTTTTTCACTTCTTGATAATCCTTGGCGCCATAATATTTTGAGATTACAACGCCGGCGCCCACAGAGATACCCTGAAAGAATCCCACCATAAGAAAAATCAGGTTTCCGGAAGAGGAAACTGCCGCCAGCGCATTGCTGTCCAGAAAATTTCCCACAATCAGGGAATCTGCAGTATTATATAACTGCTGAAAAAGATTGCCCACAAAAAGCGGGAGGGCGAAGGCGATGATCTGCTGCCAGATACAGCCTTCTGTCAGTGATGTGGTTTGGGAAAATTTCTTATTTGTATTCATTTCTTTACCTCAACAATCATGGTATATGTTTATGGATATTATATCATATTAATCTTTCTCTGCTCCAGCAAGAATTACACAGCGCTTGTTTTTCCTTGACCTGCCTGAAATTTCATTGTAGCATGATGTTATAGGTTTAGTGTTAGAAGATTATAGGGGTATACATATGAAAAATCAGGGGTTTTGGCATGAAAGCGAAAGCTATATTGATTCCGTGATAAATACGCTAAATATGCTGGCGGAGGATACTTATATCTATATTCTGCATCTGGGTCAGAATATGGCATGGTTTTCAGAGGCTGCGAAAGCCTATTTCGGTCTTTCGGATACGCACGCTTCAGATCATTATGAGATTATGCGGATGCTGATTCATCCGGATGATCTTTGGGAGTATGAAGAAGGTATTCCGGAGAGGATAGAGGGCAGGAATCTGGACAGAGAGTTATGCGTCCGGATGAAAGGCATTTCCGGAGAATATCATATGTTCAGTTTTCATACAGATATTGTGACCGATGAGAAATATTCGGAAAAATATCTGCTTATTCTGATGCATAACGAGAATGTGCTGCCGAGGATCGATGCGCTGACAGATTTGTATTCGCAGGCTAGATTTTCTACAGATCTTCAGATAGAACTTGAGAAACGGCAGTCCTTTGCCGTGCTGATGATTAAATTGGAAAGATTTAATAATCTGAATATTATTTATGGCAGCGATTTTACAAATCAAATCCTGAAAGAAACAGCGCAGCAGTTCATTTATATGATGGATGAGAACAGTGCCGTCTACCGCCTTGATGGGCCAAAGTTCGGATTTATCCTGCGAAATGCTGGCAGAGAGAAGCTGCTGCATTTTGAGCAGATGATCCGGGACAGGCTTTCAGAGGGGATTCTGGTAGATAACAGACGGATTTCATTGAAAATATGCGCAGGGGCGGTTCTGATTGAGCAGTATGATGGTAATGCAGATTCTTTCAGTTCCAAGGCGGCTTATGCGCTGGGGCATTCGGAGACGGAACATCAGGGAAAACTGATTATTTTTAATGACGAGGTACGCACTTCCGATAATGTGGATCTGGAACTGATGAAGGTAATTCACCAGTCAGTCAGGGAGGGGTGTGAAGGCTTCTATGTTGAGTACCAGCCTATTGTTGCTGCCGGGTCAGGTAATATTGTAGGTGCGGAAGCGCTGGTAAGATGGCGTAGGGAGCCATACGGAATCGTACCGCCCGGCCGATTTATCGAGTGGATGGAGACGGATCCTGCCATGTATGACCTTGGCAATTATGTGCTGCAGACGGCGCTGCAGGAGACTGTAGGATTATTGAAAATACTGCCGGAGTTTGTGCTCAACGTTAACGTGTCAGCGAGACAGATGGATCGGGAAGAGTTTCGTGCGGAAGTGATACGCATTCTGGAGCAGACCTCTTTTCCTGCCAGTCATTTGTGTTTGGAATTGACGGAACGCTGCCGGGACATGCCCTTGGAAGTGATTAAGAGGGAAGTGGAGTTTTTTCAGAAATGTGGTATCCGTATGGCGATGGATGATTATGGAACCGGAAGCGCCTCTTCTGGAATTGTACTATATGTCCCACTGGATGAAATTAAGCTGGATATGAGTTTTATCCGGGGGATTACTGAGGATGTTAAGAAACAGGCCATGGTAAAATCTATTGTAGAATTTGCCAACAGCTGCGGTATGAGCACTTGTTTAGAAGGTGTAGAGACAGAAGAATTGCAGGATTATCTGCGGTTATACCAGGCGACTTGGTTCCAGGGATATTATTATTCCAGGCCGGTTGAGATTGGAAAACTGCGGGAGCTGGTAACGAACTTAAAATGTAAATAGAGAAGTGCTTGGGAGAAACACATGGAAAAAGAGAAAGTTTTATATATAGCTGAAATTCCATATGAAACAGGAGAAATCCATTTCAGGTATTCACGCAGGATGTCAGAAGATGGAACGAAGTGGATTAGAGAAGGGCTGTTTACGGAGTATTACCAAAACGGAAATGTCGCATCAACAGGATTATATGAAGATGGCTTAGAAAACGGTCACTGGATTGATTATCATGAAAATGGGAAGATCGCTGCAGAAGGAGACTACGTAAATGGTAAAGAATCCGGGAAATGGTCTTATTATGATGAAAATGGAAATTTAGAGGAAGAGGAGATTTTTGAGTAGTTTTCGGTGTTTGCTTGAAAATAAAGTGTTAAAGCAAAGTGGGTGATTCCATGCCATATAATCGCAGCAAAGAATCACCCTTTTTATATCAGTTTCTTATTTCAGCGTTTGTTTTACATTTTACTCGCAACAGTCAAATCCCGGGTTAAAGGCGTAGAAATTCTTGGAGTTAAGACGATCCTGCACAATGCGGAGCGCTTCACCGAAACGGGAGGATTGAAGTAAAAATATCTCATTAAATGTTCCAAATGATTTCAATGTTTCCGTCTGCAATCCGAATGACCTTGATGAGCGCATCGACTACCGCCTGTCTATCCTCGAAAGAGAGCGTTTCCCATATTTTTACATGGTTGGTTATCTGCTTTAATCTGCCCTCTGTATCGGTGCCGTTTGCTGTAACGATTTCTTCCTGCAAGGCTTTCCGCTCTGCGTCCAGTTCTGATATTTTTTCGTCTATGTATTTCATCAAAACGCCGCTTGCCCCGGACACTTTGGAGAGAAGTTCTTCGATTTCTTCCCCAATCTGTGTCAGACGGATTTTGGGGGTTAAGTTCTTTGGGGGAAATGCTGGCATTCCTTTTTCCACTGTGTCAGATATGCAGGAAAGCTTCTGAAACTCCGACAGCCTATCTTTGATCGCGGCAAGCATATATTTTTCCAAAACATCCGCATAAACCGTACAGCCTGCCCCTGTGCAGCCTCCTCCACGGCTTCCCGACTGGCTGCAAACAAAGTAGCGTTCCCACTTTGTCTCTGCCTTGCGGATTGTCAGCGCATAACCGCATTTGCCGCATTTTACCTTACCTGCAAGCCATGAGTTTTTGGGCTTACAGGTCTTTGTACACTGCCGGTTATTCAGGCTCCGTTGTCGGCAGGCTAACCATGTTTTGGAGGGAATAAAGCCCTTATGCGGTGCAAGTACGATTTCTTTGCCGGACAGGTCACTCTGCCTTCTTGAAGTGGAAACCGTGCCCTTGTAGAGATAGCAGGCATTATAACCCGTAAAATCACTTGCCGGATTATAGATGTTTGTACCTTGACTTTGGAAAAACTGGTACACATCAATATCGGCTTGCACATACACGGGATTGCGGAGCATTTCACTGATACGGGCGGTATTCCAGTTTGCGCCGCGCAGATTTTTAATCTGGTGTTCATTCAAGTACCGCACAATATCTCCGAGGGAATTGTCCGTGTTCGTATACATGGAATATATCAGCTTTAGTTGTTCACTTTCTTCAGGGACTTCCTCGTACATGGAAGTGCGGATATTGTCAATGACCGTGTTTGTCAGACGGTAGCCGTAGGGGATACGCCCGCCCATGTAGAAGCCGCGCCTGCACCTTGCATAATAAGCGTCCGTTACACGTTTCTGTATCGTTTCCCGTTCCAGTTGGGCGAACACGATACAGATACTTAACATAGCCCTGCCAATCGGCGTGGATGTGTCAAATTTTTCTGTGGAAGAAACAAACTCCACCTGGTATTTCTGGAATATCTCCATCATGTTTGCAAAGTCCAGAATGGAACGGCTGATACGGTCTAGTTTGTAGACGATAACCCGTTTGATTTTCCCTGTCCGAATATCATTCATCATAGTTTCAAAGCCGGGACGGTTGGTGTCCTTGCCCGAAAATCCTTTGTCCGTATATTCAATACAGGCCTCCCCGTGAGTTTCGTATCTGCAGTATTCAAGCTGACTCTCTACAGATATGCTGTCCTTTTTTTCGATGGACTGTCTGGCATATAATGCGTCATACATCGGCATATTTTTTGAAGATATGATAGAGCATTGACCCGATTTCCTGCCGGGTTTCCTGTTCTGATTTTTTCTGAAAGACGGGGTAGATGTTGGTAACAGTCAGCTTCATTTTATCTATAGAAAGACTTTTATCCATGGAAAGGTTTTTTATTCGTATCTGGGTATCGGGTGTAGGAGAGTTAGCAGTTTGTTGCATAAACTTTCTCCTCTGACGGTTTCCCTAAATTTTATGAAAAGCAGCAAGTACACTATAACAAAAGGACACCGGAAAATGACAGTGTATCAATCATCATTCTCCGGTGTTCCTGTAGTTAACTTCAGTATTTATTTTATACCCATATATGAGGAAATAACCATTCTCTAAACCGCACTTGTTCCTTCGTATATTTCTTTAATTTGGCATCACGCATGCAGCGGGCGAATGGATTATCTCTTGAATATTCAACCAATAATTGCCTTTGTCAACAGCCATTGCCTGCTGATTTTCCAAATCACATCCTGCGAACGGTTCTGTTACGGCTAATGTGCCTGGTTTGTCTCCTTTAACAGCGGCACAAAGTATACTTTGTTCTGTGCTTATTTTTTAAGAACATAAAAAGGACAATCAAAGTCACATTGACGAACAGAACAAGAATGCTTCCTTCAATTTTACACACCCCGCCAGATAAAATCTCATTTCCAGTAAATGTTGTAATAAGTATGTTTGGATAGTCATCAGCAAGTGACACGCCGCCCAAAACTAATGCGCCGATTCCATTCCATAAAAAGTGCATAATAGTAGGAGCTACAATAGAACCGCTATATTCAAGAACCGCTGTCATCAGCAAACTCATAGTAAGCACATTTAATACAGGAATAATTCCTACTTCAAATGCCCCGCCATGCAATGCCGTAAAAAGCGCTGTAGTAACGATCGTAGCCGCTACTATATTATGCTTTTGCTTGAGCATTTGGTACAGATAACCACGGACAAGAAGTTCCTGCATAATTGCATTTAAAAATACTGCTAACGCCTAAATAGGAAATAGAGTAATCGAATTAGTTCCGGCAAAGTTAATAATCTTTGCTATGTACATTATCAAAACAGGAATTGCCAGCCATACAACCCCTGTAATTACTCCCACTGCTGTTCCCTTAATTGGATTATCGAACAAGTGTAATTTCATATTTTTCTTTTCAACCAACCAAAAGATGAGGGTAAAAAATATTATTGCCAATAGTGGCATAATTTCTGCCCACAATCTCCATATAGCCGGATTTTCCGAAGATGATAACGGTAATATAGAAGATAATATTGCCCACCCTAGAAAGAATCCTATAAACTTTATAATTGTAATTGCTATTTTCTTCAAAAGAAATATCCTCCAGAACAAATATCCTCTAAAACTTCGATTTGCCGATAACAAGTATAGCACATTTTCCTGTCGTAAACAATCATAGCTTATGTCCGTCCCGACTATCCAGACCGTCAGAGACGAGTTCATGTTAAACGCCAGATTCCTCAAATAAAATTGTTAAAACAAACTTTTGCAAGCAGTGGCGCTTTCTCCCAAATTTTACTTGAATCAGCAAGGTTTGCAATAATGCCTCTGTAACTCGTATATTTTTTGCTGCATTAACTCTATTAGTTCCACCGGTTCTAACACGGTTGCGTTTATCCCAAACGGCAATAGGTAATTGGCAACCCATTCCAAAGCGTCATGGTTTATTTCCATGTCGATTATCCCGCCGCCTGTTGGAAACGTTTTTAATCCACCTGCAAGTAAACATTCACTGTCACAGTGCTTAACGCCTATATTTGTCAGTTGTATTTTTATGTGGCAATCATTTTTAACATCAGACTTTTCTAGATATTCTTGGATAGATGCAGGTATAGGGTATTTCCTTTTGGGATAGGATTTTTCCTCTATGATTTCTTGGATACGGTCAACCCGGAACACCTTGATTTGTTCTGCGGTTGTACAATAGGCGGGACAATACCAAAGCCCATTCATTGCATATAAGCCGATAGGGATAATTGTATGTGTACTTTCAGAATATGTTGACGAATACCGTATTGTTGCGGCATGATGGTTTATGACCATCAGAAACATTGACTTCAACAATGGCGAATCGCAATGTCTGTCTGGAATCCAAAATACTACTTTGTTCTGCATCTGTGTGATACTGCTTTGTACATCTAATGGCAGACAATTCAAAAATTTTTTCAGGACAGATATGGTTTCCTGCTCAAAAGGCAAGTCACGGTGATATTGTAAGGCTTGACAGGCAAAGAAAATAGCTTTTGCTTCGCTTTCTGAAAAAGCAATAG
>CAMXIF010000029.1 GCA_947243845.1 uncultured bacterium
GTCCTCGTAGTCCTCTTCGTCCTCGTACCTATCATCTTCGTAGTACGCCTCGTCCTCGTAGTCCTCTTCGTCCTCGTACCTATCATCTTCGTAGTACGCCTCGTCCCCGTAATCCTCTTCGTCTTCGTACCTTTCGTCTTCGTAGTACGCCTCGTCCTCGTACCTTTCGTCTTCGTAATACCTCTCATCCTCATCGTACACTTCATCTTCGTACACATCATAATCTTTTGCATACCGGACATTCTTAGATGACTTTTTCGATGAACCGGTTCCGGAAGACTTCACAGCGGCATAATCTGCCCTGGAGGATTTTGTGTTGCGGCTCGTTCCTGATGTCTTGGCTGTGCCACCGCCTGTCCTTGACGCCTTTGCTGTATCATGGCTCCCCTTCGATGCTTTTGTTGTACTGCGGCTTACTTTTGACGCTTTTGGTGCCCCATGAGTCTCCTGATAGGACGCAATCATTTCGTCATCCAGACTCAAAAACTGCAGGGTGTCATCTGTCACACTATCCACATCCTCGTCATCAAAACGATCATCTTCCAATAAATCTTCAAATCTGACCGGTCTTTTATTTTTCACGTTTTTAGGTCTATTTCCGCCTTGTTTTTTGTTTTGCATCTTATGTAAACCTTTCTCCAAAAATAATTTTATAAGATTATAGCACAAAAGGGTCATTTTATCAAGATTTTTTGACACTCATCTTTCTTCTGTGATAATTTGGCAAGATTTACATAATGCATTTTCTACAAGAATCGTCAACAGTCTTCTTCCCCGCCTTTGTGCGCGATATTTAACACCGCTCAATATGCCATATTATGGTAAAATCCGCTTGACTTTGTCCCCAGCAGCTGACACAATATAAGTGCAACATTACAATTTCAACATTTTAATGAGAAAAGGGGAATTTTTCATGATGTACATGCACTATTGTAAGCGTTGCCATCGAGTCTATATGTTAAATGGTCACAAGCAGACCTGTCCCAAATGCCGGGAATCGATCACAGAGTTAAAGCTGACCTACATGGATTATGTGTCCATGGACGAAGGCGCCAGAACTCTGTTCAGCAACAGCTGTGCTGACGATGAACAGTTAAAGGGACTGAGTACTACATATCGTATGTATAAATACAGCAAGTGGTACAAAGAACTGCACAATCAGGTGTTGCCGACAACAATTATCACTTATTCTACGATAGACCAGCCCTCGATGGAAAACGTCCTGTCAATGAGCTGACAAGCTCCGGACACCACGAAGAAGAGTGTATCTGCAAATCCAAGGATTTCAAGATACACTCTTTTTTTCTGAAAAATTAAGAAAAATCTAATGAATAAATAAACAGAAGGCATGGATTTTTCAAGAGATTCATAGTACAATGAGTTATGCTTTGAAGAAATACAGGAAAGGTAAGAAAACAAATCATGAAACAAGATAAAGAGACAAAACAGACAATCAACCTGGATACCGAGGAAGAGCAGGACGCCCCTGTAAAAAGAAAACCTTTTTCCATGAATATACATCTCATCCTGCTGGCTGCCATCGTGCTGGTCATCGGTTTTTCGGCTTTTCGGCTTTACCAGTGGAACAAAGGAGAACAAATAGAATATGATCCCAATCAGCAGACCACGGAATTTGATGTGGAGGTCCTTGATTTTATCATACCTCTGGCGCCCGACAAACTGGAAGGCCATGAGAACGATGGCGTGACCACGATTCTCTGTCTGGGCGATGATCCCTTTTCCCTGGATCAGGGAGAAAACGGGCTGGCAGAACAGATTGCCCAAAAGACAGGCGCGACAGTCTATAATGGTTCCTTCACAGGCACCACCATGGCGCCGGCATCTGCAACCTTTCAAGAAGGAGATATCATGGATGCCTTTTCCTTCCTCTATGTAGCTACCAGTCTGGCTCACGGTGATTTTCAACTGATGAAGACTGCCGCTGCTTACAGCAGCGATGAGAATTTCCCCATTACCACGGAAATGCTTTCAAATCTGGATATGAACACCGTAGATATCATCTGCATCATGTATGATGCCAGTGACTATATCAACAAAAGGCCCTGCGATGATCCGAACGAGCCTTTCAATCCGGTCACTTACACCGGCGCACTTCGCACAGGAGTCGCGGCAATCCAGGAAGCCTATCCTCACATTCGTATCGTGCTGATGTCCCATACCTTCTGCCATATGATCAACGAGGAGGGCAACTTCGAGAACGGCGACCGGGTAGATCTGGGTAACGGCACGATCAGCCACTATCTGCAAAAGGAACGGGACGCCGCCACCGACTGCGGCATCTCCTTTATCGATAATTTCTACGGATCGGTGAACGAGGACAATTATCTGGATTATATGACGGATTACATCCACTTTAATGATGCCGGAAGGGAGCTTCTGGCAAGAAGATTTGCGGAATGTATTTTCCCGGCCAAAGAAGAATAGATCATAAACAAAAGGGTTTCGGCAATAACCGGAACCCTTTTACCATTCCACCGAAAACAACGCTTCAAAATCAAATCTCTCAATCATAGCCTCGGTCCGCACAAGCGCCGCCGCCATCTCCGCAGAATCTGCAATCTCGCAAGTGCCGTCCGCAAAGCATTCCGTCATATAGCGATTAATATCCCGGTGATAATGCGTATAATCGGCATAGTTATTTAAATCCGTCACAATCTTTTCCCTGTCCGGGAAATAGAACACCCGCACATTGTCATAGGCAAGCATCCTGTCCGCAATATACTGATACTCCGCCATGGTCGCCTGCAGATGATTCTCTTTGATCACATCATTCCAGTAAAGGATACTGTAGGGCGGAAAGAACACATAAAACATAGTATCCGGATTCTGTTCAATATAAGGACAGATATTCTGAGAAAGGTTCGCCTCCACACTGGCAAGATAAGCGTCCGCCGCCGTCTCCTCCGCTATCTGATCGGGCTTCTCATAATTGTGCATCACCCACTGGATATTATAATACTCATCTGTCCACCAACTCTGATACACGGTGGCCAGATCTGTCTTGTCGGGATCCGCCAGAGGACGAAGGATATAATTCAGGAATACGTCCTTATTCCAGAGATATGCGGCATCATTCCAGAGGACATCATCATACAGATAGTCCGGAATGGGATATTTCGTCTCATCCACGCCGCCGGTACAGGTCATCACATCGATCCCAAGAAACACCGTATCCACCTGATTGTCACTGTGAAAAATCCGTTCCATGATATTGGCCTGATCCTTCGGATATGCACCGCTGTAATTTAACTTAATGGTGTCAAGACCCATCAATTCCTCAAACCAGTCCGTATTAAAATTCACCGTCATGGAAGAGCCCAAGATCACACTGTCATACGCCATATGAGTTGCCATCCCCGGATTCTGATTGATCTGATTATCCACCAGGTAGGGAAAATCCGCAAGCGGCGCATGATATTGAAAAAAGGGATCCACATAGACCACCACCGCCGCCTCCAGCAGGAGCGCTGTGATAACCGCCAGTACTATGGCCATAATCCATTTCTTATATTTGTTCATAGTTTTGTTCCCCTAGAAATTAAAATACAAGAAAGTACTCACCCCGGAAAAGGAAAGAATACTCCACACCATCAACACCGCCAGGACAAATACGGAACCTGCCCGAAATCGAGACCGTTCCATCCTCTGCGCCGCATTGGGACCCGCCATAGACAGATAAAGCCCTGCCGCCAGGATTCCTGCCATCAGGATATATCTGCTGTAAGCCATGTTGTCCAAATGAAGGATTTTGATGACATACCAGAATTCGTCCAGCCGGAAACACTCTGCCAGATCCAGGGAGATTTTCTGCAGGTTACCCTTTATAGCCGCCGCCAGCAGGCTGTTGGCCTGAGCAATGTCCTGCGCCCGAAAATATACCCAGGCAATGCTCACATAAGCAAAGAGGAGGACTTGTGACAATAGTGTCATTATACTTGCACGTATCCTGCACCCTAATGAAGTTCTCTCTACTATATTATTTATGACGCTACTGTCATTTCCCGCATTTTCTTCCTTAGAATCTCGTCTGCCGCACTGCTTCTGCAGAGCACCCCTGCCGCCAATCATTCTCTGCCAGAATCGCGTCACTACATACAGTACGCCGTGCATGGCGCCCCAGACAAGATAATTCCACCCTGCCCCATGCCACAGGCCGCTCAGCAAAAAGACGATCATCAGATTCAGATACATCCTGGCCGCCCCTTTCCGGTTGCCGCCCAGCGGAATATAAACATACTTGGTAAAGAATCGGTTCAGAGTGATATGCCAGCGCTTCCAAAACTCCACAATATTAGTGGCTTTGTAGGGAGAATCAAAATTCACCGGAATCTCAATGCCAAGCATCTTGCCAATGCCCCTTGCCATATCACAGTAACCGCTGAAATCAAAGTACAGCTGCAAAGCGTAAAATACGATCACCAGCACCGCATCCATACGCCCCAAAAACGCTATGTTATCATAGCCGTAATCTGCCCCGGCGCCAAAGGTATCCGCAATCAGCACCTTTTTGGCCATTCCCAGAATAAAGAGACCGAACCCTTCCGCAATCTGTTCCCACCTGACCTCATCCTGCCCCGCTTTCCGAAACTGCGGCAGCATCTCGCCATGATTGACGATCGGCCCGGCAATCAACTGCGGAAAAAAGGATACGAACAGAGCATAGTCTATCAGACTGCAATTTTGTACTTCTCCCCGGTAGGTATCCACCACAAAGGAAATCTGCTGGAAGGTAAAGAAACTGATCCCCAATGGAAGCAGAATCCCCCGCAGGGCAAAAGAAGACTGAAACACCGTATTGACCGTAGACAGGAAGAAATCAAAATATTTGAAATAGAACAAAATACCCAGATTACCGGCCACCGCCAGGAATATCAGCTTTTTATCCGGCTTCTTTGACAACAGCAGGTGAAAGATATAATTGAAGGCAATGCTGCCCACCATGATCAGCAGATAGGACAGATTAAAATATCCGTAAAACCAAAATGACATAAATGTCAGAAATAACTTAGCGGCCTGCGGCCTTTGTCCATGCAGCAGGCCATAATAACCCAACAGACATAATGGGAAAAATATGAAAACAAATATATAAGAATTAAACAGCATAGCAATCCTCACTTCGCAGTCGTTTACAATGTCATATCCTTGTATATCACATAAATCCCCACCTGTCCGAATACTTCATATCCATAATCAGTCAGCGGCTCTTTGACCTGACGATCCTGATTCAGGATCACATAAGCACAGGGATACCCCCTGGCAAGTTCTACAAAATAAGGCGTATCTATCACTTCTGCCTTTTCCATCGCCTCATACATGGCGTCATAATAATCCCATCTTTCGATCATCATTTCCCTGCCGTAGGGCAGCTCGATATCTGTGCTGTACTGCCGCACATACTGCAACAGTTCCCCCGGCATCAACACTGTGATACGCCCCTCCTGCGGCTCTATCATCTCCGCGATATCAACCACTTCCTGGGGCAGATGGTAAGCGTTTTGTGCCTTGGAGATATTGATACTGTCATAGACATAATCCCCGCCCGCCACGATAGCCGCACACAGGATGACCAGACCGATCCTCCGGTGTTTTCCCATCAGTTTGATAAAACCATAGGCTGTCACAAGACTCATCTGCAAAAGCCACAACAATCGATAATATGTCTCTGAATCCTCCATGATCCTCACAAATATCTTACGAAACAGCGGGCAGAAAAAGGCCGCCAGAAGTAAGGTAGGCGCATAAACAAAAATTGCCCGCCTGTGCTTATCCTTCTCCGCAAACCACAGATAGAGAAGGGCAAGCAGATACAGCCCCGCCAGAAACTTATACTGGTGAAACCCCATATAATTCTTAAAGATGACAACACTTTCTAAAAAAATGCCCCACATGTTACCACTCTCCTAATAAAAAAAGTAAATTTGCTCCGCAAATTAACTTTGCGAGATCTGCTTCGCAGCCTCGAATAAGCGGAAAATTTCCTACCACCATAAAAAGGTAAATTTGCGAGATCTGCTTCGCAGCCTCGGATAAGCGGAAAATTTCCTAATACTATAAAAAGGTAAATCTGCTCCGCAAATTAACTTTGCGAGATCTGCTTCGCAGCCACCCGAAATCAGCAAAAGGGTGTGCCGATCCGCCGCTATCGCCATAAATAGCTATACGCCATCACCACATAGATTCCCATATAAATCAGATTAGGAATGCACGCTGCTCCAAGCTTCAGTAATACCTTAAAGTCCCGCTCCACGATCATCAGCACAAAGGCCGTTAATGCCAGAAGAATAGACACCAGAAATACTGCGATCGAACTGCAGATTCCCGCCGTCATATTGACACACACCAATAGAAGCCACAAGCCCATATCCGCCCGCTTGTCCCTCTTTTTTCCATCATAAATCAGAAGAAGCAGCCAGAAAAAAGCCGGAATCACCAGACTCCCCGCCACCGACTTGCCCTGCCAGGTACGTGTCAGGAAAAAAGTCTCATTTGTATAAATAGACACATTCCCAAAAATCTGAAACACTCCCATCACGATCATGAATGCCGGTAAACTGACACGTTTGTCACCAAACAAAATCTTTCCAATCTGAAAATATAACAGATAGGTCAATGGTATCAATAGAAGGGGCATCACCAGATGGGACACAATCGTTGCATGAAGCCCGCTCCCAACCGCTACAAAGGCCACCCACATGGGAAACACTGCCAGCGCATGCCGCACATCCAGCCCCGTGGAGCCGCCCTTGTAAGGCAGAATCCGATACATTACCCCCGCTTCCTGAGCAATCAGTGATTCGGTCACATAATAGGCATCATCGCCGTCAAAGGATGTACAAACCACCGCCTGATAAAGCTGAAATCCCAGAATGACCAGAAAAAGCAGCCACTCAATGCGCTCCTCCCAGGCCATTGTCCTGATCCGCTCTATAAAAGTGACATTACCGTCATTTCTTTTCCGGCCAAACACCAGATCCGGATTTCCCTTTTTGTAATTCCGATACCATAGAAGAATGCCGCAGACCGCACATAAGATTGCGGCCGCCACAAACCAGACGGAGGCTTTCCGGAAATTATTATACTGCACCCACAAAACCGCCGGGATCGTGAACAACCCATAAATCGCCCACATCACAAAATATCCCGCCAACAAAATGAACCCCGGACTCCTTTTGTCCGGTGCTGTAAAGTTCGCCGGTATCAGCCCGATACAAAACGGGATAATGCCCAGCCAGAAAATCAAACCCATGACAGCTGCCATAACGACTCCTCTTTATATGCTGCGCCTATTGTCTGATCCAGACTTTCACCCTGAAACAGTGTATAAACAGGCATTTCTTCGTCATAATAGTTGTAGTATACCACATTTGGGCCATTTTACATAGACCATCCGTGTGATCTTTTTAAGGCACCGCACTGTACATCCCTTCCCAAATATGGTAAACTGTTTATTATCTTTGGATATAAGCGCAGGCACATTCCTTTTGGCTTATATGCATATTAAACAAGGGGTATTCCATGAAAAAAGTATATGTGATCGGCGCGGGGCCTGCAGGACTCACCGCCGCTTACGAATTATTAAAACAGAGCAAAGATTACGAAGTCATCGTTTTAGAGGAATCAGACGCCATGGGCGGCATCTCTAAGACCGTAAACTATAAGGGCAACCGTATGGATATGGGCGGCCATCGCTTCTTTTCCAAAGTACCGGAGGTCAATGCCTGGTGGGATCAGATGCTGCCAAGACAGGGAGCCCCCACTTACGATGATATCGTATTACACCGTGAGATGACCTTAAGCCCAGGCGGCCCGGATCCCGAAAAAGAAGACCGGGTGATGCTGCGCAGGAACCGGGTATCCCGCATTTATTTCAAACGGAAGTTCTTTGATTATCCAATCTCCTTAAAACCGGAGACCTTTATCAACATGGGACTTCTCACCACCCTGCAGGTAGGCTTCAGCTATCTGGCCTGCCTGATCCATAAGCGGAAAGAAAATTCCCTGGAGGATTTCTATATCAACCGTTTTGGCAAGAAACTCTATTCCATGTTCTTTGAACATTACACCGAGAATCTCTGGGGACGCCATCCCAGCGAGATTGCCCCGGACTGGGGCGCGCAGCGAGTGAAGGGATTATCCATCATCGCCATCTTAAAAGATATCTTCGCCAAGATGAGTCCCAATAAAAAGAACAGAGAAGTGGAGACTTCCCTGATTGAGGAATTCAGTTATCCCAAACTTGGCCCCGGTCAGCTCTGGGATGTAACGGCAGCGGAAATAGAGAAACTGGGCGGCACAATCCTGCGCCACTGCAAGGCCACGAAACTGCATAAGGATGAAAATAACCATATCACCTCCCTGACCTATGAGACAGAAGGTCATGAAGTGACCGTGGAGGGCGATATCTTTATCTCTTCCATGCCCGTCAAGGATCTGGTGTCCGGCATGAACGATGTGCCGGAGGTTGAAGCCCAGATTGCCGCAGGCCTCCCCTACCGTGACTATATGACAGTGGGATTACTTCTGCCCAAACTGAACCTGAAAAACAAGACCAAGTTAAAGACCATCGGCAACATTGTGCCGGACTGCTGGGTATACGTGCATGATAGAACCGTCCAGTTAGGCCGCTTCCAGATTTATAACAACTGGTCCCCCTATATGATCAGGGATTTAGAGCATACTGTGTGGATCGGTCTGGAATATTTCTGTTTTGAGGGAGATAAATACTGGAACATGTCCGATGAGGACTTCACCAAATTTGCAGTGGACGAGATCGTGGGCATGGGTCTGATCGACTCCCCCGAAGACGTGATGGATTCCCATGTGGAGCGAGTCAAAAAGGCCTATCCGGCGTATTTTGACACCTACAAGGATATGGACAAGCTGGTGGACTATTTAAAATCCTTCGACAATCTCTACTGTGTGGGACGAAACGGCCAGCACCGCTACAACAACATCGACCATTCCATGGTAACCTCTTTTGAGACTGTAAAGAACATCGTTAACGGTATCGCTTCCAAGGATAATATCTGGAGTGTGAATACCGAGAAAGTCTACCACGAAGAGAAAGCGTGACAAAAACCTTCATTCATCATTTAATATGTTCATAAAGCAAAGGCGGACACACAGACAATTTTTGTGTGGCCGCCTTTATCTACATCTGCTTAATCGTCACTTTTACTTTCAACTTTTATCAAAACGGCTCTCGCCATAGAACTTGCTCAATCTTTTAAAGGGTCACCCCCTGTTTAAAGATTGCCATATCATGGAAACCTGCCTCCTCGCTGCACACTTTCTTTCCCGAGGCCACCTCCACCACATAATCAAATAAGTTCTGTGCCGTCTCGTCAAGATCCCGGTCCTCCACCAGCACACCAGCATTAAAATCAATCCAGTTTTTCTTTTTCCCGGCCAGTGCGCTGTTACTGGAAATCTTGACTGTGGGTACCGGAGAAGCAAAGGGGGTCCCACGTCCGGTAGTGAACAACACGATTTGAGCGCCGCTGGCCGCCAATGCTGTGGAGGCCACCAAATCGTTGCCGGGCGCACTGAGCAGATTGAGCCCCGTCTTTTCCACCCGTTGTCCATAGGAGAGCACGCCTCTTACCGGGGCACTTCCCGACTTCTGGGTACAGCCCAGGGATTTATCTTCCAAGGTAGAAATACCGCCCTTTTTATTACCCGGAGAAGGATTCTCATAAATAGTCTGATCATGATCCATAAAATACTGTTTAAAATCATTAACAAGCTTCACAGTCTGCTCGAAAACTTCCCGGCTCTCACAGCGGTTCATCAAAAGTGTCTCCGCACCGAACATCTCCGGCACTTCCGTGAGGATTGCCGTTCCCTTCCTGCTAACCAGCAAATCGGAAAATTTCCCCACCAGAGGATTGGCTGTAATACCGGAAAAGCCGTCACTCCCGCCGCATTTTAATCCAATGATAAGCTTCGACACGCTGACAGGCTCCCGCTCGCAGGCAGATACCCGGGCAATCAGTTCATCCAGAAGCTGTCCGCCGGCCTCCATCTCATCCTCTGTCTCCTGACAGACTAAAAACTTCACCCGTTTCTCATCCACTTCACCAATATATGGTTTCAGGACATCAATATTGCTGTTCTCGCATCCTAAACCAAGCACCAATACACCGCCGGCATTGGGATGGTTGATCAGATCTGCCAGAATTGTCCTGGTATGCTCCTGGTCATCGCCCATCTGGGAACACCCGTAAGGATGCGGGAAAGCAATCACTTCCTCCGCGGTACCCTGCAATCTGTTGTTGGCCGCTTTCGCCAGGGCCTGGGCCACATTGTTGACACAGCCGACCGTGGGAATGATCCAGATCTCGTTGCGAACTCCCACCTTCCCGTCCGGACGCACAAAGCCCATAAAGGATGCGTCCGGCAGTTCCTTTTCTTTTGTCTCCACAGGCTCATACTCATAAGTAAGCAGTTCTCCCAGCGCCGTCTTAAGGTTGTGGGTGTGTACCCACTGTCCGGCTTTGATCTCCTCTTTGGCATGGCCGATACGGCAGCCGTATTTGATGACATCACCGCCTGACGGGATATCGCATAGTGCCATCTTGTGTCCGGCGGGAATTGTTTCCTTCGCTGCCACCTGTGCTTCGCCTGTCTCTATGGCCTCACCCGCCGCAATCTCCCGGATTGCCACCACCACATTATCTTTCTCATGAATCTGCATATAATTTTTCATTTCACTAACCCTCCATGCCGGAACATCCTGCTGCAATCACAACGCAATGAGAAAACCTTGAAGGTGATTTCCTGCAATCGAGGCATATCCCCGGCTCTGACCCATTAAGCATCACTGCATATTCTTCTCTATTGCCCGGCGCATACCAAGTGTTCGGATATCCTCCAAATAGGAGACAATCGCATTTTCAACGCCAGCGACCGCACTCAGATCCTGTCCCCAGAACTCTGTATTGGCGAGCGTATTATGCACATATTCCTTTGTCCCTTTACTGCTGTTAGCCGCAAAGAAGTTAAGTACCGCCTCATCATCCAGAATATTATACTCCTCTTCACCACGGTGACCGATCAGGGCCTTATCCCGAATCTCCGTGCCGGTATAGAAGGCCATAAGCGCCGCCAGGGAGAACGTAAGGTGTTCCGGGAGGGCATCCTTTTCCTCTACATACTCCAGGAAACTGGGCATACACCGCGCCCGCCATTTGGAAACGGAATTCAGGGAGATGGACAGGTGGGCATGTTTCACATAAGGGTTGTTAAATCTGGTGAGCACCGCCTGGGCAAACTCTTCCAATTCCTGTTTCGGAAGCGTCAGTGTCGGAATCACTTCCTCAAAGATTGTGGCTTTGATAAAGTTTAAAATCAGCTCATCCTGCATGGACTGCAGCACAATATCGTTGCCGCACAGATAGGAAGCCAGCACAAAGGATGTGTGCGCGCCGTTTAAGATACGAACTTTTCTCTGCTTGTAGGGTTTCTGATTATCCGTAAAGATTACCGGAAGTCCCACTTTAGGCAGGGGCAGTTCTTCACTGATATCCTTGTCACTCTCAATCACCCAAAGGGCAAAGGGTTCGCCTGTCACGATCAGATTATCCTGATAACCAAACTCTTTACACAATTCCTCCGCTTCATCCCTGGGATACCCGGTAACGATCCTATCCACCAATGTAGATGTGAACACACATGCCTCATTGATCCATGTGATAAACCCTTCTTCCAGTTTCCACAATGCCGCCAATTTCAAAACGCACTCTTTCAGGTGAATCCCGTTATCATCGATCAGTTCCACCGGCAGCATAATCAGCCCTTTATCCTGTGCTCCGTTAAAATGCTGATACCTCTCATATAAAAATTTGGTCAACTTACCGGGATAGGTCTTCGGCGGCATATATTCCAGCCGATCCGTATCATCATACACAATCCCCGCCTCTGTGGTATTTGATACGATGAATCGCAGGGTATCCAACCTTGCATAAGCGGCATATTTCTCATATTCCCCATAAGCATCCACTGCATCTGACACACTTGTCACAATCCGGTTAATCCGCTGGGCTTTTCCATCCACGATGCCCCGCAGCTGTACCGTATACTGGCATTCCTGCTCATGAAAACGCTCCAGTGAACCGAACTCAATGGGTTTTACCAAAACAACATCCCCATTAAATTCCCCCTTTTCATTGGCAATGTCAATCATATAATCCACAAAAGCCCGCAGAAAATTTCCTTCTCCAAACTGTAAGACCTTAACCGGCCTCTCCACCTTGCCTGTTTTTTGCCTGTTTAAAAGTTCCATGACAGCAGATCTCCTTTCTTTTCCTTAAAAGAATGTAAGCGGTTTCATATTACTTATAATTTCATATTTTTATTCATAAGTCAATACGCCGCAAGGCTGTTTCAATCCTATTTTATCAGTGTTTCCGTAAGTTTTTGATATTGTTGGAAGATTTTGATATTTTGTCTGCAAGGCACCGCTCCCGCATTGCTTTTTGCCGTGGTTTTCGCTATAATAATCTCAATTTCATGTAAGCGTTTTCATAAAAGTAAATTTGCTTCGCGGCCTCGGATAAAGCGGAGAAAGGAGGCAGGTACAGAAATGGCCATGACCATCTACGATATTTCTCAAAAAGCCGGTGTATCGACTGCCACCGTCTCCCGTGTCATCAACGGCAGCGGCAATGTCAGTCCAGTCACCCGACAGAAGGTGACGGCTATCATCGAAGAATACGGCTATATACCGAACGCATACGCACGGGGCATGGGACTGCGCTCCTCAAAGACCGTGGGGCTTCTTTGTGCGGATTCTTCTGATCTGTACACCGCCAGGGCTGTCTATCTGCTACAGCAGGAACTACAGGCCAACGGCTATGAATCCCTGCTCTGCTGTACCGGTTTTAATCAGGATGTCCGCCAGGATTACCTGCATCTGATCCTTTCTAAAAAGGTGGACAGCATCATCCTGGCAGGCTCGCATTTCATCGCCACCAGCGAACTGGATAACGCCTATATACGGGAGGCCGCGGATCAGATTCCGATCATGCTCTTAAACGCATCCTACGATCACCCGCATGTATACAGCGCACTATGCGATGACTATGCCGCCATGCACGAAGCTGCCTCTTCCATGATCCGTTCCGGTATCCCGGATATCCTGTATTTGTATAATTCCAAATCATACAGCGGCCTCCGGAAGCTGAACGGTTTCCAGAAAGCCTTGGACGAGAATAACATCCCGCCCTCCATGCGGCATATCCTCTATTATGACGGGACACCGGACAGTATCGAATCCATCTCTGATTTCGTGACAAGGGCGGCAGAAAATGGCCATACCTTCCACGGCATCATTGGTTCGGACGATGCACTGGCCGCCGGCGGCATCAAATATGCACAGCAAAAGGGCTTACGCATTCCGGAAGAGATCAGTGTGATCGGCTATAACAATTCCATTCTCACCACCTGCTGTACGCCGGCACTTACCTCCGTAGACAATTGTCTGGAAGTGCTCACACACCAGTTGGTACACACGCTGCTCCATGTGTTAGCCGGGGAAGAAATGCCCCAGAAAGTCGTTTTTTCCGGCAAACTGATCAGACGAGATACCACTCTATTTTAAAAACCAAGAAAGGAGTCTACTCATGAAACCATTTATGGACCAAAACTTTTTACTCTCCAACGATGCTGCACAGAAGCTCTATTTTGACTTTGCGGCAGACACACCGATACTGGATTATCACTGCCACATTAATCCCAGGGAAATCTACGAGGACCGCAGGTTTGAGAACATCACGCAGGTCTGGCTGGGGGGCGATCACTACAAATGGCGCTTTATGCGTTCCTGCGGTGTGGAGGAACGTTACATTACCGGTGACGCATCCGATCAGGAGAAATTCTTCAAATGGGCCGAGTGTCTGGGTAAGGCTATCGGCAATCCGCTCTTCCACTGGTCCCATCTGGAACTACAGAAATATTTCGGCTTCCATGGCGTATTGAACAAAAAGACTGCAGAGGAAGTCTGGAATCTCTGTAACGAAAAGCTGGCGGATCCTTCCATGTCGGTCCGCAATCTAATCAAACAGTCCAATGTAACCCTGATCTGCACCACCGATGACCCGGTGGATTCACTGGAATGGCATCAGAAAATAGCAGAGGATGCTTCCTTCGATGTGCAGGTACTTCCCGCATGGCGTCCGGACAAGGCCATGAACATTGAAAAGGTAACATTCCCCGAATATCTTGCCACATTATCCGAAGTATCCGGTGTTAAGATTGAAAGCTTTGCAGATCTGCGTCATGCATTGACCATCCGCATGGACTTCTTCGCTTCCATGGGATGTTCCGTCTCCGATCACGCCTTAGAGTATGTGATGTATGCACCCGCCTCCAAAGAAGAAGTGGAGGCAATCTTTAGCAAACGCATGGGCGGAAATGCTGTCACCCGTGAGGAAGAACTGAAATTTAAGACGGCGTTCATGCTCTTTGTAGGCAAGGAATACGCGAAGCGCGGCTGGGTTATGCAGCTCCACTATGGCTGTAAACGAGATAACAACATTCTCCAGTTCAATAAACTGGGCCCGGACACCGGTTACGACTGCATCAATAACTATGCGCCTTCTTCCGAGATGGCTGATTACTTAAATGCACTCGCCTGCACGGATGAACTTCCCAGGACAATCCTCTACAGCCTTAATCCCAACGACAACCAGGCTATCGGAACCATCCTGGGTTGTTTCCAGAACTCCACGGCCGTTGCCAAAATCCAGCAGGGCTCCGCATGGTGGTTCAACGACCATAAGACAGGCATGCAGGATCAGATGATCTCCCTGGCCAATCTGGGGAATCTCTCCGGCTTTGTGGGAATGCTGACTGATTCCAGAAGCTTCCTCTCCTACACCAGACACGATTACTTCCGCAGGATTCTCTGTAATCTGCTGGGTACATGGGTAGAAAACGGGGAATATCCGGATGATTATGAGACACTCGGTGAGATTGTCAGAGGCATCTGCTACAACAATGCCATCCGTTATTTTGGGTTTGATTTAAAGCCCTAGGAGTAAGACAGTGCTGAAATGCTACAGCATTATCAGGCAGAAACATCCTGCTTATAACAACAACCGTCAATAGCAATATTGATAAACAGGAGGATATTATAATATGAATCTGAATTTGAAACCGGAAAAAGAATGTAAGTTTGATGCCGTGTCCCTGGGCGAAGTCATGTTACGGCTCGATCCCGGCGAGGGCCGGATCCGCACAGCCAGATCCTTCAGGGCATGGGAAGGCGGCGGAGAATACAACGTCATCCGCGGCCTGCACAAATGTTTTAAGATGAATACCGCCGTCATCACAGCTTTTGCCGACAACGAAGTGGGTATGCTGATGGAGGATTTCATCAACCAGGGCGGCGTGGACACTTCCCTGATCAAGTGGATGAAGACGGACGGTATCGGACGCGTCTGCCGTAACGGCCTGAATTTTACAGAGCGCGGCTTCGGCATCCGTGGTGCGGTGGGCTGTTCCGACCGCGCCAACACCGCTATTTCCAAAGCGACACCGGAAGATTTTGATTTCGAGTATATCTTTGGTGAACTGGGCGTCAGATGGCTGCACACCGGCGGCATCTATGCTGCTTTGTCCGAACAGTCCTGTGAAACGGTACTGGCCGCTATTAAGACCGCCAAGAAATACGGCACCATCGTATCTTATGATTTGAATTATCGTCCCTCCATGTGGAGCGCCATCGGCGGACAGGCGAAGGCACAGGAGGTCAACAAAGAGATTGCCAAATACGTGGATGTGATGATCGGCAATGAAGAGGACTTCACCGCCTGCCTCGGTTTCGAGATTGAAGGCAATGACAAAGACTTAAAGACCCTCAATCTGGACGGTTATAAAAAGATGATCAATGAAGCGGCACAGACTTATCCCAACTTTAAGGCTGTGGCTACTACGCTTCGTCAGGTCAAAACCGCTACCGTTAACGACTGGAGCGCCATCTGCTGGGCTGACGGCGAGATTTATAAGGCAAAGGATTATAAGGATCTGGAGATCATGGACCGCGTAGGCGGCGGAGATTCCTTTGCTTCCGGCCTGGTCTTCGGTCTGATGACCACACAGGATGCGGAACTGGCCGTCAACTACGGTGCCGCACACGGCGCCCTGGCCATGACGACTCCCGGCGATACCACCATGGCAAGCCGCAAGGAAGTGGAAGCCATCATGGGCGGCGCAGGTGCAAGAGTGCAGCGCTAGGATAAGGAGCGTAAAGCGCTTCGCAGAAGGAGGAAAAAATGAGCAAAATTACAGATAGCATGAAAGAATCTATTATTGTGCCGGTGGTTGTTATAGAGGACGCCAAGGACGCAGTTCCCACCGCAAACGCGCTTTTGGCCGGCGGTATCAATGTGATGGAGATTACGTTGCGCACGGCAGCGGCCTTAGACAGTATCCGCAATGTGGCCGCACAGTGCCCGGAAATGATCGTGGGCGTTGGTACGGTCCTAAATATCGACCAGGCCAAAGAGGCCGTGGAAGCAGGCGCCAAATTTATCGTCTCTCCGGGATTTGACAAGAAGATTGTTAAATGGTGTGTAAAAAATGACATTGATGTCACACCCGGTTGTGTCACCCCCACAGAGATCATGATGGCAAGAAACCTGGGACTGCGGATAGTCAAATTCTTCCCCGCCAACGTTTATGGCGGCTTAAAGGCCATCACCAATCTGGCCGCACCGTTTACGGATATGCAGTTCCTTCCCACCGGCGGCGTGAACACGGAAAACATTGCAGAGTTCGTTGCCAATCCGGCAATTTTCGCAGTGGGCGGAAGCTGGGTATGCAAGAAGGCTGATATTGCGGCCGGCAATTTTGATAAGATTACGGAACTTTGTAAGGAAGCAAGGGCACAGATTAAATCATAAGGGTATAGAAGCTGTCAGTTAGCAGCGATTCCCGTCTCTGCTTCTTAAAAAAGAAGGAATCCCATGGGGCTCAGGCTTGTTAGCCTTTGCACTCCATGGGGCTTTCTTTTTCTTATAAATACAATCTCTGTACTTCCAATTCGTCATTGTTTATGCTTCACATTCCTATTCTGAGAAAAGTATCTCCCTCTGCCTCTGTGCTAATTATTCTGCTTTGGTTTCCTAAAAGATAGTTGGCAAATTAGGAAATTAAATATATTTATTTATATCATTTTGGTCTATGACTCTTTTGCCTAATAATGTAATCGCCTGTTGCGGACATTTACTAATGCAACGATAACACATCGTACACTTATCACTTGAAACAGCAAATCCACTTTTTATTAAAATATTACCCATAGGACACAAACTTTTGCATAAACCGCAGCCGATACATTTTGCGCGGTCGATTTTTAGTTTATCTGTATATCTTTTCGTTTTCCACCCAAAATATAATCTCTGTCCGAATAATCCTGCCAAATGATAGCCTATCCCCAATCCCTCCTGTGGTGGTTTTCCGCTTTTTATGGAATGTACTGCTTTATGTATTTTTTCTTCTGCTTTCATTATCAATTCTTTATTCTTTTCGGGACTACGTTTTAACACCTTTACATCACCAATACTATCTGGCATTTTTAGATGTAAACCACCGTATATAACCGCACCATAGCTGTTTAACAGTCGTGCTAATATTCCTGCGCCGTCACCGCTGAAAAGTCCCATTGTTGCAATAATAAAAACCTTTTTCCCTTTCCAAATATATTGATTTGCCATGACATAATCACGCAATATTCTAGGGATGTTGCTATATTGTACCGGATACCCTATCACAATCTCATGATTATTTTTAATTTTGTCTAAGGTACATTTATCTTCAATGGAAAATGTATTTTTGCTATTGTCATATTCTGCTAAAAATTTATCCACACAAAACTTTGTATTCCCTGTACCGCTAAAATATATTCCTATCATCACATACCTCCCGATTTTGATGTTTCAATTGAATCATACTATAATCATGCTCATATTTCTATCGTATTTCCATTCAATTTCCCCGCCCCCGCTTAGTCCTATTTTGTTGCCTGTTATGCTGTCGGCTCCCGTTCTGAAGTTCCCTGTTCTCTATGAATTTCTTATCTCAGGTGCCTTCCGCTGACAATCGGCAAGTCCAGTCTGCCTTTGCGCTCTCTTACTTTATTTTTATGAAATCAATTTGCGAAGCTTATTATGCGTCATCTTCCATAACCTTATTTTTTCTGTGCTGTGTTCGTGGTTGCTGAAATAAAAAAGTAGCTGATTGTCTGTTAAGATAATCGCTACCTAAAGGTAATCAATATTCCATTTTTCATAGTTTATCTTCACAAAAAATTTAAATCTTAATTTCTATGAGTAGTATTTAAATATTTTTTGCAACACTTTAGTTGCAAATCGTGCCTGTAACAAATACTCATCTTTTTTATGAACATCCGCATTGAAATATTGAGAATAATAATCGCATACTGCAAGTTGATAAAGATGCAATTTAATAAGATTATCTCTATCATATTGAGTAAGTGAAGCAACACTACAATAATGCCCAACATAATCTTTAAATTTCACTTCATCATATTGCCCATCAATACAAGACAGTTCTGCGTAACCGTTCTTTTCCACACAGTCTTCCAATATCTTCTTCTGATTTGCGATACTGTTGCCTTCCCCCTACAGCCTACTCCGATGCCAAAAGTTCCAACGGCTTCTCCTTTGCCAGCAAAAGCAGAGCCACAGTTGTTCCCAGCATGTAACCACCAAAAGCTGCTCCGCATACCGCCATGATCTCCTGAATCCCCTGCTGACCCACAAGCAGGGCCATAAGACACCCCAGCACATTTCCCGCAAATACAAGGACAAACTGTTCGCACCAGAATACCCACACCGCGAAAGGCGCTCCCACACCCAGCGACCGGAACAGAGCGAACTCTTTCACTCTGCCGTTTGCCAGCAGGTGACTGATCACATAGCCCACGATAAAGACCAGTATCCCCATAGGCAGTAAAAAGACTGTCAGAATACGGATCGCTGTTTTCAATCTGCCCGCCATGGTGATAAAGATGCCATCCTGTACATAGAGAGCGGTTCCCTTGAAAGACGGTCTGCCATATCCTTTCGCGATTTCTACAAGCCCGGCCTCCCGCATCTCCTGCTTAAAAGCATTAAGTGCAAGTGGATCCTTCACATAAAAAGATACCTCGTCAGCCGTAAAATCCACATGATTCTCTTCAAACAGATCCCACGCTGTCTGAAACGGCAGCAGAATATTGGGATATTTCTGCGATGCTACTATGTCAGAATCATCAATCTGTCCTACAATTTCTAATTTCACAGAATCCAGTTCTCTTAGATCCATCAGAAATTCTTTATCATCATAATAAAAATAATATATCGTAAGTGTGATGTCATCTCCAAAGTCAAATCCCTGTTGTTCCATATCAGACTTTTTTACGATACACACACGCTTGTTCCCGGTAAAAAGCGCCTCATCCCATCCTTTCATATACTGCACCTCCAGCCCATCCGGTAATGCTGCGCTGTCCCTGTTATTTACCGCCCTTGCGAGCAGATTCAGGTGCTGATCCCATTCTTCTCTTTTAAATTTACCAAATCCCGCCTCCAAGATAACAGCGCAGTCCAAATCTCTAATCTGCTCCGAATTTTGCAGGTCACGGATTGTATCACTGCTGATAGAGATTACTCTGTCCCTCGAACCGTCCGAATTGGTAATGATACACTTAATAGATGTGTTTGCCGCCAGATCGTAAAGTTGCGCCTGATAACTGCCGATCAGTCCAAAATACAGATTTAGCAGGACAGCTAATGTACAATTTACCAGAATTACCAGAAGGCTTTTACTTTTTTGACGTTGAATACTCTTTAAAATATAGTGATGCAAGGTTTCTTCTCCTTCTGTGAATTGATGACTCCAGATTTTACTTCTCTACCATGCTGTCCTCCATCAGATACATTGGTTCTCCTCTTAATATCTTTCGTAGCTTAACTCCAGAAAGCGTCATGCCCAGTGCGATTACCAGGCCTCCCATCACACAGGAAAGTGCTACATCTCCCACACCCTGGCTCAATAAATCAGCCTCCTGTTCCCCAGATATACCAATATTGCTATACATCCTATCAAAATTCTCCCGTGCCATATCTTCCATATTTACATGACCGGAAATCTCTATGCCTGCCTTCACGCCGGAAACCGTTCCCAGAGGCAGAAGGAGCAGAATACCCGCCAAACTGACATTCCGGCACCACTTCTTTGTCATGCCAAGCAGTCGTTCGACAGCCAGTCTCTTTTTCTGTTTTGTGACATAAATATGGGATATCTGTAAGGTCAGCATGACTGCAGCAATCAGTCCCATAATCAGCAATGCGGCCGACATATTTTTTAGATTCCGAATCCCCTCCATCAGAACTGAATATCCTCTGTCATGAAAAGTAAAAACCAGATTGTCCATATCATACTTTGTGATAATCTCGAGAAAATCCGGTATGCTTCCGTTTTTAATCTGAAAGGAAGTGTTTGTATCCGTCATTGGACCATACTCCACAATGTTTTCCATCTTTTTATGTATGGAATTGAGCGGCACGATTAGTTCATCCGATGCGATATCGTCCGCCATCACAGGCGCTACATCATAGATTCCAATGATCAAATAATTCTTTTCCTCAAATATCCTTAGAGGATTTCCATCCAGATCAAGTATCCCAAAATCAGCATACCTTCCTACCGGCCTTGGCCATACCGAGTCAGGTGTTTCATTGGCATCCGTAAAATAGAGCCTCGTGATAACCTGGTCGCCCACAGACAGATTATTATTATCAGCAAACTCTTTCGGCACAAGGCATACCGTGCTCCCCTGCTCATATTCTTCCGATGTGGGGTAACGTCCCTCATACAGCCAGGCAGTCCCATCATAAAAAGCTGGCAAAAGATTCGTACTGTTCGTCCCAACAACAGGCTGCGACTCTTTAATGATATAATCCATATCCGCAACCTCTAAATACCTTCGCCCAATTTCTGTTTCGTAAAATCCTTCCGTTACTTCATAGACATTCTGCATCTTTAGGGAATCCTCAATTCTCTCTCCCTCTGGCGTATATAATGTAGTTTCAATAGGAACCGGATTGTACTCCAAATGACTGAGATATCCTTTCTCCTCCCATTCCTTCCCATGCGTATCAACCGTACTCCATTTAATCATCGCAATATAGGTTTTCTCTTCCAATAATTCGACCGGGTACCGGTTTGTGTGATCACACAGCCACGAAACAGTTCCTTCCAGCCTCTTATCACTTCCCAATACTCTGGTAATTTTAATCCGTTTCGATGGCGAAAGAATCCCACTTTCCATTGGTGAGAATTCCGCGATAGTCGCTACTGGATCAAATCCCCCCTCCGCAGATGCATGCAGATATTCTGGTGCATAAGATCCCCAGTATACTCGCTTCTCCGGTTCCACAAGATACTCTGCCTCCGGAAAATTAATTTCCTCCTGCATAACATATCTGTCATAAATAGACTCATATCGAATCTGATACTCCTCCTTCTTGGCATCCCATACTCTGCTTTCCTGCACACTGTCGGATTTCTGGCTAACTGTACCGATGGTGATAAAATCATCCTCATAGGCCTTCGAAAGTCTATTGCTGGCAGTCCAGAGATTGCCACCCACCACAAGCATCGCCGTCACGATCATAACAAGCAGAATAATAAACAAGGTCTGTACCGGAGTGCGGAGTATTTGCTTTACATAGCTTTTCATCTTTATTTTCCTTTATCTCTAATGGAATTGGTTTGACGCAGAATACTGTAAAATATCTCACACAGCGTTTCTTTTGCATCTTGCATAAATTCCCAAACACGCTTTCAATCATGTAAAAGAATATAGATGTAATAAAAACGATGCAGTTGATTACATCCCGTAATTTCCTACATCGTATACTTATCTATTCACATTTGTCAATATATCTTTATGGTTCTTTGTTTATAAATGTCTTTCCCATTTCTCCATACATTCTCATTCCAATGCTAGAAGTTCCAACGGCTTCTCCTTTGCCAGCAAAAGCAGGGCCATAAGACACCCCAGCACATTTCCCGCAAATACAAGGACAAACTGTTCGCACCAGAATACCCACACCGCGAAGGGCGCTCCCACTCCCAGCGACCGGAACAGGGCGAACTCTTTCACTCTGCCGTTTGCCAGCAGGTGGCTGATCACATAGCCCACGATAAAGACCAGTATCCCCATAGGCAGCAAAAAGACCGTCAGAATACGGATTGCTGTTTTTAATCTGCCCGCCATAGTGATAAAGATGCCATCCTGTACATATAGGGCGGTTCCCTTATAGGAAAATTTGGCACCCTCTCCCCTATAGACCTCCATGAGACCCAGTTCCCCAATCTGTCCCATCTCTTCTTTAAAAGCGTTGAGGGCAAGCGGGTCTCTCACATAGAAGGAGACCGCCTCCGCCGTAGAGTCAATCTGTTGTGCCTCAAACGCATCCCAAGCTGTCTGAAAAGGCATCAGCATATCCGGATACTCCATGGATTCCAGCGGATCAGAGTCATCGATCTGCCCCACCACCCTCAGGTGCACACAACCCAGTTCCAAGATATCTACATCCCATCGTCCACCAGATACAGCGGCTCTTCTTTCAGAATATTCCTCACCTTTACGCCGGAAATCCCGATGCCAAACACCAGTACCAATCCGCCCATCATACAAGAGACGGCAAGATTTCCCTGATTCTGCCCGGATAAATCGACTTCCGTCTTTGCTGTCAGTCCTATATTGCTGTACTTCCGACTAAAATCCTCCTGTCCCATGTCCTCGATGTTTACCTGTTCCGAAACCGCCATCCCCACCGCCACGCCGGGAATTGTCCCCAGGAGCAGAAGGATCAGAATACCCGCCAGACTGATATTCCTGCACTGCTTCCCCGTCATGCCCAGCAGCCGTTCGATAGAGAGTCTCCTCTTTCGCTTTGTGATATAAATATGGGAAATCTGCAAGGTCAATATCACTGTGGCAATCATCCCCATGACCAGGAGTGCTGCCGACATGTTTATCAGATTTTGGATACCCTCCATCAACACCGAATATCCCCTGTCATAAAAGGTATAGATTAGGTTGTCCACACCATGCTTCGCACTGGCTTCCAGGAAATCTGCGATGGTTCCATTTTCAATCTGAAAAGAGGTATTTTCATCTGTCATCGCACCAAACCGCACATAATTTTCCGTCTTGTTCTCTACGGAATTAAGCGGTACAATCAGTTCCTCTCTCCCGATTCCTGTCACCGTCTGCATATAATCATAGAGGCCGACTATGGTATAAGTTTTCTCCTCAAAAGGCGAAAGCAGATTTCCATCACCCCCTAAAAACGAGAACGCAAAACTTCCACCATATTCTGAAATTATATAATTTTCATCCACTTCATCAGCAGTACAGGTATAATAGAGCCGCGTCATAACCTGATCCCCCACTGACAAGCCGTTGTTATCCGCAAAGTCCTTGGGTATTAAGCATACACAGCTTCCCATGGTATACTCCTCCTGCGTGGGATAACGTCCCTCACATACCCAGGCGCTCCCCTCATAAAAGGGCAGCAAAAGATCCGTACTATTTGTTCCCACCACAGGTTGAGTGTCGTTGTATACTGCCGCCACGTTCGAGATTGCCAGCAAACGCTCCCCGGCCTCTGTTTCATAAAATCCTCCCGTCACCTCATAGACGTCTTGCATCTTCAGCAAATCTTCTATTTCCTTTCCCTCCGGCGTGTACAATGATGGCGTGACCCTGTTGGGTCTATACTCCAAAGTTTTATTTGAATCTCCGCCCTCTTCCCATCTGCTTCCATGCGTCCAAGGCGCCATGGAAACCTCTGCCACATAAGTTTTGTCAGCCTTTAACTCTTCAGGATACCTGTTAAAATGATCGCAGAACCATACAACAGAACCTTCCAGCGTTTTGTCATCTCCCAAAATCTTCGTAATTTTGATCTTTACCGATTCATTCGGAATACAGTCTTCCACGGGAGAAAACTCCGCCACGATTACAAAATCGTCAACAGGAGACATCATCATGTCATATGCATGTACATACTCAGGCGTATAAGATCCCCAATACACCCTCTTTTCCGGTTCCTCAATATATTCCACTTCCGGGAACGCCAGATCCTCCACCGCGGCATATCGGTTATATACCGAAGTTCTGCGTATCTGGTAATCTTCTTTCTCAGCATCCCACTTTGTACTTTCCCGCATGGTATCGGGCTTCTGGGTGATCGTCCCGATCGTGATAAAATCGTCCCCATAAGCCTGCGAGAGCCTGCCGCTGATGACCCAAAGATTGCCGCCCACCGTAAGCATAACCGTCACGATCATAACAAGCAAAATAATAAACAAGGTCTGTACCGGAGTACGGAGTATTTGCTTTACATAGCTTTTCATCTTTACTTTCCTTTACCTAAAATGGAATTGGTTTGACGTAGAATACTGTAAAATATCTCACACAGCATTTCATTTGCATCTTGCATAATCCCCAAACACTCCTTCAATCCTGTAAAAGAATTTAGGTATATTAAAACGATGCGGTTGATTACAACGTGTAATCTCCTACATCGTATACTTTTATATTGCATTTGTCAATAAGTTCCCATATTCCTTGTCTATAAGATATCCCCTTATTACACAGCTTTATTTTATTTCCGCTTTTCTCATCTTTAATGTGGACACACATCATATATATGCACACCAATCCCTTCCTCTTTGTCCACATGGCCGCACTTACTGCATCTTAATGCATGGTACTCTTTTACTTCACAGTCTCCATCCGGCTTTTCTGTATGATTTGTCGCTGTTCCGGACTCAAATTCATGACTGCAGCCTCTGTAGTCCATCACTAACTCTCTATAGGAATATGGATAGATATTCCCCTCTGTATCCGTAAACTGTTTCTCATATAGAATTTTTATATCCTGCAGTGCACTAAAACCATTATCTATCCCGTCAGGCGTGAAACATACAGGATCACTCCGGAGCGATTGCGCTACTTCCTCCTGTAGTATATTTTCCGCCATTCTCCGAGAAAACGTATCCCTGTACGCAAATACAGTCATAGAATTACAAAAAGCCAGCGCCGTCACCAATATCCCTGCCACATAACGATTCCATTTCTTTACTTTTAATAAATTCAACATCCTTTCTTTTATGTCTTCCACATCATCGGCAAAGCCATTCTGCCACCCCATAAAAACGGTACCCGTTCCACTCGCTTCACTGATCAGCAGGCACAGATATTCTTTTACCTCTTCTCTCGATTTTGCCTGCATCACTATTTCATCGCAGGAATATTCACAGATCCGTTCAAACTCACGCCGAAGCTTCCGGGCAATCGGATTCCACCAATGCAGCATCACCACAAGCAGCACGAGCAGCTTCCACAAGACATCCATTCGTCTGATATGTACCATCTCATGGCGAACAAGCAGCTCCGCCTCCCGGCTTCCTATTTCCCTGTTACAGATAATGACCGGTCTGCAGATGCCAAATGTAATTGTCTGCTCTCCATCCAGCCCCTGGTATAGAATCACAGGCCTTCTCACCCCATACTGCTTTTTCAAATCTTCTAAATAAGATTTTTGTTCCTCCGTCATCACAGTACCTGTATATTTATCAATCTGCCGTCTGATACGCAAATACTTCAAAATCCATCCCAACATCAGAATACCGACTATGAACAGCCATACCCCTGCCACGATCGTCTGGGCAGCCTCATAGTTGTTCACATACGCCTCTGAACCAACATGCATTACATTATTGGTCCATCCAACAGGTATCCATATCCTTTCTATCTGTCTTGCCGGTAAAGAAACCCGGATTATCTTCCTGTACCAGCCTTTCAAAAAAGGTAATGGAATCAGATAAAACAAAACTGCTCCCCTTATGATAAGATAATACAGCCGCGCACTGACCCGGTTTCCCAGCAGACACCTAAGGAGCAGATACATGCCCGTCATTGTACTACCTGAAAGTGACATAACAAGTAAATATTCCATTCCCTTTTCCCCTAACTGTTTTCTAAAATCTGAATCAGTTCCTCTTTTTCCTCTTTTGTAATGACGTTCTTTTTCGTAAACGCAGCTACAAAATCATTTAGCTGTCCATCATACAGGCAGTCAACCGCCGCCTTCATCTGTATATATCTATATTCCTCGTAGCTGCATGTGGTTTCTACTATCCCGCTATCCCGATTCACCATGCCCTTCGCTTCTAATCTTAACAAAAAAGTATTCAGTGTCTGCCTTTTCCACTTTTTACCGTTCGCTTCAAACAATGCCAATAGCTGGGACTGCTTAATACCGCCTTCCTGTTCCCACAGCATTTTCATCACTTCTAATTCTGCGTCCGATATATCCAAAAAATTCTTCATGCTTCCTCCTTATGCCCTCTCCTTCTGATGATTATGTTTTGTAATCATTTAACTATATCCCTTTTTCTGTCTAAGTGTCAACATGGTATTTAAAAAAGTTAATTAGCTTCGGAATATGGGAGAATTACGTTAGCAAAAGAGGCCATGCAAGATTCAAAATCCTGCACAGCCTCTTTCTAACATTAACTCCTCTTAATGAACATCTCAGTCCACCATTTGCTTGCGAAAGTCTTAGAAGTTTTTCTCCAACAGAGCCGCTATCGCTCCCGGCCCCTGTATCATTTCCGTAAACAATGTAACTACTTTCTCTCCCAATACGGACTGGGTCAGATCCACGCCGAAAATATCCGCCCGTTTCAAGATTGGCGTAATCACCGCTTTCACATCACATGGCTCTCCCAGCTTCACATCCGCTAACATCGGCATCAGCGTCTCCAATAACGGATCGGGACTCGGCGTAAAGGCATTTCCCTTATCGTCCACGCCCATCAGGTATCTCAGCCAGCCTGCAAATACAAAGGGGATTCCCTCCAAAGCATCTACAGACAGTTCATCCGCCGCCTGATAGGCCTTGATGGTCTCTCCGAAGCGGATTGGCAGCTTCTGAGAAGTGTCTGTAGCGATTCTCTGAGGCGTATCCGGCATAAACGGATTGGGAATGCGCAGTCCCAATACCTCATCGATAAATTTCTCAGGGCTCAAAATACCCGGATTCACTACCACCGGCAGCCCTTCTTGATAACCGATTCGCTCCACCAGCCGTTTTAACGCAGGATTCTTCATTTCCTCGGAAATCAACTCATAACCCAACAGACATCCAAATACTGCCAGTGTGGTGTGCAGGGGATTCAGGCAGGTACACACCTTCATCTTCTCCACTTTATCCACGGTCTCCCTGGCGGTAAAAATAACACCCGTTTCCTCCAAAGCCGGTCTGCCGTTAGGGAACGCATCCTCAATTACCAGATACTGACACTCCTCCGCGTTCACGAAAGGCGCCACCCAGGTATTCTTACTGGTCACAGCCTTTTCCAATCCTTCTATCTGATCCGCTTCCAGAATAGCTTCCACCTTCGGGTCGGGACGGGGTGTGATCTTATCAATCATACTCCAGGGGAAGGAAAGTTTGGACGAATCGTTGACATAGTCCAGGAATCCTTCTTCCGCTTTTCCTGCCTTCGTCCAGGCTTCTGCAAAAGCAAGTACCGCCGCTTTCAGCTTATCTCCGTTATGGGAACAGTTGTCCATACTCACCAGGGCAAGCGGCAGTTTTCCTTTCTGGTACCGCTCATACACCAAAGCGCAGACCTTGCCCAGATAACTGCCCGGCTTCTCCGGCCCGGCTTCCATATCCTGTTTGATGGCCGCAAGCATCTCGCCCCTGCCATCCACCAGACTGTAACCCTTCTCCGTAATCGTGAAACTGGCCATCTGCAGGGAAGGTGCCGCAAAAATCTCTTTCAAGCGGTTAAATTCCGCATCGTTCTCGCTGTCCAGAATCAGGGACTCCACAATGCTGCCGATCACGGTCTTCTCCACTTCCCCATTGCTCTTTAGGGTGACCAGGATACTGTAATCATCGTGCGGGCGGTACATCTTCTCAATAATCTCATAGTCGAAACCTTCCGCCACAATAAGCCCTGTCTCGCTCTTGCCTTCTTCCATCAGCTGCTGCATCAGATTTGCCTGAAAAGCACGGAAGATATTGCCTGCACCGAAGTGAATCCACTCCGGTTTCTGCCTGGTGTTCTCCGTCAGGGCTTCCCTGTCATAAGCCGGCACATGATATCCGGCGCTCTCCCATGCCCCGCATTCCTGAAGGCCTTCTTTATTTAATTTCATTGCCTGTTCTCCTCTCTATCTATTAGACTTCTCAATCGCTTCCCAGAGTCCGTTTAAATAAGTCGCGCCCAGCGCTCTGTCATAGAGGCCATAGCCGGGCATCGCCACTTCTCCCCAGATCATACGTCCATGATCGGGACGGATCGGGCCGTCAAAACCGATATCATATAATGCCTTCATAATCTCATACATATCAAAACTTCCATCTGCGGACAGATGTGCTGCTTCCTCGAAATCACCCGGATAATTGTGTTGTAAATTCCGCACATGGGCAAAATGTACTCTTCCCTCAAGCGCCCGAATCATCCCCGGCAGGTCATTATCCGGATTGGTACCATAAGAGCCGGAGCAGAAAGTAACGCCGTTATGCTTATTATCCACCATCTTCATCATCCGCTGAATATTAGGCAGGTTGGTGATAATACGCGGCAGACCAAACACGCTCCAGGCCGGATCGTCCGGATGGATTGCCATATTGATGTCATATTTATCGCACACCGGCATGATCGCTTCCAGGAAGTATTTCAGATTGGCAAACAATTTCTCCTCATCCACATCCTGATACAGCCGGAACAATTCTTTAATCTTCTCCATTCTCTCCGGCTCCCAGCCCGGCATCACATAGCCGTTGGTATCCCCCGCGATGGAATCAAACATTTTCTCCGGGTCCAGATTATCAACGGTCTCCTGATGATAAGCAAGCACCGTGGAGCCATCGGGACGTTTTCTGGCAAGTTCTGTCCTTGTCCAGTCAAACACCGGCATGAAATTATAACATACCATATGGATATCTTCCTGTCCGAGTTTTTCCAGCGTCTTGATATAATTGTCAATATACTGTTCCCGCTCCGCAGAACCAATCTTGATCGCATCATGGATATTCACACTCTCAATCCCTGCGATATGCAGTCCCGCTTCCTCCACCTCGGCTTTCAGCGCACGGATCTGATCCAGTTCCCACTCATCGCCAGGCGCCGTCTCATACAGAGTCGTGATAACCCCTTTCACTCCCGGAATCTGCCTGATCTGCTGCAATGTCACAGAATCCGATTTACTCCCATACCAGCGTAATGTCATTTCCATAAAGCACTCTCTCCTTTTCCTGTAATTTTTTATACAAAATCTTTTCTCATCGGGGCAAACACGTCCAGCAGGACGCCTTCCTCCAGACAGACACAGCCATGCACAATGCCATCCCGCTTTAACATACTGTCCCCGGCTTTCACAATCTTTTTCTCCCCGGCAATCTCAAACTCAAACTGCCCGCTGACCACATAGGTAATCTGCGTATGGGGATGATGATGGAGCGCTCCCACTGCGCCTTTCTGAAAATGATTCTCCACCACCATCAGTTCATCCGTATAGGATAATACCCGGCGCACCACGCCCTCTCCGGCGGCTTCTCCGTCAATGTTCTCATAAAAATTCCAGATGTTATCTTTCTCTGTCTTCATACTAACCTCCTTTTTCTTATAAGTTACTGTTCTCACCCGGGATTCCGCCTTTTATATACATTCAACCCCAGAATCAGCAGCAGGTCAATCACCACTACCACCACAATGGAACTCATCCCATAAGCTATCCCTGCGCTTTCCGCAATCCGGCCAATGATCATCGGCATCAGGATAGAACCAAAACTTGCCGTTGTGAGGATGAAACTCCACGCCATAGCATACTTTTGTATCAATCCCCCGCAAAATGACACGGTTGTCGGATATATCCCCGCCATACTATAACCAAAGCCCATGATACCGATCACGATCAACACGGTATCCCTGCAGAATAACAGCCAAAAGAAGAAACAGACAAACCCTATCGCCATAATCAGCAAAAGGCGCTCCTTCCTGACCTTCTCCGACAGCCATGCTGCCGTGAGACGCCCCGCCAGCATCATAACCCACAGCACACTGGCCATTAGCTGCGACAATGCCGCACTGAGAAGTCCTGTATCCTCAAAGTAGGTAATCAGCCAGCCGATCACACCCTGCTCTGCGCACAGATAAAAGAACAGGGTAAAGGTACACAGATAAAAAATCGGTTCCCTGAAAAATCCCAAGCCATTCTCTTTGCTCTTATTACCGTCCTTTGCCGATGCACCCGAAAGCGCCTCCGGATCTGGAATCATAAAATACAACAGCCAGCTTAAGACTCCCATTGCCACTATAAAATAGCAGGCATAAATCCATTTATCTGCATCTGTTCTCGTTAATACCGTCAGAATGATGGGAAAAGAGAATGCGCCGATGGAAAACATGGCATGGAGCCCGTTTAATACGCCGGCTCTGCCAGGCGCCAGATTATTGACTGTATAGTTGCCAAAGTTACTGGATGCTCCCCTCGCCATTCCCGTCATCAGGTAAGCCGCCGCCAGCACATAGTTATTCCCGCCAAAGATGATCAGTACGTAGGACAGCGCATAGCAGGCGTTAAACAGGAGGATGCTCCTCTTCCTGCCAATAAACACAGACAGCGTTCCCGATGCAAAGCTGGAGAACAGATTCCCCACAGAATGCAGGCTGACAAGCAGCCCTGCAAAGGCATAGTTCAGTCCTCTGGTCTCCCTGATAAACGGCAATAAAGATCCAATAGACAAAGCCAATATGCCGTTTAGCATAAATGCCAGATAGGTATATAATAGTTGTTTCTTTTCCTCTGTTGTCTTAAGCTTCATATCATTCCCGTCCTTTTGTGCCCTGGGCAAATATTTCTTCTATATCTTTACCAAATTCTTCATAATACTGCTGATAGATTGGATCCATCGCCGCCTGGAACTTTTCCTTTTCCGCATCAGAAAGGTAAATCTCTTCCACCCGGCTCTGCAGCGCATGTTCCCTGGCTGCTCTCTCATGTTCCGTCCACAGCTGTCTTTCATACAGGGCTGACTCCCTGGCACATTCCAGAATAATCTCCCTGTCTGTCTCCGTCAAAAGCTCCCAGGTATGCTGTGCACAAATCTGCATTTCCGGTATCCTGATGTGCTCGTCCACCGTATAATACCCGGCCACCTCATAATGCTGCATCGTCTCATAGGAGGACCAGTTGTTTTCCGCGCCGTCCACCTGTTTGCGTTCCAGAGCCGCATACACTTGGTCGTAAGGAATCTGCACCGCCACCGCACCCAGCGCATTCATCATCTCAGACATCATCTCCGCTTCCTGTACACGGATGCGCAGACCCTGCATATCCTCAAGCGTCCGAATCGGCCTGGTGGAACAATACAGGCTTCTTGCTCCCGCATCATACCAGGATAGTCCGACCAGTCCATACTCCTTTGGATACTGCAAAAAGCGGTCGCCTATCTCCCCGTCCAGAACACGCCACATATGGGCAGAGTCCTCATAGAGATAGGGCAGCTGCAGCACATTCATCTCCGGGATAAAATCAGACATCTGCGCAATCGACACTCTGGCAAAATCAATCCCGCCATACTGCATCTGTCTGATCACTTCCGTCTCCGAACCCATGATTCCTTCCGGACGCACCTGAATCTGAATCCTTCCCTGCGTCCGCTCCTCCACCAGCTGCGCAAACCGCAGTCCGGCAAGTGTGGTGGGATAATCCTGCGTCTGATTCTCCGCATAAGTAAAGACATACTCCGGCACCGTCTCCCTATCCCTCTGAAAATAAAGGAGGATAAATCCCGTGGCAGACAACACCAGCGCTACAGCGCAGACAAGTATCCACTTTCCTTTCCCTTTTCTGCTTCCCGCATCCATATCGATCGACATACTCCCCGATAAACGTCCTATCAAACAGCCGGCCGCCTCTACAGCAGACCATACCTGTATTCACTCGGCGTTACGCCCGTGATCCGTTTAAAGACCTTCGTAAAATAACTGGAATCCCGAAATCCCACTTTGTTGCTGATATCCTTCACATTGATGGTCATATCTTCCAGCAGTTCCTTGGCCTTCTCTACGCGCAGTTCCGACAGGTACATAATGAAATTCTTATCAAAGTTCTGCTTGAAAAACCTGCAGAAATAGGCATCAGAATAATGCAGCTGGGCCGCCACGTCCTGTAAACTGATATCATCCATATAATGAGTCTCTATATAACCCCGTATATATTCCGTAAAGAGCTGGTTCTTCATCGGCTCTGGCTTTTCATCTTCCTTGTCTTCCTGCGAGATATCCGGCAGTCCCCTTTCCGCAGCTTCCTGATCAGCCAGATGAATGGCTTCCTCAAGAACCGTGATCAGTTCCTCTCTCGTACTGGGCTTTAACAGATAATCCAGCGCGCGCACCTTGATCGCCCGTTTCGCATAATCAAACTCATCATATGCCGTCAGAAAGATAATACTGCACGATTCACTCTCTTTGCGGATCTCCTCCGCCGCCTCCAAACCATCAATTCCAGGCATGGAGATATCGAGTACTGCGATCTGACAGTTCTCACGCCGAAAAATTTCAATCGCTTCCCGGCCGTTTACCGCCTCAAGCACTTCCACCTCATCACCAAAATAATTCCGTACAGCCTTACCGATCACGGCTCTCTCAATCGGCTCGTCATCTGCTATCAAAATGCGGTATTTCTTATTCTCCAATTCCCATTCCCCTCTCATCGGGTATGCGTATACTGATGATCGTACCAACACCATCCCTGCTGTGAATCCTCATCTCCCCATCCGCATACATCGCATGAATCCTCTTGTATATATTAGAAAGGCCTATGTTCTGATATCCTGTTTTGTCTGTTTCATCCTGCCGCAGTCCGTTCCTTAGAGTCTGCAGATTGGCAAGACTCATTCCTATCCCGTTGTCGGCCACAGTGATACAGATTCTGTTCCTTTTTTCCCGGATCCGGATTAGGATATGACCGCCTTCCTCCTTGCAGGACAATCCATGGATAATGGCATTCTCCACCAGCGGCTGAAAGGTAAAGGTCGGTATCACCACAGACTCTGCGTCCGTCTGGCAGTCGATCGCATAGGTGATCCTATTGCCAAACCGCTTCTGCTGGATAAACATATAGTCCCTGATTACTTTCAGTTCCCTGGCCAGGGATACCTTCTCCTCCGGTGTCTTTAAATTATAGCGAAACAGGGAACTGAGCGCCTGTATCATAGCCTCCGTAGTCTGCGCCCCTTCCAGATCCGCCATGCCGCCGATCACATTCAGGGTATTAAACAGAAAATGCGGATTGATCTGGTTCTTCAAAAGATCCAGTTCCATGGCATCTAATCTGCGCGCCATCTCCAGCTTTTCCACTTCTTCCGCATGATAGAGATCGAGGGCCTTTCGTTTTTCCTCCAAAGCCATGATATATTCCCCGGTAGCATACTTCATCTTATTAAATGCATGTACCAGTTCCCCCATCTCATCCTGACTCTGCAGGTTTACATCCTCTATAAAAAAATCATTCTCTGCAATTTTGCGGGAAGCCTCCGCCAAGTCCATTACCGGTTCCACAATGGAGCTTTTCATCAGTTCTGACATCTTACGGATACACAGGAAGAAGACCAACTCTATGATAATCAATATTACCGGAATAAATATGATCGTCTTCACCTTTTTGGCATAGGCGCTGACACCGTCCTCCAAAGTCATCCTCATCAACTGATTGGAATAACTGAGCAGATAACTCTGTATCTCATAGACTTCGTACAGGGAAGAGATATCATCCGATATCTTGTCCTCCATCGCAAGAAGTCCGTCCCTTCTGTCACAATAAACTCTGTACATATTCAGGATCGACCAGGTCTTGGCATACCGCTGTGCCCCCGTTTCTTGATAATCATAAGGCAGTCCCGCCACCTTCTGCGCCGTGATCCTGACCGCGCCCTCCAAGTCCTCATAGACGTCCTCCTTCCCTGTCTTGGCATAGTTTTCAAACAGGGCAGCTTCTTTCTCCATGCACTGTACGAAATCGCTTACCAGGGAATTGTCTTTCAGAATCACAGAAAAATCCAACAAGGAGGATTTAATGGCCCAGGCAGCCAAAAAAATCGACAGCAGGATAATGATGAGCACAATATCCGTGTAGAGCCTAATCTTATGTTTGATTTTCAAAGACTGCCACATGTTCTTCAGCAACCGTCTCATGCAGATCTATCCTCACTGTTTCGTCTTTCCTGTTGAAAGCAAGGGGCAGCCCGCACTGCGTACTGCCCTCTTTCACTCAATTAAGTATTGATACAGGCTTTCACCTGCTGATAAAATGTATCTCTCTCCCTGCCCAGGACTCTCTTCGTCAGCATATAGCCATGACTGGCATCCGTATAGATCACGATGATGCTGCCTTCTTTTCTGACACCCCTGACTTTGTTCCAGCGTATAAACTCCCGCTGGTCTCCCAATGTCACGTGGATGCCATCGTCATCAAAGGTAAGTTCCGTATCCTGCGGTGTCACAGAAACCTGTGCCCTCGCCTTCAGATAGACGCCCGCCGGCTGTATCACCGGAATCAACAGACAGCCCAGAAAGAGCAGTGCCTGCACCAGGTCACCCGCCTGATCCCAGAACCTGACAGTCAGAAGAATAATCGCCACACCGAACACAATATTACACATTCCCACCAGGGAACGATACGTGCGGCGCATGGACAGTTTCCAGATGTCCACAGGCTTTATTTTGCACTGATACTGATAATACATGCATAGGCCCCTTTCATCTTACCACACTGCTTTTCTTACCGCATCAATCAATAGAACAGATTCGGAAGCAGCATTGTAATCTCAGGAATAAAGGTAAGTAAGAGCAGTACAACGATCATGCACAGATAGAACGGCAGTGTAGCCTTTACCACCTTTTCCATCTTCACCTTGCCTACGGCGGAACCGATGAACAGCACCGCGCCTACCGGCGGCGTCAGCAGACCGATACCACAGTTTAATACGATCATGATACCGAACTGGATTGGATTGATACCAATCGAAGTCGCAATCGGTAAGAGGATCGGTGTCGCAATCAGAATGATCGGCGCCATATCCATGATACATCCCAATACCAGCAAAATCAAATTCAACAATAATGCAATCAGAATCGGGTTGTTGGTCAGACCAATCACCGCATTGGCCGCCATGCTGGGCACATGCAAGGTTGTCAGACAATAACCAAAAATACTGGATGTGGAGATCAGGATCAACACGATGGATAAGGTGTCCACACAGTCACCCAACACCTTCCAGACGCCCTTCCAGTCCAGACCCTTATAAATATACACACTGACAATCAGACTGTAAATAACTGCCACAGCCGCAGACTCGGTAGCTGTAAACCAACCGCCTACAACACCCACCACAACGATGATGACCGCTGCCAGTGCCCATACGGAAACAGACAACTGCTTCAGCAGATTCTTAAACGTAAACTTATCTCCCTTGGGATAATTCCGCTTCTTAGAGATAATATAAGAACCGATCATCAGCGAAATCGCCAATAGCGCCCCCGGTATATATCCTGCCAGGAACAGACTTCCTACGGAAACGCCGCCTGCCGACATGGCATAAATGACCATGTTGTGGCTGGGAGGAACCAGAAGTCCCTCACAGGAGGAAGTAATTGTAACTGCCGTTGAGAAATCGTCATCATAGCCCTGATCCACCATCATCGGAATCAGAATACTTCCCAGAGAAGCGGTGTCAGCCGCTGCCGAACCGGAAATACCGCCAAAGAAATAGGAAGCCACAATGTTTACCATTGCCATACCGCCGGTCATCCAGCCCACACAGGCATTGGCCAGCGCAATCAGCTTATCCGAAATACCGCCGCTGCCCATCAGACAGCCCATGGTGATAAAGAAGGGCACGGCCATCAGACTGAAGGAATTGATTCCCTTGACCATCTGCTGACAGATTGTTGTAAACGGTAATCCCTGATACAGTAAGCACAGAAGAGAAGAAAGAGCCACTGCATAAGCAATCGGGAAACGCAACATTATCATAATACCGAAACTTGCAAGCAATACGAGGATTGCCATTGATTCTGCACTCATGCTTCTCCCTCCTTCAAAAAGATTTTCTTCATGTGATTATAAAGTGTTTCTAATTCAAAAATCACCATTGCCACACCCGCTACCGGAACCGGGAAATACATCCAGAACCGAGATAACCAAGGCATGCTGACATAGGTTCCCTTTGCCCCCAGACCTGCCGCATATTTCCAGCCCACCGTAATCATCACAAATGCCAGAATAAGCACACAGACATCAGCCAGAATATCCAGGAACAAAAGCACTGGCTTGGGAATATATCTGTCCAATGCCGTCATCCGGATATGAGCGCCGCGCCTGATCGCCAGCGCTGCAGACAGCACTGCCATGTAAGACATGCAGGTCAGCACCACTTCCTCACTCCAGGCCGGATCCGGAACAAATGAAACATATCTTCCGATAACACTCATGGTGGTAATGAAAATATCCGCAATCAATAGTAATTTACATGCAAACAATACAATCTTGTATGTAATGTCAAACACCGGTTTTATCTTATCAACCCGCTCAAAAAACCCCGACATGAATTACCTCCTTGCTAATACAAGTAAATTTCTTCAAATTTAATTTTATATGTAGATAAGAGCGCATAGGCTGTTACGCCGATGCGCTCCTTCCTCTTATGATAACAAATGATTAATTTGCCATATCCAGAATCTTCTGGTACAGTTCTTCCTGTCCCTTGGTGTTCTCTTCAATAACACCCTTAACAGCCTCCTGCCAAGGAGTTACATCAGGAACCTCCACAATTTTAATACCGTCTGCCTTTAACTGCTCTAATACTTCGTTCTCAGCATCAGCAGAAATCTTCTTGTTGAACTGGGATGCATACTCGCCTGCTTCCATCAGGATGTTCTGCTGATCTGCTGTCAGGGAATCCCATGCTTCGTCTGTGATGATAACCTGGATTGCACCAAGTGTATGACCATCCAGGATCATGCAGGGAGCAACCTCCGGAAATGCATTGGACTTATAGTTGGCGATCGGCTGCTCAGCGCCGTCAACCACACCAGTCTGCAGTGCGGAGTATAACTCGTTGAAGGATACCACTGTAGGGCTTGCACCCAGAGACTCTACCAGACCGTTCATGACAGGGTCATTGGAAACACGCAGTTTCATACCTGCCAGATCTTCCATACCGGAAATCTCATTTACCGTAAAGAAATGACGGAAACCTTCCTCACCGTAGAACAGGCCTCTTACGCCGCTGCCGTTCTCGTGGGGCTCAAGTAAGAACTCGCTTGCCAGATCGGAGGAAGCAAAGTTCCAATAATGGTCTCTGCTCACAAAAGTATAAGGCAGGGAAAGCAGCATGGACTTCTCTCCGCCGTAACTTGTCAAAGCAAAAGCGGAAATACGGGACATATGGATGGTGCCGCCGCCGCCCAGCATAGTATCCAGAACATCGTTCTCGGAGCCAAGCACGCCGCTTGCCTGAATATCAATCTTCATGGTGCCGCCGGAAAGCTCGGACACTTTGTTGGCAAACTCTGTAGCCATCTGGCCTACGATGGTGTCAAGCGGATTAACTTCCGCATAAACAAGTGTTACTTCCGGTTCAGCTGCCGGTGCTTCTGCCGCAGGCTCTTCTGCTGCCGGTTCCTCAGCTGCAGGCTCTTCTGCCGCAGGTGCCTCTGCTGCCGGCGCTTCTGCCTTGGGCGCCTCTGCTGCCGGTGCCTCAGGCGCTGTCACACCACAGGCTGTTACAGATACGACCATTGCTAATCCAAGCATGATGGATAACAATTTCTTCTTCATAAAATAAATCCTCCTTGTCTTTATGAGCACAATCGCTCTATTTGTTTCATTATAAATGATTATACATAACTTTTTTGTCATAAAACATCGAAGGTTTTTAACAATCCTTGTAAATTTTTAACCTATGCCCCCTATCAGAAACACCCCATTACCTTTTTACGCTTCTGCTTTTCCACATAAACAGCAGCACACATAGAACTGACATGACTGTCGTATATATTACCATCCCGTACAGATACTTCACATTATGAATGGACAGCAGGTAATAGTATGAGGGTAGGAGATATTTCACCACACGGAATCCTCTCAGATTCAAGAATACCGGGCTAAGCACCAGCATCCCCGCCGTGAGGATCAACATGCTGCTTCCCAGGCGCTCCGGCGTATTGCCGATCAGCCTGATCAGATTACAGAACGCCAGTGTGGCACAGGCAAACAAGACACAGCTTATCACTTCCCGGTGCCAGACTGTAAACACGCCGGCCAGCTTACAGGCCAGAAGTACTACCAACACAGCATCCGAGAGAAATACCGCACACACCCCAAAGGCTGCCGGCAGTCTGCGGGTCACAGGTATTTTGGAAAAGACGCCCTGTTCTTCATCCTGCATATAGTACAGACAGGCCGCAAGACCACAGAGCACCAGCCATACAGACAGCATCCCCCGCAGAGGCGCCTGCAGATAATTAAAATCTTCCTCCGCATCCTGCCCGCTGTCCAGATAAGCCATCTCAAAAAGGCTTCCCTCCACCAGCGTCCGTTCATAAGCCTTACGCAGTTCATCCTCCGTCACATCTGTCAATCCAAGATCGCTGCGGACATATTCTTCATAAACCGCATAGGAAAAAGCCGGATAAAGCGCGCCGCCCAGTATTTCTCTGCTGAAGAACAAAGAAACACTTTCCTTGCGCTCCACCACTTTGACCACGGGACCAATCCGCTTTCTGGAAGCCACCTTCCGCAGGCGCTCCTCCAAATCCTCCGTAAAGATCCAGGCCGTGTCCGCCTCATTCTCTACCACCATCCTGCGGGCCTCCTCTTCACTTTCACAAAACAGATACCGCAGGATGCCCTCATCGCTCACAAGTTGTTCCACAATCTGAGACGCCAGTTCATCCTCCGGATTCGGGAGGCATAACACCACTCTGGCAATCCCGCTCTCCTCTTTAGACAGCAGCCTGATGCCGCCCACCAAAAGAGGCACGAGGCAAAGGATCAGGACAAAACTAAATTTCTTGAACAATCGTTTATTCAACAGATAATATCTGATCAACATCCTTCTTATCATCCGGCTACCCTCTCCGTATCCTGTTTTTCCTGATCAGCACAGACAAGGCAAGAAAAACTGCCAGATATAACCAGATTCCCAAACCTGCCATCCCCAATTCCTCTTCGGCTACGCTGCCGTTCACATACCGCAGGGCCGCCCCTGTGGGCATCACATTCCCAATGCGCTGCATGATCTC
>CAMXIF010000030.1 GCA_947243845.1 uncultured bacterium
TCATAGAAGACCTGTTGTCTAATACCTATTTACAGAAAAACTTTCACAGACTCCAGTCTTTCCATATCTTTGCTCGCTATAACAATATACCCTCTAAACCCCATACGGTATCTCATCAGACACCTCTAAACATTCAATCGTATCCGCATATTCCTCCGCCTGTCTCCTCACTGTCTCACTCTCATTACCAAATATATGCAAGTCTTTCAGATTCGGTATATCCAAAAGTATTTCCATATCCTCAATACCGGTATCAACCAACATAACCCACTCTAAATGCTCTAAGTCAGTCAAAGACTCCATACCGTCTATAGAAATCCTTCCTATCCTGACAAATTCTAATTCTCTCATATTCTTTAGCACAGACAGATCCATCCGTTCAGAATTATCCCCATATCCATCTAAATACAGACTCTGTACCTCATGAAGATTTTCCAATGCTTCAAAACCGTATATATCAACTGTTGCCTGGATACCAATACTTTCCAGCTGCTCTGCATCCTTCAGACAATTTAAATCTGCCACGTCAACATATTCTATGCTTATGCCCTTTAAATTCTTTAATCCTGTAAGCATGGACAAATCCTCCATCCCCTCACATCTGTCTGTATACACATCCTCCAGTGCTTCCATGCCTGACAGGAAAGACATGTCAAATTTTGTTGATCCCAAACTGACTGCCCTGACCTTTTTAAGATTTGCAAGCGATTTCGTATCCACTTCCTCCCCGCGACCACTTATTGTCAACTGTTCCAGATTCTCCAGTTCCCCAATCGCATCTAAATTCCGGATTGCGTCCTCCCCCTCTTTGGAACCCAGATGAAGCTCTAATTGTTTTAATGAGGTAACCAGTCCTATTTTATCGATGTCCTCCTGTGTATCTGTATAAAGCACGATTCTCTGAAATTGTTCCAGCTCACTTACTCTATATCCCGACAATCCTTCCGTGAACTTTTTCTTCAATCGTATTACCCCAGACAAGCTTTTATCATTATATTCTATTGTCGCCCGGACATAGTCCCCATAGGGTGCCTCCAAAGAGGTAAAGTCTGGTTCGAGAAGCCAACTTCCATCTGTTCCCACTAATCCGCAGCATTTTCTCTGCCTGGCTTTATCTTCATAAATATATTTGGGCACTGCCTGGTATTGGTCTTCCTCAAAATGGTCATTTGTCTCATCAGCGCAGGTACGCGCTATATGTTCCCTACAGGCCGCAGCGGAATCATATTCGCCTGCATCTACAAAATCACCCAAGCTGTCCATAATGCCATATTTCCCATTTTCCTTCCTGACGGCTATGTACTCGCCGCCCAAAAACTGAACATCATCAAATCTACCGGGCAATATCACCCAATCCCAGCCTAACAGCGCTTCACTCTGTAAAGCCTCCCGATATTCTTTGGTCCTCCATTCGTCCTTTTTCCCATCAAAGCCTTCTCCCATAAAGTACAGTTCCATTCTCTCGCCTGTCATAATATGTTCTGATTCCTCGTACAAAGCTCCTGTTTCCTTATCAATCCGGTATCTTTGCAGGGTATGTACCGTAATGCCGTTATCCTCTATCAGCCTGACACAATAATACTTTCTTCCCAGAAAAGCGCTGCTGCCGTCATACATAATCTTAAAATCGGACAAGCCTTCTTCTGTTCTTAAGAAATCAGATACCTGGCTCAGTAATTCCTGCACCACCTCATCATTTGTTTCCTTACCATACACCGAACCAATCTCCGGCTCATCCGGCAGGCTGAAGCCCTGGAATGCACCCGGCCCTATCAGTTCATGTTCCTCCTCCCCCAGCCTATAAATATCCCCGTTCTCCTTGTCTATCCAGAATACACATTCCAAAAGAATATCCTTCCCGGCTGTTTCTTTATAAACCAGGATCTGATAGCCGGCAAAGGGAGAACTTATCTTTTTCTCATAAAATACAATTGCCTTTTCCTTCTTTCCAAAAGTAATATCCTGAAAAAAACCTGCTTCCAGCATTTCCTTCAGCTCATTGCAGGCATCTGTTGCAGCCATCCGTATCTCCCCGTCTTCCCGGACAATCTTCCAACGATAGTACTCCTCCTCCAGACATGTTACGATCAGATAATTCTCCTGAATCTCATAATCACATCCATAGCCGTCATAGTCATCCTCTTTCTTTTTGACGTTTTCTATCTGACCGCTCTCCAAGTGAACCATAACGGGGCCGGCATCGTTATAACAGATAAAATGATCGGCATCGATCCAGTCCACAAAATGGCATTCCGATGTCTTCCGAAAAATAAGATCCGGCGTTTTCTCCTGATAACGCACATAAATCTGTGCCGGGTGTTTCGGAAGCATTCCATTTGATATGCACACCGCCCTTTTCTGATCCGGAGACATAATCCACTTTCCCGACCGTATTTCCTCCTGCACCTCATAATAGGATTTTTCCAGACGCTCATAGAAGGCTGCCGGCGCTACTTTCCTGCTGTCAGTTTTCTCCAGTTTTACTTTAATATAAGAAAGCTCTATGAGTTCCGCCCCGGCCTCCTCACCCTCTCCCTCTACATTTCCCCGAAAATACATGGACAGGGCATATTCCCCGAAATACCGGACAACCACACTGCCCGGCTCCTGCTCATCCGCCAAAATCGTATTTTCTTCCCGGATATCCTTGTCTGTGAAATACGCTTTGCCAAACCGTATCGCCGTTATATTTTCCACTTCATAGCAATCTCTGTCGTCCTGAAAGCCATCTACTCTCTCCCCGTCATACTTCCACGCCTCCCTGCTGCAATAGAGGATATCTCTGGCATACAGTTCCTTTTTATCATATTTCTTCTCAAACTCCTTCGGCTCCATCGACAGGAAATCGGACACGATCCCCTCATCATATGCTGATGGATAATCTTCATGCTCCTTTTCCTGTCCTGCTTCGTATGCCGCTTTACTTTTCACGTTGTTCAGATCTGCGGTATTTGCATCTAGCTGTATCGCCCCATAAAGGTACTTTCCGTCCACTTCCACCGCCACCCTGACATAGTCATCCACCGGCGTTTCCACAGAATCAAATACTGGCGCCAGAAGGCAGCTTCCATCTGCTGCCGACAATCCATATTTTCTCCAAAGCATGGCTTCATCTGCGAAAACATACGCCGGGATGGCTTTGTATTTGGAATCCCAGGTATAATCATCTATGAAAAAAGCAGAGTCAAACACCCACTCCCCCTTCTCGTCTATGATACCGGGAATCTCATTCGTGACAAAAGCCAGTCCGTCATGAAACTCCCCCACATTCATACGAAACGCCCCGGCCGCACAATAGGGATAATATCCGATCACCACCACATTCTCGGAATCGATATATGCCCATTCATCGATCCCTTCCTCCGGATAGTCCCCGCGTTTCACAGGTGCCTTGCCTTCTCTGAAACTGCCAGCATCGTCATACATAAATACAATCGTTTCTTGACCATTTTGGTCAATATATCCCCATTTATCCTGCTTCCTCACCGCAGCCAGCCCTTCGCTGTAATCTTTTACTTCATCGTATTGACAAGCTGCTGCCATCTCTCCTTTTTGATCCACAAATCCCCAGACGCTCCCCTGCCTGACCGCAGCATATCCTTCCTGATAATCCCCGGCTTCATCATATTGGCAGGGCACTATCATCTTACCTTCCTGATCAATGTATCCCCAGCGGCCCTGCTTCTTCACAGCCGCGCGGCCTTCCCGGAAATTCCTGACCTGGTCATATTGACAGGCTATGCTCATCTCGCCATCCGGGCTGATAAATCCCCACCTGCCGTTACGCAGTACCGCAGCCCGCGCTTCCTGAAAGCTTCTGGCTTCCTGGAACACGCCTTCTGTCACGCATTGTCCCTTTTCATCCAGATAGTAATATATCCCGCCGTTTGAAGCGCATGCCAGGTGTTCGCTATAAGGAGCAATGGCATCAAATTCCTCTGCACAAATCCATTGGCCCTGGGCATCCATGATGCCATATTTCCCATTTTCCTTTTTGACCGCTATGTATATACTGCCCAGGAAATGGAAGTCTTCCACTTCCCCTGGCCTGATGACCCAGTGCCAGTCCAGCTTTGCGCTCTCTACAACCTCCTGATATAATTCTGTCGTCTCTTCCTCCGGTATTGTTTCCGGCATTTCTTTGGACGGATCCTTTGCGGAAGCCTCCAAAGTTTCCTTTGCTGTTTTCTGTGATATCTCCTTCGAGGTCTCTTTTGCGGCTTCTTTATTTATGGAAACGGACAGCGTTTCTCCAGGGTATGGATAATCCCCTTCGTCACAGATGCTTGTTGCATTGCCTATATACAATGGTTTCCACTCTGCATAGCGGTAGAACGCAAACAGCAAACTTGTGATCGTTATAATTTCGCAAAGTCTTTTCCTCATATATCTGTCATCCTCTTTCAATGGGCATCTGCACTGTTACCGGCTTATAAAGATAAATTTTTCACATCCTGTGTCAGCTTTATCATATAATAACAATGCATCATATCTGCATCATTTTGGGGACAGAAATACAAAAACACAGACTTTTTATCCCTGTTTTCAACAAACCCAGGCTAGGAAACAAATCATCCGCATCCGGAACTTCTCCTTTTCCCACTTCCAGAATGGAATCCCCCTTCATCACAACATATCCGGTATGAGTTTCTTTCGTTCCGACAAAATCCATTCTCCCCCCTTGCGCAACTACCCCGCCTGTGCTATAATAATTTTCGGCGGTTTGCATACGCCCCGCCATTACCATAAAGGGGCATAGTTCAAAGGTAGAACAGTGGTCTCCAAAACCATCGATGTGGGTTCGATTCCTACTGCCCCTGTCATCAACCCGTGAGTTATCCTCACGGGTTTTTAAATTGGATACCCGCTGCTCGGCGCAGTATTCACATTAACGTTTTACAAAGGAAAATGACGAAGGGAACTGACGATTCATGAAAAAGACGATCATAAGCCTGCTGATACTCTGTCTGGCTTCTTACATATTATGTGCCTGCGGTGAGGAAACACCGCTTCTGACTCTGGATGATTATAAGCTGGACGCAGAAAACGGCTCTACCAGCCGCGGCGTCAAGATTGGTGACGATGCCGAGGCCTTTCGAGCCGCTTATCAGGACTATATGATATTTTCAACTGTAGCGGAAGATACAGATTATCAGTTTCTTCCCATGGATGAAATTCCGTTCGATACTGTTCAGTCTGTTCTCGTTCCCACCTTTTTCATTGATGGCCAGCCACTGAATATAGAACTGTTCTGTGAGGAAAACGAAATCGAACAGTCTAATCTGCTCGCCTTTCTGACCGATGAGTCCTACCTTGCCAGTCACAAAGTGGTCTACCGCTACCTTGCTTTTCATTGGGAGGACGGTGTCATCACCGACATCCGCTCGGAATCTATGGACTATAATCAGGACGGCTCCTATTATGAAGCGAACTGACTCTCATAAAGGTTCGCATAGAACCCTTTCTTCGCCAACAGTGTCTCATGATTCCCCTGTTCTATGATATTGCCATCTTTCATAACCAGAATCACATCAGCCTCCCGAATGGTAGAAAGTCTGTGAGCCACGATAAAGCTGGTGCGTCCCTGCATCATGGTGGCAAAGGCCTTTTGAATCCGGATTTCTGTTCTTGTATCAATAGATGATGTAGCTTCGTCTAAAATCAACATCGGCGGCAGACACAGCATAACGCGGGTGATGCACAGAAGCTGTTTCTGACCCTGGGAGAGGCTTCCGCCGTCTTCACCGATAAGCGTATCATATCCCTGCGGCAGTCTCTTGATAAAGCTATGCGCATGGGATGCTTTCGCTGCAGCAATGATCTCTTCCTCTGTCACATTGGGTTTCCCCATCACGATATTATCCCGGATTGTTCCCGCTTTTAACCAGGTCTCCTGCAGCACCATACCATAATTGGCCCGCAGGCTCTTTCTGGTCACTTCCCGGATATCTGCACCATCTACGCAGATTTTACCCTCATTCACATCATAAAACCGCATCAGCAGATTAATGACCGTAGTCTTGCCGCAGCCCGTAGGACCCACAATCGCCACCCGCTGTCCGGGCTGAACGGACAGGTTGAAGTCTGTGATCAGCTGCTTTTCAGGCACATAGGAAAAGGCCACATGGGAGAGATCCACCCTGCCCTCCACATCGTGCAGTACTTTGGCATCCGCCCGCTCCGGCACCTGCGGCTCTTCCTCAATCAGGTCAAAGATACGCGCTGCACAGGCCAGGGCGTTCTGCAGTTCCGTTACCACACCCGATATCTCATTGAAAGGTTTGGTATACTGGTTCGCATAGGTTAAGAAACAGGACAACTGTCCCACACTGATACCGCCTCGGATTGCATAGACCGCACCGGTCACCGCCACGCCGGCATACACCAGATTATTGACGAAACGGGTTGAGGGATTGGTAATGGATGAGAAAAAGATGGCGCGCAGAGAACAATCCTGCAGTCTCCCGTTAATCTCATCAAATTCCTCCAAGGCCTCATCCTCATGGGAAAAAGCCTGCACCACCTTCTGGTTGCCGATCATCTCTTCGATCAGGGCAGTCTGTTCTCCTCTGGCCTCAGACTGCAGTTTAAACATGGCAAAGGTTTTCTTGGCAATAAAACCGGCCACAAAAAACGACAGTGGTGTCACCAGTACAACGACACCCGTGATAGCCACATTGACACTGAGCATAAATCCTAAAGTGCCCAGGATTGTGATCACACCGGTGAAAAACTGGGTAAATCCCATCAGCAGTCCATCCGCAAACTGATCCACATCCGCAATCACGCGGCTCACCACCTCGCCGTAAGAGTGAGCGTCTATATATTTCAAAGGGAGAATCTCTATTCTCTGAAAAGCCTCGTTTCTGATATCCTGTACAATACGGTAAGTCATCTTATTATTGCATACATTCATAATCCACTGTGCTGCCGCCGTCAGGGCGATGATCACAGCCATCTGTCTGAGGATTCTGAACACCCCTGCAAAGTCTACCTGCCCCACACCGATCACCAAATCTATGACTCTACCGGTCAATATGGGCAGATATAATGTCAGCGCCACGGTGACAGATGCCATCACAATAGAAACCGCCAGATAGAACCAGTATTTTTTAATATATCGTAAGACCTTTCCCAAGGTTTTTCTCTGTCCTGTCATGATTGTTCCCGCCTTTCCCTATACACTCTCTGTCTTTGGATACTGTGAATAATAGATTTCCTGATACACTTCACAATCCTGCAGAAGTTCTTCATGGGTGCCGCAGCCCACCATCAGGCCATCATCCAGCACAATAATCTGATCTGCATGTTGAATGGAAGACGCGCGCTGGGATACGATAAACACGGTTGTCTCCCCCGGCAGTTCCCGCAATGCCTTACGCAGCGCTGCATCAGTGGCATAATCCAGAGCGGAAGCACTGTCATCCAGAATCAGGATCTCCGGCTTTCCTACCAAAGCCCTGGCTATGGTCAGACGTTGTCTCTGCCCGCCGGAAAGGTTCCTGCCCGCCTGGGCCACGACCGCATCCAGCTTACCATCCTTGCTTTCCACAAACTCTTTGGCCTGGGCAGTGGCAAGAGCCTGCCACAATTCTTCCTCTGTAGCGTCCTCCTTACCCCAGAGCAGATTCTCCCGGATGGTACCTGCAAACAAAACTGCTTTCTGTAAAACTACGCCCACTTTCTGCCGCAGTTCTTCCATGGAATAACTTCTCACATCTTTGCCATCTATCCGCACAGTTCCCTGCGTAGCGTCATAGAACCGGGGGATCATATTGACCAGGGAGGACTTGCCTGATCCCGTACCGCCGATGATGCCTATGGTCTGTCCCTTTTTAACCTTAAAATCGATATCGGAGAGGGATTCCGCGCCTGCCCCTGCGTATGCCAGATGTACGTGGTCAAAGTCTACGGCATGAGGAACCATGGCTGATGTATCCGCTGGACGGACTTGGCGCTGCTCATCTGCTCCCGCATCTTGTGGCTTTCCATTTCCTTCCGCTGCCTGCTTCTTTTCATCTTTGTCTGCTTCTGCCGTCTGCTCCCAAGTCATGGAAGACTGGATTTCAAAAATGCTCTCAATTCGGTTCGCACAGGCCAGCGCCTTAGTAATGGTAATGATCAGGTTCGCCAGCTTCACCAGCTCGATCAGAATCTGGGACATATAGTTGACCAAAGCTACCACCTGGCCTTGGGTAATGGTACCCTCATCCACCCGCACCGCTCCTGTATAGAGCAGGAAGATGGTTGCCGCATTGATGATAATGTATGTGACCGGATTGGTCAATGCAGAGATTTTTCCCACAAAAAGCTGTAGATCAGTAAGCTCTGCATTCTTTTTTCCAAATTGCTCTATCTCTTCCTCTTCTTTATTAAAAGCGCGGATCACCCGGGCGCCTGTAAGGTTTTCCCTGGTGGCGCCAAGCACCTTATCCAGCCCGGCCTGTACTTTTCTGTACATGGGCATGGTGAGCATCATAATACCGAACACCACGATTGACAAGAGGGGAATGGTCACCACAAAGATCATCGCCGCTTTCACATCAATGGTAAATGCCATGATCATGGCACCGAACACAATAAAGGGAGAACGCAGGAAAAGCCGCAGCACCATATTAACGCCATTCTGCACCTGGTTTACATCCGAGGTCATGCGGGTGATCATGGTGGAAGTGCCCAGCGTATCAATCTCCGTGAAAGAAAGACTCTGAATATGGCTAAAAAGCGCATGCTTTAGGCCGGTGGAAAATCCTACCGCTGCCTTGGCAGCAAAATACTGGGCCGTAATAGAACAGACCAGGCCGATCAATCCCAGCGCAATCAATAGAAGTCCCATTTTCAGCACATAGGAGACATTTCCGCCTTTGATTCCCGTATCAATAATCGCTGCCATCACCAGCGGCACAAACAGTTCGAAGGTAGCCTCCAGCATTTTAAATAGCGGGGCGCAGACCGTCTCCTTCTTATAATGTTTCAAATACACCAGAAGTTTTCCCATACCTAAATCTCCTTTATGAAATTTAACGCGACAGCAGTCTGCAAAGACCTGCTGTCGTGTACAATATTTCCTCTTAACGGAACACTATCCGCTCTTTTTTCTATATTTATTCTATATATTCTTCTGTCAGCTTCTCAATTTCATCACTGATATCCTGCACCCGTCTGGAAGGCGCATACATCTTTTCCGGATAAAGCGCTTCATGGAGCAGTTTTACATTAACCTCCAAGTCATCAGGTATCACACAGCTTCCCTTGCTTCCCACATTGGCGCCGACCCTGCTGCCCTCAAAGGGAAAACCATCGCTTGTGACCACGCTGTAACCGGCCACACTCCCAAGCACACTCAGAACTTCATTGACATTTAAGGATGTCTCTACCTGTGGCAAGACTGCGTTGACCACATCAGTCAACTCACCTACAGAAGCCCCCTGCGCCTTTTCCATCATGGCCGTCAACACATTTCTCTGTCTCTCAGCCCGCTTGAAATCATCTCCCTTGGTATAGCGTATCCTGCAATAAGCCGTGGCCTGCATCCCGTTGAGCAGCTGCTTTCCGCTGTGCTCCACAGGAATATAGTCTACATTCAATTCCTCCGCCATACACAACTGATAATTGTTTAAATGGGAAATCTCCGCATCCGTAATCTCCATTTCCACACCGCCCAACGCATCCACCGCATCGATCAGCCCCGCAAAACCAATGGTCACATAATCTGTAATGTCCAGATCCAGGTTGGAGTTGAGCATATTGATTGCCTGCTCCGGCCCGCCCTGTGCATAAGCTGCATTACATTTATTGTAAGTGTCGTTGCTCAGATTCAGAAACGTATCACGGAATATCGAAATCAGTTTGATCTCCTGGGTATCCTGATTGATGCTGGCAATGATAATGGAATCACTTCTGGTTCCCTTACCCAACTCACCGTCCCTGGCATCCACTCCGAAAAGTGCAATGTTGCGATAGCCCTTTTTCTCGACTTTCTCTTCTTTCTCAATCTGCTGTTCTACTTCCTCATTGATGATGATCTGTTCCTCATCAATTTCCCGGTGTTCCACTTCTTCTGTGGTCCTAGTGACCACATACAATATAAAGACAGCGACAAAAAGTACGCTGACCTCCACCAGCACTAACAGCACATTCTTCCAACTGCCTCGCTTTTTCTTCTGTGTACCATTCGGATACCCAGGCACCTGGTTTTTCTGAGGTTCCTGCATATGCTCGTCCATTGCGGCTCCTTTATCCGTTTACCTCTAAAATCCTGTTTTCAGGATACATTTTATCCCATATCCACATTATCCTACCACAAAAATATGCTGTTGAACATATCCAAACATACATTCCCTCAAAAATATGCTGTTAAAATCACTCCTCTAACGAATCATATCAGATCTATGGCATCCCGCACACTCCTGACACCAATCAATTTCATTCCTTCCTCTGCTTTCACCTGTCTTAAATTGACTTCCGGCAAAATACAGGTGGTAAACCCTAATTTCGCCGCCTCGCTCACCCGCTGTGCAGCCATGGAAACGCCGCGCACCTCGCCGCTTAAGCCAATCTCCCCAAAGGCAATGGTCTTATCATCAATGACCCTGTTCTTAAAGCTGGACACCACCGCCATGGATACCCCCAGGTCAATGGCCGGTTCCATAATCCGCATACCGCCCGCCAAATTCACATAGGCGTCACAGTCAGACATCTGCAGTCCCAGCCGTTTCTCTAACACGGCCATCAAAAGGTTGAGCCTGTTAAAATCCATGCCCGTTGCCTGGCGTCTGGGAATTCCGAAGTTGCTGCGGCATACCAGGGCCTGGATTTCCAAAAGCATGGGCCTTGTCCCCTCCATGGAACAGGACACCACCGAACCGCTTGCTCCTTCCGGCTTGCCGCTCAGCATGAACTCGGAAGCATTTTTCACCTCCACCAGTCCCTCTTCCTTCATCTCGAAAACGCCAATCTCATTGGTGGAACCGAAACGATTCTTCACCCCGCGCAGTATCCGATAAGACGCATGCCTGTCACCTTCAAAATAAAGCACCGTATCCACCATATGCTCCAAAACTCTGGGCCCGGCCACCGTACCTTCCTTGGTCACATGCCCCACGATAAAGACAGAGATATTCAGACCCTTGGCCAGCTGCAACAATACATTGGTGGACTCCCGCACCTGAGATACACTGCCCGGCGCCGAGGAAATCTCTTCATGATACATGGTCTGTATGGAATCAATAATGGTGATTGCCGGCATCTGACTGCGGATTGTCTGCTCCACAATCTCCAGGCTGGTCTCGCACAGAAGCAGCAGGTTATCCGCAAAACTGCCGATACGGTTCGCCCTGATCTTGATCTGTCTCAGGGACTCCTCCCCTGAAATATAGAGCACTTTATGGCCGTCCGCCGCCATATATCTGCACACCTGCAAGAGCAGAGTGGACTTACCGATACCCGGATCTCCGCCTACCAATGTCAGGGAACCCGGCACGATACCTCCGCCAAGCACCCGGTCCAGTTCTGCCATATGCGTGGTCATCCGTTCTTCTTCCTGTATGTCTACCGCTGTCAGACTGGTGGGCATAACGCTCTCACGCCTGTGGACACTCCCGCCTGCACTGCCCTTTGCAGGCGCCTTCTCCTCCACCATGGTATTCCATTCTTTGCAGCCGGGACACTGTCCCATCCATTTGGACGACTCATATCCACAATTCTGACAATAAAATACTGTCGTTTTCCCTTTTGCCATATATACCCCTTCTTTCGCAAACTCAACATTCCTGCACATCCTGCAAAGAAACAGAACTTCCCACCTGACACCCGTCAGCTGAGAAGTTCTAAATACTGCATTTCTTTTTCCCTGTAAACTTACTTCGTAATCTTAACCTTCACTTCGCCGGCACTGGCCAGTTCCACGCTGATATTTAACTTGCCGCTCAGATTGGTCTTCATCCTGCCCGCATTAACCTCATCAAGATATACGTCATATTCGGTATCCTCTTCAAGTCCCACGGTAATCTGGGCATCCTCATCGCCTTCCACCGTAAACGCAACGCCGTTTTCCGTCTCCGTAAAGCCGTTCACGCTGGTTCCCGGCTCAGATTCATAGGCAAACATGCCGTTCTTCTCTAACTTGGTCAGTTCCTTATAGGTCTTGACCTTATACAGATCTCCGCCATGCTCATAGTCTTCCACCTTTGCCTTAGCAGCCAGCTTATGATTTCCAAAACTGATGGTGCCGTCCTCTTCTGTTCGCAATAACTCGTCTACTACAGCCATTGTGTTTTCCTCCTACGTTTTATGTTATTTAGATCTCTCACGCGCGAACCGTGAAAGAAACTTTTTTATTTTTCAATCCCACAGACACGCTGTCGCCGCGTTTCACTCTGCCGGAAAGAATCTCCTCCGCCAGCGCATCCTCTATCTCTGACTGGATAGCCCGTTTCATCGGACGAGCGCCCATCTTCACATCCATATGCTTCGTGATCAGATGCTCCTTCACGGACGATGTGATCGTAAGGTCGATATCCATCTGCTCCTTGCATCGTCTGGTCAGATTCTTGGACAACAGGGTAATGATCTGTTTCATATCCTCACGGCCAAGCGGATGGAACACCATGATCTCATCAATCCGGTTGATGAACTCCGGTTTAAAGAGGCGCTTCACCTCCTCCATAACCTTGCCCTTCATCTTATCATAACTCTGCTGTTCGGTCTCTGCGGCGCCAAATCCCAGATTCTTGGGATCGATGATACGCTGTGCCCCCGCATTGGAAGTCATGATCAGGATGGCGTTCTTGAAACTCACTTTCCGTCCTTTGGAATCCGTGATATGACCGTCATCCAGTACCTGTAACAGTACATTAAACACATCCGGATGGGCCTTCTCTATCTCATCAAAAAGCACTACCGAATAGGGGTTTCTGCGAATCTTCTCCGAAAGCTGACCCCCCTCCTCGAATCCCACGTATCCCGGCGGTGAACCGATCATCTTCGATACGGAATGACCTTCCATGTACTCTGACATATCTACCCGAATCAAGGCATTCTCAGAACCGAACATGGCTTCCGCCAATGCCTTTGAAAGTTCTGTCTTTCCCACACCCGTAGGCCCTAAGAACAGGAAAGAACCGATGGGACGGTTGGGATCTTGCAATCCCACTCTGCCGCGGCGCATGGCCTTAGCTACAGCCACCACAGCCTCCTCCTGGCCAATCACCCGCTTATGCAGGATGGATTCCAATTTTAACAGTCTTTCGCTCTCTTTCTCCGCCAGCTTTTTGACCGGAATCTTAGTCCACAGTGCCACTACCTCGGCAATCTCATTTTCACCGACAATATAGGCACGCTTTTCTTCCTCTTGCTCCATACGCCTGATAAGACGGTCATATTTGCGGATACAGGCCTCCTGCTGTTTCTTCAGCTCCGCAGCCTGGGTAAAGGCTTCCATCCGAATCGACCGTTCTATCTGCAAGTCGATCTTCTTAATCTCTTCCGATAATTCCTGTAATTTATCCGGCTGTTTCGTCACATGCAGACGCACCGCCGCCGATGCCTCGTCAATCAGGTCGATGGCCTTATCCGGCAGATTTCTGTCATTGATATAGCGTGCCGACAGTGCCACTGCTGCGCTGATTGCCTCCGGCGTGATGGTGACTCTATGATGTTCCTCATACTTATGGGCAATGCCGCGCAGGATATTCTCCGCCTCCTCAATGGTAGGTTCTTCCACGGTCACCGGCTGGAACCTGCGCTCTAAAGCGGCATCCCGCTCCACATACTTGCGGTACTCCGCAATGGTAGTGGCACCGATCAGCTGAATCTCTCCTCTGGCCAAAGAAGGCTTCAAGATATTAGAGGCATCAATCGCACCCTCTGCACCACCTGCACCAATAATAGTGTGCATCTCATCCAGAAAAAGAATGATATTGCCATCATCTATGACTTCTTTGATCACTTTCTTAATCCGCTCTTCAAACTCGCCGCGGTACTTACTACCCGCCACCATACCGGAAAGATCCAGTGTCAGAAGTCTTTTATTCTGCACGGTAAAAGGCACATCGCCCACCACGATCCTGGTTGCAAGCCCTTCCACCACAGCTGTCTTACCCACACCCGGTTCTCCTACCAGACAAGGGTTATTCTTAGTCCGGCGGCTTAAGATCTGCACCACCCGCGTAATCTCATCCTCCCTGCCTATCACGGGATCCAGCTTTCCTTCCCTGGCAAGGGCTGTCAGATCACGGCTATACTGATCCAAAGTAGCCGTAGCGCTCTTCTTTTTATTCTGTTTTCTACCCAGATCCTCCTTGTAGAGAGCACCGTCTTCACCTATGGCCACCAAAACATCTACATAGAGTTTCTGTACGGAGATACCCATGGTATTGAGAAGCCGCACGGCCACATTCTCCCCTTCTTTCAAAAGTGCAAGAAGAATATGTTCCGTACCTGTCTTATCGCTGTGAAACCGTTCCGCCTGTTTGTGGGCCTCCTCCAAAATAGCCAGTGCCCGCGGAGAATATCCATCCCGCTCCGCAATCAGTACCGAACTTTCCGGCACCAGCAGTTCCTTGATCATCTCTTTTAACTGCAGGGCATCTACCCCGTTATTTTGCAATACGTTGGCAGCCACACCGGTATTCTCCCGCAGCAGGCCAAGCAGGATATGCTCACTCCCCACATAGCTTTGTCGAAGATTTCTGGCCGCCCTCTCCGCAAGCATCAGCGCCGCTCTGGCCTTATCAGTAAATTCTGACTGCATCAATCATCCATTCCTTTCCCATATTCCTCATAGATTTCATCTATAAGAGCATGCACTTCTTCTCTGGAAATATTCTTACAACTGGCCTTGGCGAGGGTTACTAACAAATCCTCCCTCACATCTTCCATCGCACGTATCTTGTCAATGTCCACTGCAATCATGGCGCCTTTTCTGCGGTCTACCTTGACATAGCCTTCCTGTTTGAGAACCGTGTATGCCTTATTGACCGTATGCATATTGATACCGATGGTATCCGCCAGCTGTCTGACCGATGGCAGCATGTCTCCCTCCTGAAATCTGGAGGCCGCAATCCCCATGATGATCTGATTGCGCAGCTGCATATATATCGCTTCATCGCTGTTAAAATCAATCTCTATAAACATGTATTACATCAAATCCTTATCGTCCATATTTAAGAATTCAAACTCAAACTCATCATCATCCAACAGGAAATTTTTAGGTTTGCGTTTGGGAGCCGCTTTGACATCCCTGTCCTGCGCGGGGCCATCCTCATAAGACCTCTCCCTTGGCGCCCTGCGCTCCGTGCGTTCGCCTCTCTCGTTTCTGCCGCCTCTCTCGTTTCTGCCGCCTCTCTCGTTTCTGCCGCCTCGCTGTTCGCTGCTGCGCCTTCTCTCTGCAGTTTCCTGCACTTCTCTGCGGCGCACAGGCCTCTCCTGTGCCGGCTCCTCATTTCTTGCGCGGCTTCTTGCGGGCCTTTCCTCCTCTTCTTCGTCCTCCTCATCGTCCTCATAATCTTCATAGTAGGCATCCCGCAGCTTGAAAGCCATAATGACCACCGCCACAATGAGCGCCACCAGCAAAATAGCAAGTACTACAATCACGATCCGCTGCTTCACCACCGCTTTGGCAGCCTCTTCTTCCGCCTCGGATTTGGAAAAGGTAGACTGTAAAAGCACCTCCAGTTCGTGGGTTCCTCCCCGAATATTGTCATCCAGATACCATACCGGACCATTTTCCGTCTGTTCCAGCCGAACCACATAATCATTGCTGACCACAGGCGCCGGTTCCGGCTCTTCCACCGGCACTTCCTCCTGCGGCGGCTCTTCCTCTACCTGGAGCATTTCTCCCAGTTCCAACAAATCCTCACGGACAAATCCTGTCTTCTCCGAACCATTGGAGGCCGTATAGGAAACATAATACCATGTCTTTCCATCACTTCCCGCAGACTTACCGCTCACCACCACCTGCGTCCCTTCCGTCAGGGATCCCACTGCATTCTTTTTGGTGGAAGGTTCCGGCCGCACTTTGGAGTTTACCTTAATCTTAGCGTATTGTAAATCCATGGATTCATCCGCTGACACTGTCGCCCCGCCGGAAGATGAATTTCCCTCTGCTGCCCCGGAATCATCTGAGGATGACTCCTGCGGCTGTGCATCCCCGTTCGATGAATCAGACGATGTACCGGAACCTTCCACCGATACCACCGGAATCTCGGCTTCCGCCTCCGGCTCCAGCATATCCGCACGGATATATCCCAGACTATCGCCGCTTATATGCACCTGATACCAGGTAGTGCCGGAAGCACTTACCTTGCCTCTGATGTCCACTTCCTTACCGACAGTGGAACTGCCCACCACTTCACTGTTCACATCAGGCGATTTTCGGATATTGACAGACTCGGGAATAACTTTACCTTTCGCTTCCGCCAGACTGACAATGGGCATACACCAAACCATGACCGCCATACAGGCCGCCGTGACTATCCCCTTCATCATGTATCTCATTGCTCTTTTACTGTGTTCCCTCTTCTGTATCCTCATATTTCTTTCTCCCTCTCCTAAGTCTGTATACTTAGGACTCTTCTCTCTTGAACCGCTTGGAACCTTCTTCTGCCTTGCGTCTCTCTGTACTGAAACCAGCCATTTTCTCGTTTCTTACCCTTGCTTTTTCTTCCAGATTTCTGTGATAAGCCGTCTCACATTTGGGGCAGTATCTCCCCATGCGGATGGCTGTCCCGCAGATCTCACACTGCAGGAAAAAATTGGAGTTTGGCGCAATCTCCAGCCTTGACTCTTTGATCATTTCCCGAATGGATTTCTGGGTAACGCCGGTGGCCTGAGATACCTGTGCCGAAGTAACACCACTATGCTGCTCTATATAGTTACGCGCTTTTCCATAATCATCATACGCCAGGGCCCCGCATTTTTCACATTTATATTCCCCGACTCCCTTAAAGACCATGACACCGCCGCATTCCTCGCAATAGGTCGGTCTATTATAGGTATTGACATCTTGAAATTCTCTCCTGAGCGCATTAATCTTATCTTCTTTATTCCCCATTCCAATCACTCCCTTTACACAAGCGCCCTCTATGCTTCATCAATCGCTTTTCCAATATCATTCCTCATATATTGATGATCAAAGTTCACCCATTTTGTAGCTTCGTAGGCATTGGCCCTGGCTTCTTTCAGCGTAGCTCCTTTCGCCATAACGCCAAGCACCCGTCCGCCGTTAGTAACAATTCCTTCTTCCGTCTTCTTCGTGCCCGCATGGAAACAATGGTAATCATCTTTTCCCTCAAAGTTTTCGAGTCCGTTAATCACAAATCCCTTTTCATAAGATACGGGATAGCCTTCGGAAGCCAGAATTACGCAGACCGCAGCATTATCCTCGAACTGCAGTTCCACCTGATCCAGTCTGCCATCGATACAGGCCTCGATCACATCGATTACGTCATTTTTCATGCGCGGCAGCACCACCTGCACCTCCGGATCGCCAAATCTTGCATTGTACTCCAGCACTCTCGGCCCATCTTCCGTCAGCATCAGCCCGAAGAAAATAACACCTGTAAAAGGTCTTCCCTCCGCCGCCATGGCATCCACAGTAGCCTGGAAAATATATTTCTTACAGAACGCATCCACTTCCTCCGTATAGAAAGGAGTGGGGGAAAAGCTTCCCATACCGCCTGTATTCAATCCCTGGTCACCGTCCATCGCCCGCTTGTGATCCTGCGCGGAAGGCAGGGTGCGGATAGATTTTCCGTCCACAAAGGAGAGTACCGACACTTCACGCCCTGTCATAAATTCTTCTATTACCATCCGATTACCGGAATCGCCAAACTTCTTATCTTCCATGATCGTGCGGACGCCTTCCTTAGCCTCCTCAAGCGTTTCACAGATCAGCACACCCTTACCCAGGGCAAGGCCGTCAGCCTTAAGTACCACCGGCATTTTAGCCTGTTCCAGATAAGCAAGCGCCTCCTGCGGATCGTCAAAGTTCTCGTATGCTGCGGTAGGAATCTTATATTTTTTCATCAAATCCTTAGAAAAAGCTTTACTGCCTTCCAGAATCGCCGCATTCTTTCTTGGACCGAACACCCGGAGTCCTGCCGCCTCCATCTCGTCCACCAGACCGCCCACCAGAGGATCTTCCATGCCTACAATGGTCAGGTCGATGGCCTGCTCTTTGGCAAAAGCCACCAGCTTGTCAAATTCCATAGCGCCAATGGGCAGACATTCTGCAATCTGTCCGATTCCTGCATTGCCGGGCGCACAATATATCTTCTCCACCTTCGGGCTTTTCGCCACACAGGCTGCGATCGTATGCTCCCTGCCGCCGCTTCCCACGATCAATACTTTCATTTCCCTATCCCTTACCTTTCTATGTATCCTGCCTCGTAACTTACTTCTTTACTTCTTTCCTGCTATTTCTCCTGCAACAATATCCTGCATACATTTATGTGCAAAAGCAGCATCTCTGTGGAATCCCGCATACTACTCGGAAATATAAACCCTGCCGTTCTCCACCTTCACCTTGCCCCCGGCAATCAGGTTAATACACCAAGGTAAAATCACCCACTCCGCTTCCTCCATGACTCTCTTCTGCAGTATCTCCGGTGTGTCGTCCTCCCGCACTGCCACGGCTTTCTGCATGATGATCGGGCCGGTGTCCATGCCCTCATCCACAAAGTGCACCGTAGCGCCCGTAACCTTCACGCCTCTGGCCAATGCTGCCTCATGCACCTTCAGCCCATAATACCCTGTTCCGCAAAAAGAAGGAATCAGGGATGGGTGAATGTTGATGATGCGGTGCGGATAGCTGCGGATCAATTCCTCCGGAATCTTTACCAAAAAGCCAGCCAGCACGATCAAATCCGGCTCCGCCCTGTTTATCTCCTCCAGAAATGCCTGTTTAAAGGCTTCTCTGTCCGCATACTCCTTCGGAGACACACAGACTGACTCAATCCCTGCACTCCCGGCACGCGTAAGGGCATAAGCCCCCCGGTTGTTGCTGATGACCTTCACGATCTTTGTATTGACAATGGACCCCTGGGCCACACCATCCAAAATCGCCTGCAGATTTGTGCCGCCGCCGGACACACACACCACTATCCTGAGCATCTTTCTTCAATCCTTCCTGTTAAGCCGTGCCGTTACAAGATAACCTCTTTATTTCCAGCCACTACATCGCCTACAATATAAGCCTGCTCTCCTGCCGCCTTCAGCGCTTCCACTGTCTTGTCCGCATCCGCCGCATCCACTGCCAATACCATGCCAAGCCCCATGTTGTAGGTGTTATACATCATTTTATCTTCCAGATTGCCTGTTTGTTGCAACAACCCGAAAATAGGCGGGATGGGATAACTGTCTTTCTGTATCCGTGCAGACACGCCCTCCGGCAGCATCCTGGGAATATTCTCATAGAAACCGCCGCCCGTAATATGGCTGCATCCCTTGATCGTCACGCCTGCTTCTCTCACACTCCTCAGTGCTTTCACATAAATCCTAGTGGGGGTAAGAAGCGCTTCTCCAAGCGTTGTGCCCAGTTCATCATAATAGACATCCAGGCTTTCCTTTGTCACTGCAAACACCTTGCGGATCAGAGAAAACCCATTGCTATGTACACCCGATGATGCGATTCCAACCAGGACATCCCCGGTCTTTATATGCTCCCCTGTGATCAGATCTTTCTCATCTGCCACGCCCACTGCAAATCCTGCCAGATCATATTCTTCCTCCGGCATCAGTCCCGGATGCTCCGCAGTCTCACCGCCGATTAAGGCCGCGCCGGCCTGCTTACACCCCTCGGCCACACCTTTCACGATGGCCGCAATCTTCTCCGGATAATTCTTGCCACAGGCAATATAATCCAAGAAAAACAATGGTTCTGCTCCCGCGCAGACCACATCGTTCACACACATAGCGACACAGTCGATACCTACCGTATCATGCCGATCCAGCAGAAAAGCCAGCTGAATCTTCGTGCCCACACCGTCTGTACCGGATAAGAGCACCGGTTTCTCCATTTCCTTGATTTTCCCCAAAGAAAACGCTCCGGAAAATCCGCCGAGTCCGCCCAGCACTTCCGGTCTCATAGTTCCCTTCACATATTCTTTCATCAATTCCACCGAACGGTATCCGGCTTCAATATCCACGCCCGCTGCCTTATAATCCATGGTTTTGTCCTCCTCTATCCCGCTATACAAAATTCAAATCCCTGATTTCAAATAGGTCTTATACCCAATTTCCTGCAGTTTCTTATCCTTCTCCTGCACACTCTCTTTCAAACTCCTGGAATAATCTTTCAGACGCCCCAGCAGTGCCGGATCTGAAACTGCCAGAATCTTGGCCGCCAGAATCCCGGCGTTTTGCCCCCCGTTGATCGCTACAGTAGCTACCGGAATACCGGAAGGCATCTGCACAATGGAATAGAGGGAATCCACACCGCCAAGATCGGAAGTCTTCATGGGGATGCCGATGACCGGCATCGGGAAGATTGCCGCACACATGCCCGGCAGATGAGCCGCCTTGCCTGCTCCCGCGATGATTACCTTAAATCCCTTCTCCTCCGCACTCTTCGCATACGCAAAGAACACATCCGGCTCCCGGTGTGCGGAGATAATCGTCATCTCATAAGAAATACCAAGTTCTTCCAAAATATCAGCGGCTTTCGCCATCACGGGCATATCGGAATCACTGCCCATCACAATGCCAACCTGTGCCATCTATAATTACCTCCTTAATATATAATATATCTATATATCTGTACCCTGATATCCGCACCAAATTCTATTCTGCCCCCTGACACAACATCTTGTGGCAAAACATAGTTTTTCTATCTACCAGTGTACTAGATTTTCGATTGTTGCGCAACTATCTTTTATTCCATAGCCCGATTTAACTCCTCACACCCAGGGAGAACAAATTGACCGTTTCGGATAATTATTGTTTTCTCTCCTGCCTCAGTCAACACAGAGAGTTCCCCCAGTTCATCATAAGGAATCGTAATATCCGTATGACACTGGAAATATGCCTTACTGACATCTGTGTCACGTAAAACTGACACTTCATTATCTTTGGCGATAATCTCTTTGCCGTCCGGATTATATACCCGCACATTCTCCGCATGGGAATAACAGGTATCTCCCACTGCAAAGTGCGGACCCGTCTTCTCCGCAATCAGGATAGGCATCTTATCCTCAATGCCGTATTTACGCGCCACCACATAGGCCGTGGTATTGGTGCCAATAGCAAACTCTCCCAAAGGCAGCCTGTCATGATGATGGAGCACATTATCCCGGATATATTTACGGTTTTCCTCCTCTGCCTCAAAATTAGCACAGCCATAATCTGACACCATGCCGTCCTCAAACCGCAGCCACAGGTCTTTGTATTCCAACTCATTTAAGAAAACTCTGGTCACATGGAGGATTCCGTTCGTACCAGTAAGCAGGGGTGAAGTGAACACTTCTCCCACCGGGATATTCACATCCGCCACACAGTTTTCAAAATTGGTCTGACTGGAAGGGTCTTCCAGCTTATGCAGCTGTACGGTCAGATCCGTTCGGTTTGCGCCGCTTCCTTTGACTTGTACAGTCAATCCCTTGTCCAACGTATCTATGATGGTCTGCTGAATACCTTGATACAGCTTGTAGTCCAGCGTATTGATCCGCACGATATCATCAAAAATCTCCGCAAACTGTTCTCCAATATCCGGCACCGGAAAGGCAATGATGGTAAAACTCCTCTCTTCTCCCTTGATATATTCATTCTGTAAGGCGCCCGCCTTACCCGCATATTCCACCGCTAATTTCTGCTGCTTTTCCGACAGATGGCAGGCCGTCTTTTTGGTCTCAGGCACAAAAGGCTTCTCCCCGAAAATCTCCAGGACTGCCGGGCCTCCATGCACTGCCGCCTGTATCTTCCACTTCTCAAAGGCATTCCTCAGTCCTTCCAGCCTGCGTTCCACCAGGGCGCCATCCAGTACAAGCGCCATATCTTCCTTGTGGTCATAGTCGAACTGCTTATTCGGATTGGCGCCGCACCAACCGTTCTTATTGACGCTCCTGCCCTGAAAGATATTAGTACCCGCCCGGTAAAAGGTAGGTTGTAGACCAATCCGGTCAAAATTATCGACCGCCTCCCTGATCATACGCTCAAATCCCAGGAAATAGCGAATATTCACCGTCTCCTTGATGGAAATATCCTTATTACCCACCTCAAAGCCAATCCGATATCCCTCCGTATATGTGTCCGCCATCAGTTTCACCTTTTCCGCCGGCATGCTGTTCAGATGTCTGGCCGTCTCCAGTTCATTCTCCGAGACGTACTCCCCATAATAGTAGAGATAACGCAGATCAGATAAATCACTGTCCATAACGATCCGGCGGGCAAATCCCCTGTCCGGACACAGGAGTCTGGCCGTGTGCAGTACTGTTTCCGGCTCATAATAGTCGCTCACATACCAATATAGTATCTGCCGTACCGTCTCCCGTTCTGCCTCAATCCCTTCCTGTGCCGCACAGACAAAAACCTGATAGACTTCCAGTAGAAGTTCCATGCGGATCACCATATCAAATCGATTTAACTCAAAGACTGCCGGAATCATGCCCCGCAGTTCCGCATACAAAAAGCACAGCATCTGCCCCATTGACTCACCCAGACAATCTACTGCATGATCCGGATTGCCATAACTTTCACCATAATTCTGCGGCAGGATATCCTCATACAATTCCTCATTCTGTGCCTGTAGCTTTGCAAGCGGCATTTGATACAGTTCCCCGCTCTCTACCAAATTCCAGGTCTTATTCATCAAGGCAACAAATTCCGCCATCTTGCCAAAATATTTCTGAAACGCCTCCGCACATACCGACTCCTGCGGTATCTGCCTGATACGTTCCAGAGCCAACACATATCTCTCGCCAAACAATTCTTCCTGTTCCTTCTCATCCATATATTTATCTTCCATAAATTTCCCTTTCTGCTATGCGTACGCTCCCGCATACAAGATTATACTCAACACCGCCAGCACCAGCACATTCAGCCCGATTCCCAGATAGCTGAACAGATAGAACTTGTCACGTTCCGACTTGGAAACCACACCCAGCACAATCCCCACAAAAGCAAAGATCATGGACAACAGCGCGGCCGCACCATACTGCAGGGGCACATCCCCCGCCCGCTGGTAACTCATAAGCACCATATAAGCCAGAGTCACCAGAGAGATCACCCCCAGGATCGTAGCCATGATTCCTTTCTTCGTATGTTCCTTATTCGTAAACATGAAACTATTCTTCTTCGCCATATGCACCTCCATACTGAAGCCGCTTACCGCCGCATCAGCCACCGGAATTTGAAATGGGCATCTTCGTCCATGCCGAAAACACCCATTAATCGCTCTTTCTTTAGAATAAGATTTTATTTCTTCCCGCTAACAACTTGGCCCCGCTGATGATCAGAAGCACACCGCTTGCCACGCCCACCACCAGAGCAACCACACCGACTGCAATATTGAGCGCGCCGGAACCGCCCATTGTCTTATAAGTCTTCTCTTCCATCTTCCGCTCCCTTTCCTGCTTTCTATTTTGCGCCATATTGCTCATAATATGCATCGATCGACTGCTTTAAGATATCATCGATATAAATCTTTCCCTTATAAGGCTTATCATAAAGATACTCCACCACATCCGCCATCGTCACAATGGCATTGGCCTCAAAACCATACTTATTCTGAATCTCTTCCAGAGCGCTCTTCTCGCTCTCAAGTCCTCGCTCCATGCGGTTTAAGGATACCATCAGTCCTTTGATCTCCACATCCGCCTGTGCCTTGATGATCGGGAATGTCTCCTCAATGGATTTGCCTGAGGTGGTCACATCCTCAATGATCACCACCCGGTCGCCATCCTTTAACTTACTGCCCAAAAGAATGCCTGTATCACCGTGGTCTTTCACTTCTTTCCTGTTAGAACAATAACGGATTTCCTTACCGTACAGCTCACTGATTGCCATGGTCGTGGCTACTGACAACGGAATTCCCTTATATGCCGGTCCGAACAGAACATCAAAGTCCAGTCCGTAATGCTCATGGATTGCCCGCGCATAATATTCTCCCAGTCTGCGAAGCTGCGCCCCCGTCACATAGGCGCCCGCATTCATGAAAAAGGGAGACTTTCTGCCGCTCTTTAAAGTGAAATCCCCAAACTTGAGCACCTGGCTGTCCACCATAAATCCGATAAACTCCTGCTTGTACTGTTCCATAATTGTGAGCCCTCCTGTCACTCTTCCAATCCGCACTTATCCCAGCGCCTGTGCAATATCTTCCCTCATATCGATGACCGCTGCTCTTGCGGCATCCGCATAGTTTAATGCGCCATACTGCGCATATTTCTCCTGCTGGTAGGCTCCGATGATGCCTCTGGAGGAACTGATGATGGCACCGAGACCGTCTTTGTTAAAGAAATGTACCAGATCTGCACCCTTTCCGCCCTGTGCACCATAAGCCGGCACCAGAATATAAGCCTTCGGCATGATCTCTCTCAAGACCCTGCCCATCTCCGGATAAGTAGCGCCCACCACAGCGCCGACATAACTGTACTCCGCGCCCATGTGATCTGCGCCCCACTGCGCCACCTTCTCACCGACCACCTCATAGAGCGGCCTGGCCTTGGAAGCATCCGCACATCCCTCCGGCAGCACCAAGCGGTCCTGAAATTCCCCGCTGCTGGGATTGGAAGTCTTGACCAGCACGAATATGCCTTTCTTTTCCTGTTTACACACATCGATAAAAGGCTGCACACCGTCAGAACCAAGATAGGGATTGACTGTGACAAAATCTTCACCAAATCCACGGCACATGCTATCACCAACCTGTACTTGTCCCAGATGACCTACCGCATAGGCATCGGAAGTGGAGCCGATATCACCGCGCTTGATGTCACCCACCACCACAAGATCTTTCTGCTTACAATATTCCACTGTCTTATGAAAGGCGATAAGCCCTTCCACGCCAAACTGCTCATACATGGCAATCTGCGGCTTCACCGCAGGAATTAACTCAGCGACTGCATCCACGATTCCCTTATTGTACATCCAGATTGCTTCCGCTGCACCCTTAAGCGTCTCTCCATACTCTGCAAACGCTTTCTGCTTGATATGTTCCGGCACAAGCTTCATGGTCGGATCCAATCCGACCATGACAGGCGCCTGTTTCTTCTTAATGCTCTCTATCAATTTATCAATCATAATGTTTTCCCTTCCAGATCCTTAAGAACGTACTGATTCTCGATATAATAGGGGAACTGCTCTCTCTTAACCCACTCCCAGCTGCCATACTCTTCCGGAAGAATAATATTGGATTCATCCTCTTCTGAAATGGAGCACAGATAGGCAATGCCGACACAGTGCGTCTCCCCGATCAGCTGCGACCAGGTATACTCAACTTTTTCAATTACGCCGTTCACCGATAAAAGTTCTGTGATCGCGTGAAGCATTGCATCGTCCGGCGCTTCTCCATGTGCTACCTCCGCATCGATAAACTCCCACACATAAGGTTCCGGAATGTGATCATCCACCCATCTTTTGATCAGCAGATATGTGTCTCCTTTTTTGATGATACCTTTTACCCGCACATATGTATTCTTCATCTTTCCACACTCTCCCTTATTCTTTTGGTTTCATACTACCATTGCCCGAATTTCTTGTCAATCGCTCATCTTGTCTGTAAAAACTCATATTCCCGTTTCGCCTTCTCATCATCGGGATAACTTTTCAGATAACTGTTCATCAAGGCAGCAGCCGTCTTATAATCTCCCAGATATTCATAGGTGACAATCTCATTGAACTTAAGCGTCTGCATCATGCCGTTATCTTCAATCTTCATGGCCTCCTGAAACGCCGCAAGCGCCAGATCATATTCATTCATCTGCATCCGGCATAGGCCCAGCTGGTTATAAATCTCCGCCTTGGTCTGGTCATACTGCGTATAGTCGGCATAGATGGTGGCCGCATAATTATAATCTAACAGTTTCTCATAAGTCCTGCCAAGATAGAGCGCTGCGCCGTAATCCGTAGCAGTCTTTAAATTCGTCAGAAAATTACGCGCGTTTTCATAATCGCCCATATAGTAACAAATCCGGCCCATATCATAATCCGAGATAGACTTCTCGTTCTCCATCATAGCGTTTTGCAGATAATTCAGCCCCACATCCTTATAGCCATATTCCTCCAACACCATGTATATGCGTATGATCTGGTCGTAATTCTTCGGCTCCAGAGCGATCGCCGCATCAAAATCCTTCTGGGCCGCCTCATAATCATTCTGGGACAATTCCACGCACCCCCGCAGATAATAGGCGTCCATCTCTTTCGGACGAAGCGCCAGAATCGCATTATAGGACGCTATCGCCTCCTGAGGCTGACCATTCTTAAAATAGGCCGTGGCCAGATAATAGTTGATGTCAAAATCCATATCCTCCACTCTGCCATTACTCAGTTTCAGCGCCGCCTCTAAATAGGTGACCGCTGACTGATAATCTGTCTTACCCATATAAGCAATGCCCATACCCCGGTAAATCAGCCTCTTCTCTTCTCCATTCTCCTCCGCCGTAGTAAAAAGTGAGAGGGCTGCGTCATAATTGAGCGCCTGTACTTCTGCCATGCCCTGTTTGGTATAACTTTCCTCACCACCACCTCCGCAGCCAGTAAGAAACATCCCAAAAGCAAGGATGCCTGCCGCAAATCCTATTCTGATTTTATCTGTTGTCTTACGATGTTTCACTTTTGTTCCCTCTTATCTTTACTATCTTACCACACCATCTTACGCAAGCCAAGCGCAGAATTTCAAAGCTGCAGGAGCTAAAGCAGATTACCGCACACCAAATCCTTCATGACGCCAAAGAACTCCCGTACCAGATTGTTGGGCTGGAAATAAATATTAGAGCGTGCCGAGATACCGCAGGCGTCCTCAAACCCCGCATGTTTTGCCAGCCGCACTCCGCGAAATACATGAAAATTATTGGTGACAACCCCCACACTTACATCCGTGCCGCCAATCAGTCTGGCACTGTAGGCAATGTTCTCCGAAGTGTCTGTAGACTGGTCTTCTAGCAGGATACGTTCCGGCGAAATGCCTTTTTCCACCAGATACTGATACATTCCTTCCGCCTCGGTACAGGGCTCATTGCTTCCCTGTCCGCCGGAAACCACGCAGATCGTCCCTTCGTTGACCGTCAGATACTCGTAAGCCGCATCCAGACGGAACTTCAGTACCGCACTGGGCCCGGCCGGTTTCATCTGGGCGCCCAGAACGATGATATAATCCAGATCTTCCCTGCCTTTGTCATGATAGTGAGCAAAGATACATCCCTCAACCACCACAAACAAAAGCACCCCCAGCAATACCAGTCCGCCAATCCCCCGCTGCAGCGCCTTTGGGAATTGACTCCACCAGTCAAATCTTATCATGAGAGCAAGTCCGATAAAACAGAGGCCGCCTGCTGCCCAGATCAAGTAAAAGTGACTGCCGGACCTGATCATAAACACTACCAGACAATAGAGAAAACACAAAGCTGCCGCCAGAATACATACTATCATCATGATCTTCTTCCTCTTGCTCATACCAACATTTCCTCAAGATCTTTTTCCGGAACCGGCTTACAATAACGGTACCCCTGCGCCACATAGGCTCCAATCTCCATCATCAGTTCCGTATCATTCTGTGTCTCCACACCCTCACAGACCACCTGTGCCTCCAGATCCCTTGCCAGATTGACGATATTTTTCATAATCTGCACCTGCCTCTCTCGATTTTCATTATTTAATAAGAAAGACCGATCCAGCTTAATGACCGATGCCGGAATCTGCTCAAACACGCCCAGGGACGAATATCCCGACCCAAAATCATCGATGGACAGCCGAACGCCGTTTGCCCGCAGGATCGCCACATTTTCCTTGACCTTCTGCTGCTGCATCTCTTCCACCACCAGCGTCTCTGTGATCTCCACCTCGATCAACTCCTTGGGAATCTGATATTTATTGATCACAGCCTCAAACCGCTCCGGGAACCCATCCTTGACAAAGTGCATCCTGGAAAAATTACAGGAGACCGGCACAACCCGCTTGCCCTCATCAAGCCTTCGGCGTAACATCTGACAGACACTCTCCATCACAAAGAAATCAATCTCCGTGATTCTGCCCGTCTGTTCATAGTAGGGCACAAAGAACCCCGGCGCCCTGACCGTTCCGCTGTCTGTTGGATCCTTAAAACGCACCAGCGCCTCCGCTCCCACAATCTGCTCATTGCGGATATCCACTTTCGCCTGATAATACGCCACAAAATCTTTGCTAAAATCTACCGAATCTAACAGTTTCTCCCGTTCATGACGCTCTTTTAGCTGCCCCCGCAGCATGTCATCATAAATCTGTATCGCATTGCTATGGCTGTCCTTCAGAGGATCCACAGCCTGAATCGCATAAGAGAGCGCCAGCTGTATATCTGTATCCTCCTGATCGACAGGGCAGATTCCCATAGCCTGCGCCATCCGGATTCCCGTCTCCTCGTAAATCTTGTCGGAAATCCTGTCCGCCAGTTCCATCATCCGCCGCTTCAAAGATTCCATGTTGTCATAACACACGAAAAGTACAAAGTGACTGCCATAACTTCGGGCGTAAAGTTCCTTCACGCTGTCAATCATAGCCGCAATCTCCTTAATGGAAAGTTCCAGAATACGCTGGCCTGCATGCCATCCGTAAATCGCATTGTAACTCTTGAACTGACAGATATCCGTGTAGACGATCGCATATTTAAGCAGCTTGGCCTCTGTCAGTTTCAGGGAGGCTCTGTACTTCAGATAATTCAGGTTCCAGATATTAAAATCTGTATCCTTATACATCAGTTTCTGAATCCGGATGCTGTTCTTAAGCATTTTATATAATACCAGAATCGCAAGTACGGCACAGACTGTCAAGATCAGGATGATGGGAATACTGTGATCGCTGATAAAAGTCTCTATGCTCATTTTGGCATAGAAATTATCCCGCATCATATAATCGTTGACCATCTTATCCGTGACTGCCAAAAGTTCTTTGTTTAAAATACCAAGCAGCGGTGATTCCGCATCATCTTTCACCGCCATATATACAATGTGTGAGTCATTTAATACATTGTGAATTTCCAGTTTGCCCAGAGAAAAATCTGTCCCCATCAAATACTCTGCCAGGTACCCGTCACAAAGGGCCGCATCGGCCTCCCCGGCTTCCACTGCATGCAGACAGGCCGCCTGAGAAGCCGTCTCCAGAATCTGTTCATGCTCCCCCACAAAGCCAAGATTTCCTGCCGCGGAAATACTGCTCTTCTCCACTGCCACTGTATCGATCTTCTCTGATTTATCATCCCGCTTTCTGATGATAACCTGCGGCACCTGTGCATAGCCTTTCGTTAACGCCACACCGTCCTCTCTCATAGCGGCAGGCGTCTCATCGCAGTAACTCAGAATATCGATACGTCCCGTCTGCAGCGCCTGACTGGCCTCCTGCTGGTCTGCCATTTTCACATAAGTAAAGGATATCCCGGTACTCACTGACACTTCTTCCAGTACCTGAACCGCAAGTCCCTGATATGCCCCGTCTTCATCCTCATACGAAAAAGGATAATACCCGTCCAGATATCCCACCGTCAAAGTGCCCTTTTTCTCAATATACTGCTTTTCCTCACTGGTAAGAAGAACCGTCTGATCCAGCCGGCTGTCATAATATTTCACCATCAGTTCATTTTCCAGTTCGGGCCGGTTCATCTTCAAATCTGCAACGCCCTGATTCAATTCGCGCATCACATCATCATTGCCCCGATAAGATATGTAATAAAACGGCATCGGTGCAAAGCGGCCGATCACCCGCTGTCCCTCCCGCACTTCCGTGAGAGAATGAACCAGCGCATCAATCTCCCCGGCTGCCAGAGCCTGATGCAGATCCGCCGTATTCTCGTATTCCCGCACCTTAGGGCTTGTGATATCATAATCAGACAGGTACTCATTAAATTCCTGCCTTCTGACATAGGTCGCCACAATCCCATAAGTAATATCCCGCATAGCTTCAAAATCTTCATAGGCAAGAAGACTGTCTCCCGTCACGGCAATGGCGCCGAAAGTATAGCCGCTTGCCAGATTAGCGTACTGGAACTTTTCCGCCCGCTGCGCCGAATACTGTGCGGAACCCACCAAGTCCAACTCCTTCTCCTCCAACAGCCGAAGCGCCTCATCCCAGCTGTCACAGGGCACATATTCAATCTCCCAATTCACATAATCGCACAGATTCTCCAGGTACTCCACATCCATCCCCGCATAACTGCCGTCTTCTTGCAGTTCGTGATACCCTTCCATCGGGAAAAACCCAACTTTCACCGTGCGCTTCTGTGCCGCATATGCCACACCGGCATCTTTTTCTATAACAAATACCGCCCCAATAACAGCTGTCAAAAACAGCAGGGCGGTCAGATGTATCCTCATATACCATTTTATTCTTGTCTTATTTTCCATAAACAACCATACCTTTCAGACAAACAGGTTTTCCCAATCCCTTATCTTAAATTTTAGCATAGTTGTCACGGTTGTACTACTTTTTTCCATCTTAATTTTACATTAATTTTATCGGCTCTGCCCTCTCATCGCACATATTCAGTCAGGAAATCCGCAATCCTCCCATAATACGCCTCCGGATCCTTATCCTGGGTCTGTCCGTGCCCGGCTCCTTCCACAATAAAAAGCTGTTTCTCACAGGAGGCCGCCTCATACAGCATCCGTGCCATCTCCACATCTATCATCTTGTCCTCGTCCCCATGGATAAACAGCGTGGGAACCGCGCTTTCTTTTACCGCCTGCAGGGCAGAGGCATCCCGCAGATCATAACCGCCCCGCAAACGCAGCATCAGACAGGCAGAATCCACAAAGGGAAACGCCGGCAGTCCGAACCATTCCGTAATCTTATCCCCAAACATTGAATAGGCATCCGTATAAGCGCTGTCGGATACCACAGCCGCAATATGCTCGGAAGGATTCTCCTGCCCGCTCATGATCAGGGCTGTAGCTGCCCCCATGGACTGACCGTGCAGCACAATCTGCGCATCCGGCGTACAGGAAAGGATATAATCGATCCACAGTGCACAATCATAGTGATCCGTCCATCCCATGCCGATAAAATCCCCCTCGCTCTCGCCCTGACAGCGAAGATCCGGCACCAGCACATGATATCCCTGCTCATGATACCAGTAAGCAAACTGATACATTTCCTCTTTCCAGCCCGTGTAACCGTGCAGCAAAAGCACCCACCTGTCACTCTCCTGTCCGGCCGCAAATTCTGCCGCAATCAGAGTATACCCATCTGACGTCTGCACGGACAACTTTGTGCGCTGTGCCGTCTCCAGCCACTTCGCGGTGTCCGCCAGAAGTTTGCTCTGATTTTCTTTGAGTTTTGTGGTCTGTACCTGCTCGGCATAACACTTTCTGGTGATGTCCTCAAAGGCATTAAGCCGATCCATGAAAGAAGGAACAAGACAGGCGCTGACCAGAAAATAGATCAGGATGACATAAAGGATAAACAGTATGACAAATATGAAGAGAATGGCTTTAATCGCTTTTTTCTTTCGCATTAGAATACCCCGATTATTGAATTCGCAGTAGCAGCTTGGGAACCTACGGTTTCCTCGCTTACATATACATTGTACCATAATAAATACAATCTGCGGGAAGAATAAAATGCCAATCAAACAGATGCTGTAATCCTTCGCCGCTTCCATTATGCCTCATATACAAAGGTTTTGTAAAAGACAAATCAGTCCGCATATTGTATAATAAAGTCTGTGTAACTAACCACCCTGCTTTCAAACAGGAGAATCGGATCATGACAAATCTACAAGACAACTCCATCCGCCCTACAATAGAGGAACTTGCGGAATATATCAATAATCCGCTCTTTCTTCAATTTTGCTCTCAGATCAAAGCCCTCTACGCATGCCCTGACTTCCAGACTGTTCCTCTGCTTTACAGGAACTCTATCGGCAGACCAGGGAAGGTAACGGCCAAAGATGGCTTATGATAGATTTAGAAGATGACGATGAACTATATCAGGAAGTCTTTCAATTAATCCAGATCCGCCGGCAGGGAAAATAGGAGGAAAGCCATGAGAATCCAAGAGAAATGTATTCCATGTATCGTCAATCAGACAATTAAAGTGTCCGATATGGTAGGTTTACAGGAAAAGAACGATTTACTCAGAAGCGTTTTCAGCTACTTAAGCAGAGTCGATTATACATCTTCGTCCACACCGGAATTGATCGGTGAAATTTTTGCCCTGCTCAAAGACGAGACAGGGAATCATGATCCCTACAAAGAAACCAGGGCCCGCTATAATAAAATGTTTCTGGAACAGCTGCCGATGTTAGAGCACGAAATCAAAAAAACTGATAATCCCTTTTTGGAGAGTATCAAATATGCGATCATCGGAAACATCATAGACTTCAATCCCATCCATAATCTATCCATTGCCGATGTAAAAGCCTGCTTTGACAAACTTAAAAAAGAATCGCTGGAACTGGATGATTCCGCCCTTCTTCTTAAGGAGCTTCAAAGCGCAGCTGTCTTACTCTATCTGGGTGATAATTGCGGAGAGATTTGTCTTGATAAAATATTGATCAAAAAAATGAAAGAAATAAATCCGTCCTGTCAAATCTTCTTTGCCACCAGAGGCACCAATGTCGTAAATGATTCTATCGAAGAAGACGCTTACGCTGTGGGAATAGATGATTATGCAGATATCATCAGCAACGGAGACGGTTCCCTGGGAACAGTTCTTGACAGAACCTCTGAGGCATTTCAGGCCATTTATCGGAAAGCTGACATTATTATCGCCAAAGGGCAGGCAAATTATGAGTGCCTGAGTGAAGAATCCCAGAACATCTTCTTTCTTCTGATGACAAAGTGCCGGGTTATCGCAGATGACATCGGCATTCCGGAAGGGAAGATGATCTGTATGAAAAACAGACTGCATACCGGAGGTTTGCAATGAATTTAGACGCTTATTGGAAGGCAGCATTACAACAAAACGCTGATGCCATGAGGTCTTTTTTCCACGAAGATGCTTTCGTAAACTGGCACAATACAAACGAACATTTTACCGTGGAAGAATTTATCCGGGCCAACTGCGAATATCCAGGCGCGTGGGATGGCCAAATTGAGCGGATCGAACAGGTTGATAACTTATATATCACCGTAACCCATGTATTCACCCCCGACAAAACAGTTTCCTTTCACGTGACATCGTTTATTCAATGCAGGGCCGGAAAGATTACGTCTATCGATGAATACTGGGGCGATGACGGTGCTGCTCCGCAGTGGCGGCTGGATAAAAATATCGGAAGTCCAATCTGCTCGTTGAAAGGAAACAGGGAAAATGAAAAATCCATGGGAAAAGATTAATCTGTCAGATTATGAAAATCATATGAGTTCCGGGACTGTTATGCAGCTCCAGGCTATGAACCATATGATGAAAGGACAATTCAATGCCCATCCCGTACATACAGTCATGATTCTCGGTGTTGCAGGCGGCAATGGATTAGAGCATATTCCTCCAGGCATGGAGAAAGTCTTTGGCGTTGATATTAATCCTGCCTATCTCGCAGAATGTGCGAAACGTTATACACATTTAGCCGATATCCTTGCGTGTATCTGTGCAGACCTGACAGATGAAAACATTACACTTCCTCAAGCGGATCTGGTTGTCGCAAACCTGCTGATAGAATATATTGGATACCGCCGTTTTCAAAATGTTATAACAAAAACAAATCCGTTATATGTTTCTTGCATTATTCAAATCAATACAGATGACGGCTTCGTTTCAGATTCCCCATACCTCCATGCTTTTGACGACCTGAATGAGGTACATCATCCCGTTCGGGAAACGGAACTAATCATGGCAATGAAAGAAGTCGGATATTTTCAGGCCTCGCAAAAGGAACAGCCATTGCCTAACGGCAAAAAACTTGTGCAGCTAGATTTTGAAAGGAGGTAAATAATGAATATTGAAACGTATGGACGGGTCATGGGTATTATCTTCATAAACCTATTTATAGTGTCAGTTTTGGCAGGTATTATCGCGATTGGCTATACTATAATAAAAAGAAAACCTCTTAAATACGGATGGATCATTCCCTGTGTTATTGTTTATTCCGTTTTTGCTCTCTTCAATACATTTGTCCCTTTCATAGCCTATGACGATATTTCCGATCCCAACTATAGCCGCTACGAGGGCTGGGAATTGCCCGATTTTATCTTAAATGATATTAAAATGCTGTTAATCTGGGTGTTCATAGGGATATTGATTTATTTCAGATTTAGTAAGAAGGAAAGCGACAGCTTCCAAAAAGCGGATGGCAGAACACGGTTTATTTTAGGAGCGGTTCTGTTTGTATTGATGATATTTTTGTTTGTTTATACAGGATAGAGTTGTATACTCGAATAGGAAAAATCGGGATTCTCAGAATAGAGGTTACTATGATCAGAAATGCCGCACTGCAAGACATACCAAGAATTGCCGAAATCCTCGTATTTGGCAAAAGAATCACAAACCGGCCCATCTTTCAGGATGATTTCGGCTCATTTAATGAAATCCAAGTGATTAAAATCATCGAACAATATTGGCAGACTCCATCTCTTCTTGACAATATGCTCGTCTATGATGATGGCATATTAAAAGGCATCGTTAACAGGCTGTATACAGATAATGCTGTGGAGATATGTAATTTCTATGTGGAGCCTTTTTTCAAAGGTTGCGGCATTGGAAAACAGCTGCTCCAAGCCGTGATGGAGGAAGCCAGAGCGGCCGGCAAAGACAAGATATTCTTATTGGTACTCAAAGACAACCTGAACGCCAGAAAGTTCTACGAACACTATGGTTTTCGTGAAAATGGCAAGACCAGACTCATAGAGGGAACTTCGGTTGTGGGTGTGTTTTACGAACTGCCACTGAAAGATTGAGATGCTTTTAGGGTAACAACCATTTACCGAAAAATATAAATTAGTAGACAATATGTAGTTCATCCTTCATAATAGAAAATCAAGCAAAGTTCAAAAGAAGGAGCGTGACTGCATATGAACACATTAGATAACCATATCGAACTATACCTCGACTACTGTAAATATCGCAAACGTCTGGATTCCAAAACCCTAAAGGCCTATCGGATAGACTTAAAACAGTACGCCGCCTACAGCAACACATCCAACGATTTCTACTCGCGAAATATTCTCGATTCCTACATCACCATCCTACACAAACAGTACAAGCCCAAAACAGTAAAACGTAAGATTGCGAGTCTGAAAGCCTTTTTCCACTATCTCTCCTATCGGGAAATCTTATCTGAAAATCCATTTGACAAACTCGACATACGCTTCCGGGAGGCCAAACTCCTTCCCAAGACAATCCCCTTCCACTCCCTGCAAACCTTCCTGTCCACCCTCTATGCACAGAAAGAACTGGCGCCGACCGAATACCAGAAACACTGCTGTATTCGGGATATTGCCGTAATTGAACTTCTCTTCGCCACGGGTATGCGCATATCTGAACTATGTTCCCTAAAACCACAGAATATTGATCTGGAAAATAACACAATCCGTATTTACGGCAAAGGCGCCAAAGAAAGAATTCTGCAAGTGGGAAATCCTGATGTGTTGTCGGCTCTGAGATTGTATAATGCAGTTTTCCGGAAGGATATTGAAACTTGCGGTTATTTCTTCGTGAACCGGCTGTGTCACAAACTGTCCGACCAGTCTGTGCGGTTTATGATCGACCGCTATGCCAGGCTGGCAAATCTGGAGCAGCATATCACACCCCACATGTTCCGGCACTCTTTCGCCACTCTTTTGTTGGAGCAGGATGTGGATATCCGCTATATTCAGCAGATGCTGGGGCATAGTTCCATCAGCACCACGGAAATTTATACGCATGTGTCAAATGGGAAGCAGAAGGATATTCTGTTTCATCGGCATCCGCGGAATTTTATGGAGGTTGGTGCGGCGTTGGAGGGGGAATGAAGGATAATTTGGAATTA
>CAMXIF010000031.1 GCA_947243845.1 uncultured bacterium
CCTTTTTCAGTATAATCTTTAACAGAAGCTCCGTTGCTTCTATATTACCGTCAAATACCATTGACATCAAATCATCATCAAATAGACTCATTCCGTCAACAATCTGCTCTACAGTTCTGGTATCCTGTCGTATTTCTTCTCCAGCCACCTGATCACCGCCTTTTTTGACTGTCTTTTCTTTTGCCGTCTCATCATTAAGTTACTATTATTATATCCCATCGTGCAAGGACTCACAATCTGATTTTTCCGAAAGCATAAATGAAATACGCAAATCAGCTGTCTCCCAAGCACATCCCTTCATCCATCCAGTACACCATTTACTATACCATTTCCCCACAAAAAGACGACTTTTGATGAATCAAGACAGATGATAGAACATGCCGCAAATCCCGTAAAATGGGCACTTACGGCATACTATGAAACAAGTCGAAACGCACCCTCCACTGTCAAGAGGTGAGTGCTAACAAATTTATTAAAATTTTGCAAACCCCATACCGTTCTTTAACGGAATGACAAGCACCCGCAAATAAGTAATAGACCGCCAACACCACACTATTTCGGAAAATGTTAAGAAAACGGGCAAAAGCGGATTGTCACAGGAACATGTGGCAGAAAAATTGGGAGTAAGCAGGCAGACAATATCCAAGTGGGAACTCGATGAAACGCTTCCTGACATTAGGCAATCGAAGCGGCTTTCGAATCTTTATCATCTCACATTGGACGAGTTGATTGATTTTGATATTGACCTTAAAGAAATTGAACAGATTATCGAAAACTCAAATGAAGAAAAACAAAATGAGATTGATTGGAGCAACGCATGGAGCAAGAAATATCCGATTTTAGCAACATATCTTTCATTAGATGGAATAGAAAAGTATTCGGCACAGATAGAAAATATCTGTAAAAAGGTAAAAGCCGAATTTGATTTTTCTGAACTGGATACCTTTTTGGTTGTAAAAGATATGGTATATCGGACATATAGAAAAAACAGACTCGAGAATTGAACATAGATAAAAGCGGGAGGAAACAAAAATATGAAAAAATCTTGGAAACGAAAGTTTCTGACAATCTCTATCGGACAAATGGCTTCATTGATCGGCAGTTCTGCCGTTCAGTTTTCACTGATTTGATGGATTGCCAGCGAAACGGGTTCGCCAATCATGATGGGGCTTTCCGGCTTAGCTGCGTTTTTACCGGCAACTCTTTTAAGCCCTGTTGCCGGAATCGCTGCAGACAGGTATCATAGAAAACATATTTGTATTTTGGCAGATTTGTTTATTGGATTCAGTGCAATGATCTTTGCTGTCCTGTTATGGAAATATGATATGCCTGTATGGACAGCGTTAGTCGTACTTTTTTTCAGAAGTTACCCTTTGATGACCAGTGACTATTTTCATGCGTCTGCATGGCATGGAAGTGCGGTAGAAGTTTTGTATGCAGTGGGAATGATGACTGCGGCATTTCTCTTTGGAAGTATCATCAAAGTAAAACGGCATTTGTTATTTTCTTATTTTGGATTGCTGGGCATAGGCATTGTGTCTGCAATCGGAGGTGTTTTGCCGCCCAAGATGTGGGCATGGTTCATTTTTGCTATCATATGCGGGATTATGGGAGCGTTTGGAAATGTTCATAGTATTCCATTGATCGCTTATATGCAAACAACGATTCCAGCAGAAAAAATGGGAAGAGCATTTGCACTTATTGCTTTGGCTGCGTCTCTTTCTATGCCGTTAGGTCTGCTGATCAGTTCTCCTATCGCAGAAAAAGTTGGTGTTAATATCTGGTTCTTGATATCTGGAATTGGAACAACAGTCATAACCCTAATTAGTCTTTGGATTCATCATAAGATAGCAACCCCAGCCAACGGTAAAATGAAAGACACATAAATGCACTGCCATTGACCTCCCTGTCTGCTGTCGTCAAAAAGCGTTGGAATGCTCCCACTCCAACGCCCGGAACAGGGCAAACCACCAGACCCTGCAACTTCCTCTGCCTGGCCTTATGCCCTGAATACCACCCTATTTCCTCCTATTTATCCCTGCAGCCGCATAATAGGAGGCCTTGTCTTTGTACATCAGTTTCTCCGCCTCTGTCATGATGCCATGGATGCCCTCTGCCACATCGTTTCTCCAAACTGCGCCGACCGACATATTCACATCATATTCTTTCATATATGCTTTCATCTTCTCCACTTGCTCCCCAAACTCCGTCTCGCCAATACCTGCACTAATGGCCAACAGTTCATCTCCGCCTATACGGAACAGTGTATACGAAGCATCAAATGCTTCCCGCATACACCTGCAGGCAGAAAGGATCAGACGGTCACCAGCCTCATGTCCCGCCTCATCATTCACCCGTTTTAATCCGGTAATGTCTCCATAAACCATACCAATGCTGCAGTCAGGCCTGATATTTTCCAAATATTCCTTCATGGCATATCGATTGCCAAACTGTGTCAGTTGGTCGGAATATGACATGGCCTGCAAGTTTCTGACCAGGTTTCTCATTTTTAATAAAGATTCTATAAAATGTCCCATAATCTGAAGCATATTTGATGTATAACCCAAAGCTTCCACCGGCGGATTATCCACTCCATAAAATCCGATCACATTGCCATCGCTGCAAAGAGGTACTACAACAACAGAAGAAATATTCTGCCGTTTTAAGGTTTCATATACCAGAATGTCTTTCGTCCGGATTTTTTCGATATTGTCAATCACCACACACTTATCTTCGTAAAAAATACGATACCATCCCGCACAGACCTCCGGCGGAACATTTTGCAGATTATCTTTCTCCGGCGTAACTCCGTTTGCAACCCACTCATAGGTATTGTCATCGCCGCCCTTATCATTTTTCTCAAAAATATATGCTCTTTCGCCTTCCAGCGCCTTTCCCAGATACTCTAACACGATTTTCAGTGAATTTTCCGGATCAGACGCCTGCAGGGCAATCCGCAGCGCTTCATTGATCAATGACTCCAGATGCTGATAATTATGTACCATATTTTTCTGCTGATTGTCAGCGCTGACATCCATAGCAAGTTCTACACGCACACGCCTTCCGTCTATTTGCTGCATAGTATCTTTTACCATCAGATATTTATTCAGTACAGGATTATAGTAACGCCATTCCTTAAAATATCCCTCTGACAATTCCCGTCCATTACAGATTGCACAAGGTGCAGAGGCTTTCTGCATCACCTCATAGCATTTCTTGCCCGCTAACTGCTCTGCCGACTGCAGTCCATACAATTGTAAAGCCTTCTTATTCATATAAAGCAATTCGTGCGTATCTATGTCCGCAGCATAAACCAATTCATTCATTTCATCAAAAAATTTCCACATTTCAATCTCGGCCATTACTGCCCTTCCTTTCTTATCTCATATATCATCGTAAATTATCTTGCTTTCACTTTTGTACTATCATATCTAATAATCCTTATCTCTGCAATAGTCTGTTTATTTTTGCATATAAGTAGACAGGATACTTTTCATCCGGTATCCTGTCTACTTTCTTTCCTGTCATCATCAGTCTGTCTTTTGATTTCATAGATTATGCAGTCATACTCCTGCTACTCTCCCCCATATTCAACCACCACCGAGTTTAGATGAAACAGGGCCGCAACATCTTTGTTGGTCTGACAATCTGCTTCTGTGGTAATGCCCTGGGAATAAGTCACCTTTGTAGGCGGCAGTTCCGGCAGCTGTAAATAAACATCTGTACCATCCTCCGCCGCTTCTAACGCATCCAGTACCTCCCTGCGCAAACCAAAAACTTCCTGTACCGTTCCATCAGAGATTTCCCTGATCAGTTCTATGGAAAATCCGGAAAGGATTTCTTCCGGCTGATCCTTCAGTAACAAGAAACTTCCCGCGCACACACAAAGACTGCACACGGTACCTGTCAGATAAAGAGATTTGTTTCGTCTGCCTTTCTCTGAGAGTATCTGTAAAATATACTGTGCAATATATAATAAACCAAACAAAAGAGAAAAGCGGATTTCCAGTTCCGCTACATATTGGGTTCTGTCACTGGCAAGCCCGCCGCCATGATATCCCAATACAACCGGGAAAATGCACAGAAAATTGCTCATGAGCACACCACCGGCCACAAGAAGCACCCCGATCCAGGTAAGAGGTCTTTTACTTCTGCCCCCCCCTCACCTCAAAACAGATACCACCCAAAACCAATATCACTGCCAGCGTAATAAATAGCGGATCCTGCCATATGCGGCTAAATTCTTCCTTCTGAACCATTAACGTGTCTTTTATGGCATCCAGCACTCCATAATGGACATCCCCCATGGTAGATTGGCTTCTTTTTATACTTCCCGGAGCGGCAACATTGATGAGCGCACCGCAAAACGAGATAAGAAACGGACAAATGTCCCATAGCTGAATCCGTTTTGCCTCCGGCTCAGCCGACAATAACACAGTCAGTATAATAAGCAGATGCCAGGAACAGACAAAAGACGCCACCTGGGGACTGGCTCCTGATGCCAGAAATCCAAACAGCATAGAACCAATATAGTAACCCTTTTTTCCCTGAACCTTTGCCTCCAGCACACAACCAATCGAAAGGAACAAGCTGCCTATGCCGACCAAATATCCCAAAGCCGCCGTATACCAGTAAAACACGCCTTTTCCTATCCATGTTCCCGGCAAACCTAACATAGCAAACAGCAATACGGCATAGAGAAATAACTTTCTGTTTTGCTGGCTGTGCCTGTCACTTTCTGATTCTGATATCTGTGCGGAATTTATGACTGCATTGACCATGAAGTACAATGAGACCAAAAAGATAAGGGAGATCATCACCATAACAGCGCGAAATCCATTTAATCCGAATCGGCTAAACGGCATAATCGTAAAAAGCAATATATTTGTTGTATACGCGCCCTGCCAGTCCATAAAATAGTTCCATGCGGCATAGAGAGGCCCCCGGACAGGCCCCACGATACTGCTCAAATACAGGGATCCGTTTTCGGCAATAAAATCGTCTGCCGCCGGGTAGGTATATCCTGCACCATATAATAACGGTACCGCCAATATTAAGATAACACCCATCAGCAATACCGTAATGACCCATGCTCTCCTTTTTCCTTTCACGCGTTTCTCCCTCCCATATGTATTATCTGCGCCGACCGTCTAACTCCATTGCCGCTTTTGCCCGTTGTAAAACTTTCCTATATTATACGGAAAGTTATATTGCTTTTGGTCGCCTGCCAGTAGACATTATTACATCAAAAATGGAGCATCCCTGCTCGGAATACTCCATGTTAACCGCATTGTTTATGTCCGCCCCCAAACCTAGTTGGGGACTTTCTTAATTCTATAATGACAACCCTGCAAAACTATGCTATTATTTTAACAACAATCCAACTGACAATATGCGCAAAGAGGGAATTGAAATGAAAAAAATGCTGGGAGAATTTAAAACATTTGCATTAAAAGGAAATATGATCGACTTGGCTGTAGGTATGATTATCGGCAGCGCTTTTACCGGAATTGTCGGTTCTCTGGTAAACGACATTTTCATGCCACTGCTCAGTATCTTTACCGGCAAGATTAATTTTAATAATCTGGTGATCGTTCTTGGCAGCGGCGAGAATGCAGCTACCATCAATTATGGTACTTTCCTGACACAGGTCGTCAACTTCCTTGTTGTCAGCTTCACTATATTCCTGATGATCCGTCAGATTAACAAGTTCCAGCATATGCATGAAAAAGAAGAAGTGAAAGAGGAAACGGAAAAAGAGTGTCCTTTCTGTAAAAGTAAAATTTCCATCCAGGCCACTCGTTGTCCCCATTGTACATCTGTTCTGGAGAATGTCTGAACCACTTCCGCCAGAAGAGAATTTGCTGCGCAGAAATTATTTGGCAGGGACTTGTGAACACCGATCCACAGCCCCTGCCAATGATCGTTTCAGTCCCTTCTTGCTGATCGGGATTCCCTCCTCGTATATTACCAATATATATGCCTGCTCCTCATACAATGCCTGCCATTTGGCCTGGTATGTCTCCCCATCTACAGATATCCCGTCAATCTCATATTCCTCGGTAAACCCATTGTGGGAAAGGGGTGGGCTCAAATGCATATTGCAGATTAACTCTGCTTTTCCTTCCTCCACCCTGTAGAAATCAGTATTCTCTTCTCCCTGTCCCATAAAATGGCTGAAAATCACGCCTCCTCTTTCCATATACCGCATCCGGCCAAAGGAACCAAATTCCCCTAATTCCACCACCGTATCCTGATAAAAAGTAAAAACTCTAACTCCTGCGGCATGACAGTAATCCTCTATCAACAGCAGCTCCGGAACCTCATCATCATCAATATAAGCCAAACTAAATCTCGCAAATCCTGTTTCCGCATACTCGCTGTCCTGGGCATATTCCTCCAAATATCTAAGATATGCCAGCGCATATGGCTCTTTTAAGGCTTCTTCTCTGGCAGCGCTCACGGACTGTATTTCCACCACCTCATTAACGGCTGTATACGCTTTTCCCTCGCAGTATTCCAACCGGACATGGGTTTCGTCCTCCAACTCGATATCATGAATTGCCGACATCGGGTCTGCTGTTTCACTGAAATCCCTGTATATCTCCTGATATAGAATCCCTTCCTCAAAAATATCTGTCAAAATCAAAGGATTCCCCTCCAGATAATTACTCACCGGCCGATGTGCAATATACTGTTCCCCAAACAGCTTTGCATTATAAAAAGTATCCGATATCGCTCCGTCCTCTTTCCGAAAATAGAAGGTATATCTTGCCGGACTTCCCACGCTGACGCCGATCTCCAGAATCCCCTCCGATACTTCCTTGACCCACGACTTCTCCGGGTAGACCTCTGAATAAACCTTTTCTCCTTCCTTATCATATAGGATTATTTCATATCCATCCAACGTCTTCTGCATGGAAAACTGCTCATTACATACGCTGCTTTCCATCTCCTCTTCCTGCAGCAGGACTGTATCTGTCTTATTCTGTTGCAGAACCTGTGTATTTCCGGGAAAGTATACTTCCCTCTGCACCACCGCATCCGTCTCACCCTGGAGCACATCAGAAGAGCTTCCGGTACAGATCACACCGCTTCGCGCATACCAATATAGTAAAGCTGTCACCAGACAAAGCGCTCCGGCCATCATAATCCGTTTCAACCTTCTGTCTCCTTTACCAACACCTATAAAACATTATCCCTTTAAAATAATCATACTTCCCCCGCTTCCTATTTTCAATATGAACTTGACGGCCAGTGTGTCCAAAGGCTAACCTGCCACCACTCAATGTCTATTGCTGTTATTTTATTGAAAAAAACACCGGGCAATGATAAAATAAGACGCAATGAGTCAGATTTTCCGTCAGAACAGGAGTATCATTTTATGCAGATATTTATATCACATTCCTCCCAAAATGCTGAAGAAGCCGCAAGAATCTGCGGTATCTTGGAACAAAACGAAACCAAATGTTTTATCGCACCCAGGGATATCCGTTCCGGGCGTCCATACGCGGAAGAATTGATTGATGGAATCGATCACTCAGCTGCCGTTGTCCTGTTGATGTCCGAGGATGCCAACCATTCACCGCATGTTCTGCGTGAGGTGGAACGGGCCGTGAGCAAGTCGATTCCCATTCTGGTCTATAAATTAGAGGAAGTATCTCTCTCCAAATCCATGGAATATTTTCTGATGACTCACCAATGGGTCAGCGCGCAAAGCGATGAAAACTGCGTGGACGTCCTTCGATTTGTAAACGACTTAAAACAGAATCCTGGCAACAAGAATATCGGACAGGCTGCTCCTTCTGACACAGATGTCATAAAGTCTGCTTCCCCTGCCATGCAGCGAACCTCTGATGATGCCGCCGCAACCCCCCAAGATTCTAAAAGAAAACCATTTGTGCTCGTATCCCTCGCACTTGTCGCAATATGCGCTGCTATAGGGATTTTCCTTGCTTTTAACAAAAGCATTCGCTATTTATCAACCCCTGCCGTCTCCATCGGCGACACCGTCACGTTTGGCTCCTATCAAGGTGAACCCATAGAGTGGCGTGTGCTGAATCTGTCCGAAGATAACAGACAGGCTGTCCTGGTCTCTGCCAAAGTCCTTACCATGAAAGCATATGATGCTGCCGAGGGCGGCAAGTACAATTGGTATGATTCCACTGATTATTGGTCGAGGGAATCTGCTGCAGATACGGATCTGTCCCTGCAGATCCTGGTGCGCGGCAATAACATCTGGAGTTCTTCCAATATCCGTACCTGGCTCAACTGCGCTGACGAAGTGGTAGACTATGCGGACCAGCCGCCTCAGGCTTCTGCCATGGCTGAACGTAAAAACGGCTATCAGAACGAAGCCGGTTTCCTCCATGGTTTTACTGCAGAAGAATTGTCCGCTATCATAGAGACAGAAAACATTACAAAGAGCAATCCCCTGTTCGATGCCGACACTGTCACTACCACAGACCGCGTTTATCTGCTGTCTTTGGACGAACTGCAGTGGTTTGATGATGCCAGGATAAGTAAATTTGCCCTGCCCACGCAGACTGCCGTGGAACAGGACGAAAGCTGTTGGTATCTATTAGATTACAATGATTTTCAGATTAAGGAGTGTTCTTGGTGGCTGCGCGAGCCCGTAAAAGGAACCTCCAGCAAATGTTATCTTGTTGGCAATGGCTACACAGATGAACTGCTGCGTCAGGAAAATGTCGGTCTGGAAGGATTCGGCATCCGCCCGGCGCTGACCGTTGACTTACGCAAAGTGGATTTCCACTAATGTCCACGCTGCCGCCACAATCCCTTTTTAACCCGCGTCCTTCTCCCCAGCCAGCTTCCGGTAAAGCGTAAAGTACATGGTCACAAAACAGGCCAGTCCGCCGATGGCATTGGAGATCGGTTCCGCCAGGAACACTCCGTCCACGCCAAGTCCAATCTTCGGCAATAGCACCGTCAGCGGCGCAACGATCACTGCCTTACGAAGCAGGGAGAAGAAGATGGCATGGCGGGAATCGCCCAGCGCCGTAAACGCAGACTGTCCCGTAAACTGAAAAGCCATAAAGAAAAACCCGAAAAAATACAGCCGCATGGCGTCCGCCCCCGCCTCGATCATAGCAGCATCCTCTGTGAATATTGACAGCAAAAGATGCGGGCTCAATATCACCAAAAGCCACGCAAACAGTGTATAGATAATTCCCAAAGCGGCAGTAAAACGAATCCCCTGCCGCACTTTTTCATATTCCCTTGCCCCATAATTATAGCCCAGCACCGGCTGCGCGCCGTTGCTAATTCCGCTGACGGGCAAGGACAATATTTCCCTGGTAGAATTGATCACTGTCATCACACCCACATAGAGATCGCCGCCATATATTTTGAGGGTCGCATTGCATACCACCTGTACCAAACAGTTGGTTCCCTGCATGATGAACCCCGACATCCCCAGCGCCATAATCTCCTTTGCCAGTTTTCCATCCACCCGCAGATACATCCTTTTAATAGGAAGTAACGCCTTCTTACCGGTCAGGAACCGTAACACCCAGACACAGGAGACAGCCTGACTGATCACCGTGGCTAACGCCGCACCGCCAACCCCCATTTGAAGTACAAAGATGAAAACCGGATCCAGTACCAGATTCAGCACGGCCCCCAACAGTGTTGTCATCATACCAATGCGCGGAAACCCCTGGGCGTTAATGAATCCGTTCAGTCCCGTGGCCAGCATGGTAAACGGCGTCCCCAACAGGTAAATCCGCAGATACGCATTGGCATACACATAGGAAGCGTCACTGGCGCCGAACAGATACAGCACCGGCCTGCGAAACAGATAACACACGACTAACATCACAACGGAGGTGGCGAGCAGAAGTGTCAGGGTATTACCCAATATCTTCCCTGCCCGTTCTTCTTTCCCGGCTCCCCTGGCTATGGAAAAAAGGGGCGTACCGCCCGTCCCAAACAGAAACGTAAAGGCCGCGATCAGCGTTGTCAATGGAAACACCAGGCCAATCCCGGTCAGTGCCATACTGTCCGCCCCTGGCAGATGTCCGATGTAAATGCGGTCTACAACATTATATAGAAGCTGTACCAGCTGTGCCAGAATTAAGGGAATGGACTGTGCCACAATATTCTGCCAGACCTTTCCCCTGGAAAAATCAGTTGACTGCATATCTGTAATCCTCTTTGTCAAGTTTCCCTCATTTTATCACGATTGTCTGGCAACAGACAAGATGAACCTCCCATCATTCCATTGTCCATCGTGACTGTTACATACTTCTGCCACATAAGAAGAAAGGCAGTTAAATGCCTTTCATACCTGCATATAACTGCCCCTGCATATTTTGTTTATAGAGTTTTATTACCTGCGCCGTATTCACACAAGCGTCATAAGTCTGTCCTTCGTATGTAAAATGTCTTGCCAGAATCGTCATCGGATTTCGTTCCTTAATCCCCTGCATTACCTTCTCAGAAAATTCTGGGTGGCTGTCCATCACATACAGTTCCCCATCGCTCCTTAATATATAGAGTCCCACGAAACCGTTCTTAGCGCCGTCTTTGTCATGCCACGCGGCAACAATATCAATATATCTGGCGATGACGGAACCCTGTCTTGGTATCTTCATCCAGTTCTTAGTAAAAAGCCCGACATTTCCCAGATCATCCTTTCTAATAGACATTTTGCCTTCCAGGAAAATCTGCAGGTCTTCACCTTCCCGGACTTCCCGGTAATAATCATAAATGTCCTCTTTCGTATAAAAATCGTTATTGCAGTTGCAGACACCTTCCGCAATAGAAATCCCCAGCTTTCCGAAACACCTGATGCCGAACACACAGCAAACGATCCCAAGGATTCCCATGATCACACTGATCACAATTTTTACCACTTCACTTTCAGAATCAAAGAACAGTTCAAAGGGCAGTATCTGGTGTACCACTCCCAAAATGACAAGGGTGACCCCAAAAATCAGTAATCCGATTCCTTCATTCTTCATCGCTGACTTTTTGTCCAATTCCTCCTGTGTATAGGACAAAAGCTTTCTCTGTTCCTCCTGCATCTTTTGAAATACCATCATTTTAAACATGACATTCTTTTGATTGAAACCTTATCGTTCCAATCTTTCCTCCTTCCCCTGGTTGCATCAGTCGAACCATTCTTCTTCCGGTGTATCATCGATCACCACTGAATCCCCCAGCACATTTTTATCTGTAAGCGGATTGTCCGCACAGATTACTTTTTTTAGGGACGGCAGTCCCATCAGCGGCCGAAGTTCCGTAATATAATTCTCCGAGATATCAAGAACCTCCAAAGTCGGCATCTGGTCAGGAAATCTATGTTCTCTTCCAGTTCCACATCATCCCATCCTGCCGTTATGTATCCTGGCATTGGCGAACTCTCCCATGCATTTTCAAATAACTTCATATCGTCCATATGCAGAATTTCCAGAGTTGCATTCTCCTCGACCGCATCAAAGTTGATCTCGCATTCCATACCGCTGATATTTAATTCCTTTAGGTCCGGCATGGCAAACATCCCTGAAATATCCTGATAGGTGGTCACACCATTCAAACTCAGACGCTCAAGCGACTGCATGGATTCCACAATCTCCACATCCATTGCAAGGCCTGTCGTATAGGTATAGGAAAAATCTCTTAATGAGGTCAACTTTGAAAAATCCATATTATCCGGGAGTATACAACCTGACAGATGCAGCTGTGTCAAACCAGTCATGTCCTGTATGAAAGAGCAGTCTTCATACTGCCCAAGCGTCAATTTCGTTAAATTCTTCAACCCGTCAAGTTCCGGAGCAGAACACTGATAAGGCACGTCCAGGGTAAGTTCCTCTAAATTTATAAATTTCTGCACAAGGCTTAAATCTTTTAGTTCTATACAGTCTGTCACCGACAAACTACTCAATGACGTACAGTTTTCCAGACCCGCAAGCGATCTAATCTCCGTGTTACTGACTTCCAGTCCTCTCAGATTTCTTAAGTTCTCTGCAAAATTGAGGGAGCGCAGTCCCATGGCCTCCAGTTTAAGCCACTCCAAATTTGTAAGTTTGCCAAGCACTGTAAAATCTTTCAAAGACTCATCAGCAACCAACGTCAGCTTCTTCAAATTCTTTACATTGACCATCTGATCGATCGTATCCAGTTCCGAATGATCTATATACAGTGTTTCCAGATTCCCAAATGCTTTCAGACCCTCCAGGCTCTCCACCGTGCTGTTAAAGCCAAGTTCTCTGATGTTCTCCGGATGTTTTATGATAGAGGCCGCCTCAATCGGACTGTCAAAATAGGCGCTGATGCTCTCTAACGAAAGTCCCTGAATATTTTCCGCAGTGACCACCATATCCACATCCAGTTTCTGCAGATTTTTAAATCTGTTCAGGCCGCCAAGTCTCAATTCTTCATCGCCGGAAAAGATCATCCAAGTAAGATCATCCTCTGAATCCGTCAATGCATCCTGCTCCCAGGATGGAGATTCACTGCTGTATCCAATCTGCCACTCTCCCCATTCCCGCTTGATATACTGCTGTTTTATCCTGGCAAGCTGTGCATCAGAAACCTCTTTCGCAGGACATTGGTAAACCGCAGATACAAACTGTTCCAAAACCCCGGAGAACTCCTTTATCTGTGCCTTTTCCGTTTCCTGCAAATCCCATAAATAGTCTTCTAGCTCGGTATCCGATTCAATAGCATCTGTTATATCATCATACTCTTCTTTCGTTATGGCCGCATTCTCCGTTTTCTCCCCATGGTTCTTTTTCCACCTGTTATAAATCCCTCCCGCATTTAACAGGAGGATTGACGTCACCAGAAGGAAAGCCACCAGAACGCCTCTTTTCCAGCCATAAGGTTCCCAGCCTGTTTTACGTCTCTTGACTTCCACCTCCTGGTATTCGATTCCTTTGACCTGTTCCGGTATCATACCCTTCCTTGTTATATCTGAATGGTCTGCCAGAATTTTACGGATGCCGCGAAGCAGATCATGGGAAAATCCAATCTTGGACATATCCAGCGCCTGTAAATGGGAAAACTCTTGGGGCAGATTATAAGGATCCATGTCCCGGTAGGCCGGAATCAACACTTTATTCTCCCCCTGCCTGATCAGGGAAAGGTATCGGCTCCATTCGTTTCTTACCCACACGGCCTGAAAATTCTCCGGTGATGTCCCCAGCACCACCATGACCCTGGCAGAATTGATGGCCGCAAATATGTACGGCTCGTAAGCCATCCCCAGTTTATCTTCCAGGGTAATCCTCGCACAGAACACCCGGTAGCCCTCCTGTGTCAGTATATAGTAAATCTCATCCGCAAGCACGCTCTCTTTGGTGCGGCTGCCGTCCTCCCCAGTTTCCTTATAGCAGATAAAGATATCATAGTGTTCTTCTTTTCTCGAAATCTGCCAGATTCCCTTTTGTATGATATCTATGGCAGCCGCTTCCTTTTCATAAATCTGCCGCTGCACCACATCTGCATACCGAAGCGCCGCCTTGTAGTCCTCATCTGCCAAAACAGAAGTATACTGTGTACGGTTGATGGTCGGAATCCTTTGATGGTTGTTGGGGTCTTCCACATACTCAATCCCATAACGGCACAGAACAATCGACCAATAAGCCTCACTGTCCGTTTGATCTTCGCTCAGGATTTGTTCATATACGGCCATGGCCTTGTCGTAATCATTACTTCGCCTAAAATGGTTTGCCCTATCGTAAAGGCGGAGCCGCTTTTCGTCATCCAGCTTGGGAAGTGTCTGGTTGGTACCGCAGTATGGACACTTTGTCGTTGTCATTCCCTCTGTAATTTCCAGATTTCCGCCACACATTTTACATATCAGCACAGCCATGTCTCTTATCCCCTCGTATCCCTGTCCTTCTTATATCTATCCACCGTACTTTGATATCCTGTCCCGCTCCCGCAAAAGGTCTATAATCTGCTCACACCACAATCTGGTATTTTCCACATCTTCTTCCAGCGCCGCCGCTTCTGCTTCCTGAAGCAGACTCTCTATCTCTTCCTCCATCTCTTTTGTGACATCTTTGGATACCGGATTGCTGTAGCGGATTTCTTCTGAAAGATTCTGCACGCTCTGTCTGATTTCTCCGTCCCCGCACCGGCTGCCTAAAAGTGCAACCCGGCTTTGTATTTGTCTCACCCAGGCAAGTTCCGCCTGTGTTTGTCCATCCTGCCTCTCTATCTCTTTCCTCGCCGCTTCTGCCGCATAGAATCCCGCAGCGGCAACAGTCACGATCACCGTTTCCACGAGCAGTACTGCATAATAGGGAATTTTATGGGCGAGTCCCATCAGCGCCAAACTCACAGCGAGCTGTACGATCAAATACAGGACACTGACCCTTAACATGGGAAAATCATATATCCTGTCCTTTATGAGCGCCGCTTTCCTAAACATTATATGAAGGGTATATCCCTGCGCCAGGACTGCCATCACAGAATAGACCAAAACGGTTCCCCAGACAGCGTTCTTCGGAAACGGCACAACAGCAATACCATAGATCACACATACGAGCGCCAACAGGATGTATCCCCGCATCAGCTTTCTTTTCATGTATCTTCCCCACTCCTTTTCCTACCGCAGTTACTGCAGAAATTACCGGTATTTCCACTCTGCCCGCAGATGCAGTTCCAGGATGCCTTTACCATCCCCTGCAGGGCCTGCCCCATCTGCCCGCCCTGTTCCATCACGGGAGAGAGCGCTTCCTTTGTCAGATTCATCACACCGCCCAGGGCTCCAAGTCCCACACCGAGTCCTGCCATCTCCCCCAGTGCCGAACCGCCTTCTGTGCCGCCAAGCCCGTTCTTCATGGCTTCCATCCCCACTAGACGGGCCGTCTCCTCCTGATAGGTATAACCCTTCATCTGCATTTCCGCCGCCTCAGCAGCCGCCTGCATCTTGTGTCCTTCCGCCTCCGCGTTCTTTGTAATCTTATATGCCTGCTCCTCGCCCTGTGCTTCGATCATTTTCAGCCGGGCCTGTGTCTGCGCTTCCACCATTTTGCGTTGTGCTGCCGCCAATGCCTCTTTTCGCTTAATCTCCTCCTGGTTGACCAAAAGATAATTCTGCGCATACTGCTCTTTCAGGCGGCGGTAATTGGGATTTTCATCCGGCGTAAGCACCCTGCTGATAAAAAAGTCCGGCATCGTCATCCCATAGGTTTCCAGCATCGTGTTAATCTCTGTCTTCAAACATTCGGAAAGATGTAAAAGACCGGCATCAATCTCCAGAATATTGATATTCTCTTCCTTGATGACCCGGGCCAGATTGCTCTTCACCTGCGTCATTACCAGGGCGCGCAGATACCCCCGCTCTCCCTGGTCACCGAGCAGATTTTCCTGATAAAAACCACCTGATGTACCGACCACCTTTAAGAGGAGTTTTCTCGCATTACACACACGGATACTAAATTCCCCGCAGGCGCCGATCTCGATCGGAACCCCGGAAACCGGCTCCAGCAGACGGATTTTTGAATCCGTTCCCCATTTGATGCCCATCTGCACCGCCATATTGATAAAATAGATCTCAGACTGAAAAGTCTTCTCTGCATCTGAGGGCAGTTTAAAAAACTGATCCAGAATCGGCAGCTTCTGTGTCTCCAGCGTATAACGTCCGGCACCAAACTCATCCAATGCACGGCCATCCTTAAAAAACACTGCCGTCTGGCTCTCATGAACGATCAGCTGTGTGCCCATTTTAAAGTTTGTAATCGGATGCTTCCATACGAGCGTGCCAGCTTCTTCTTCGTGTGAAATCACATCCACAAGTCCCGCTCTCTTCATCTGCTGTTCCATAATAATCCGCCGGATCTCCTTCTATTCTTCTATTATCATATTCTCCAATGCAAACTCCAGACAGGTCTGCATAATCTCATTGCGGGTCCTTCCGGTCTCTCTTGCAACACGGTCCACCTCTACCAGCATATCAATCGGCAGCCTCATGGAAATAACCTTGGATTCGCCTGTGTATTTCTGCGGACGAATCACCAGTTTTTTTTCTTCCAAAACTATGTACCTCCATTTGCGAATACTATTATAATACAATTGTATTCTATCGTCAACACTGTCCTTCCTCATACTCCTTCAGATACACCCGCATGGAGCGGTTCATCTCCCTGGAAAAATCTGATTCATACTTTCTCTTCCAAAAAGCCTCCATCCATGCGTCATAACTTTTAACACCCGTTTTCCCCTGAAACATCTCCCGAATTTCCTGGCTGTTCTTATCCTGATAGCTGTTCTCACAGACCAGGTCCGACAGACTGAATCTTTGCGGCTTCTCCCGCTCTTCCTGCTGTCTGGTCGGATAACCGAACACCAGCATACAGGCCGGATAAACATATTGCGGGAGCTTTAATAGTTCTTTCATCTCTTCTGCATGTTCCATCACATCACCGATATAGCAGGAGCCGATACCCAGACTCTGCGCTGCCGTCACCGCATTCTGCGCCGCGATCAGTGCATCCTCCACTGCCAAAAGCAGATCTCCCGGCCCCGGAATACGCGGTTTGAGGCCCGCCTCCCGATAAAAGGAAAGCCATTTCCTGCAGTCTGCACAGAATACCAGCACCATCTGCGCCTTTCCGATAAAAGGCTGATTGTCACACAGCACAGCCAGTTTCTCCTTCTTATCCTGATCAGTGATGTCAAGGATCGTATACAGCAGCTGACATCCCGCAGAGGGCGCCTGCAATGCGGCCTCCAGGATACTCTTCTTATCCTCCCCCGAAATATCCTGCCCGGTAAACACACGGACAGATTTTCTCTCGTGCAGCGCTCTGATAATTTCGTTCACCTTACTTTAACACCTCCATCAGTTCTTCATGTACTTTCCCGTTTGTGGCAACCACACTCCCCCGTTTCAGAAGGCCTAACGGTCCGCCATCGAAGTTCGTCACCTTTCCTCCGGCTTCCATTACCAACAGCATTCCGGCTGCGAAATCCCACGGACTTAAAAGCGGCTCGAAGAATCCGCCCGTCCGCCCACAGGCCACATAAGCCAGATCCAACGCCGCCGTCCCCGTTCTGCGGATGTCCTGGCTTTGGTCAAATACCCGGCGGATACGCCTGAAATTATCATCCGCTACTTCTCTGTCGTAAGGAGAAGTACCGACCGCCACTATGGTTTCCTTAAGCGCAGACGCTTCGGACACATGAATCTGCTGCCCGTTAAGGTAACTTCCCTGCCCTTTCTGCGCATGATAAACGTCCTCCCGAAAAGGGTCGTAGACGATTCCCAATGTGACCTCGCCTTTCTCATACAACGCCAGCGATACCACGCTGTGCTGATAGTCGTGGATAAGATTCGTGGTGCCGTCTATAGGATCCAGAATCCAGTAGGTATCTGCCGTCATCTCATGCAGACCTTCCTCCTCTCCCAAGAACTGAATATCGGGTGTCAGCTTTCCCAGTTCCTCTGCCAGAAAGTTCTGAATATCCGTGTCCACCTGTGTCACATAATCCGCCGGGCCCTTTACCTGGATATGTCCCGCCCTCTCCCTGTTTGCCACAAATGTTTTCGTCCGCCTCACCAATGTGATAATTTCCTGCAGTTCCATCATGTTTTCTAAAACCTCCTGCTTTCATATATTCCGCCGGCCTGACTGCTGCCGCCTCATTCCATCTGCCAGACGTTATGAATCTCTTCCATTATAGTCTATGCAATCTCCTTCATGCAACCGCGGGAGGGGAACTCACAAAAAACCTCTGTCACAGCCCTTGCACATAGCTTCTCCCATATTGACACAAGTTGGCAGGATTGATAGAATATTAATATTAGGAACGAATCACATGTATGGAGGAATGTTGAAATGTATAGTTGCCGTCTTCCTATATATCTCGTTGGGCATCCCTGTCATTCTTTTGAAGTACTTAAAAAGATGCCAGCTCTCGAAAACTTTACCCATATTTTCTCAGAGAGCGATGATCCGGAAGCCTCGTTGACAGCTGCGGCAGATTTGATCGTAGCTGATTTGTCATGCATAGATATTCAAAGTGCATTGCCGATACTTCTGTCCAATCGCAGCAATAAGTCGCAGCTCATCCTGTTGGCGGATAAGAAGCAGATGCAGACACTCTGTGCAGATCCGGTACTTTTGATTTCCGATATCACAGATATCTGGATCAATCCTATGTCTGATGAGGAACTCCGCTTCCGTTTCCTAAGATGGCAGCAGACCTGCAAAATGAGCAAGGACTACTGGCAGACCAGCCATTATCTGGAGGCCACGATCAATAACATTCCGAACCTGATCTGGTATAAGGATAAGGATGGAGTCCACGAAAAAGTAAATGACAGTTTCTGCAAAACAGTTAACAAGACCAAGCAGCAGGTAGAAGGACAAAGGCACGCTTACATATGGGATGTGGAAGAAGATGATCCCGCCTGTATCGAGTCGGAACATCAGGTCATGAGTAAAAAGCATACCTTCGTCTCCGAGGAGATCATCAAGACCGGCGATGGCATGAGAACATTGATGACCTACAAGTCTCCTCTTTATAACTTGGATAATAGTGTCATGGGTACGGTGGGCGTGGCCATCGATGTGACGCAGGAGCGCGCTTATGAACAGGAACTGGTGAAAAAGAACCAGACTTTGGAGACCATCTTTACCACCATCGAATGCGGGGTGATGAGCCATACTCTGGACGGTTCCCGTGTCGTAAACATAAACGCCACCGCCCTTAAGATTCTGGGTTATGAAAGCCGGGAGGAATTGGAAGCAGACGACTTTAATCTGATTGCTGCATCCGTCATCGAAGAAGACAGGCCTTCTCTCCTGGAAAGTATCAAAACGCTGAAAAAACCTGGAGATAACGTCAGTGTAGAGTACCGCGTAAGGCATAAAGACGGGGAAATTCTCCACGTTATGGGTAATGTCAAAATGTTCGAAGAAAACGGAGAACTTTTCTATCAGCGTTTTCTTCTGGATTGTACTGCCAGAAAACTCGAAGAAAAGAGAATGGAAAGACGCCAGATGGAGTTGGTACAAGCTCTTAGTATTGATTTCAGCCTGGTCTGCTTCGTGGATCCTGAGACAGGAATGGCTTCCAAAATCCGTGCTGACGGCCAGGGGTATAACCAGCTTTTCAACAACGATATCTCCCTGTCGGAAAGCATGGAACAATACATCCAGAACTGGGTACATGAAGATGACCGCGATATCCTTCGGCAGGCCATCTCTCTGGAAAACCTGAAAAAAGAATTATCTGTAGGAAAGATATATACTGTCAACTACCGCAAATGCAAGGATGGCGAAACCATCTATTTCCAGATGAAAGCCGTCAGAGCCGGAGACCACGATACCGGATATGTACTGGGATTTCGTAGTATAGATTCGGAAATCCGCAAGGAGATGGAGCAAAATGACATGCTGGAAGCCGCTCTTTCCCAGGCCAACAGAGCCAGCAAGGCCAAGACCGTGTTCTTATCCAATATGTCGCATGATATCCGTACACCGATGAATGCGATTGTCGGCTTTACGAATCTGGCCATCACTCATATCGAACAGACGGAGCAGGTTGCCGAATATCTGCAAAAGATCAAGACATCCGGCAATCATCTGCTGAGCCTGATCAATGATATTCTGGATATGAGCCATATTGAAAGCGGCAAGATCCACCTGGATGAGAAACCCTGCAGTCTTCCGGATATCCTGCACGGCCTGCGCAATATCCTGCAGGCGGATATCCATGCCAAACAGCTGGAACTGCAGATCGACACGGTGGATGTCCTGGACGAGGATATCTACTGTGATAAGTTAAGACTTAATCAGGTGCTTCTTAACCTGCTCAGTAATTCCGTAAAATATACGGGTGCCGGCGGCACTGTCAGTATGCGGATTACGGAGAAAGCCGGCGCCCCTAAAGGGTATGCCAATTATGAGTTTTGTATCAAAGACAATGGCATCGGCATGAGCAAGGAATTTGTGGAACATATTTTTGAACCCTTCGAGCGGGAGCGCAACAGCACTATCAGCAAGATACAGGGTACCGGTCTTGGTATGACAATCACCAAGAATATCGTAGATATGATGAACGGCTTTATCAGCGTAAAGAGCGAACAGGGTGCAGGCACTGAGTTTACCCTCTCCTTCACCTTCCGTCTTTCTTCTAATGTGAAAGAGCCTATGACCATTCCTGAACTGAAACACTGTCGGGCTTTGGTAGTGGATGATGATTTTAATACCTGTGACAGCGTTTCCTATATGCTGGGCCAGCTGGGTCTGAACGCTGAGTGGACTCTATCCGGCAAGGAGGCAGTGCTGCGCACCCACCAGTCTGTGATGCGCAATACGGATTATTCCGTCTATATTGTGGATTGGCTTCTGCCCGATATGAACGGCGTGGAAGTGGCAAGACGAATTCGCAAGGAGACTGGCGGAAAGGTGCCTGTAATCATCCTGACCGCCTATGACTGGTCAGATATTGAGACGGAGGCCAAAGAAGCCGGCGTTACGGCATTTTGCAGTAAACCGTTGTTCTTATCGGAATTAAGATCCTGTCTGCAATCTGTTATGCAGCCGGAAACCAAGAAAGAAGAACCGCCGGCCGAAGAGATTGCTGTTCACCATACAGGTCGCGTACTCCTCGCAGAAGATGTGGAAATGAATCAGGAGATTGCCGTGGCAATTCTGGAAAATGCGGGCTTTACCGTAGATACCGCCGATAACGGCCAGATTGCCCTGGATATGGTATCCTCCTCCAAACCCGGATTTTATCAGGCCGTCCTCATGGATGTACAGATGCCGGTAATGGATGGATATGAAGCCACCCAGCGGATTCGGCAGTTGCCGGATAAATCCCTGGCCGACATACCGATCATTGCCATGACCGCCAATGCGTTTACCGAGGACAAGGAAGAAGCCCTAAAAAGCGGCATGAACGGCCACATCTCCAAACCAATTGATGTGCATGTATTATTTGATACTTTGGATCGTATCATTCAAAAAAGGTAAATTGCTTCGCGGATTCGAATACGCAGAGATATTTTGTATCCCCGGCATATATTGTATATGCCGGGGATTTCATTTAATCCGCTGTAAAGTTCTATTCACGGGATAGCATCTCCTTAAGCCGCTCCATCGCCTCTGACAGCGTCTTTCTCGGACATGCAGCATTGATTCTCTGGAAGCCTTTTCCATCCTCACCGAACATGGCGCCGCCGTCCAGCCAGAGTTTCGCCTCATGGACGATCTTATGTTCCAATGTTTCTACATCAAGTCCAGTCTCTCTGAAATCCAGCCACACCAGATAGGTTCCCTCATGTTCCACCATGCGGACACCTGGCAGATTATCCTTTGTGTATTGACCTATATAGTCAATATTGTCCTTCACATACCTGTGCATGGCCTGATACCACTCTTCTCCCTTACTGTAAGCCGCCTCGCAGGCGATAATACCCATTGCCCCAAGCTGGCTCGTGCCGGCTCCGTCCATCTGTCTGCAAAACCTCCTGCGCAGTTCATCATCCGGGATAAAGATATTGGACAGCACAAGTCCTGCCAGATTAAAGGTCTTGCTGGGCGCCGTACAGATGACGCTGATCGGTTCATATTCCTTTTTCAGACCGGCAAACACCTGGTGCTTCCCCTGAAATACAAAGTCCGCATGAATCTCATCACTGACTACGATCACTTCATGCCTGACGCAAAGATCCCCCAAACGGCACAACTCTTCCCTGGTCCACACACGTCCCACCGGATTGTGAGGACTGCACAGGATAACCAGCTTGATCTTCTCCTCCACAAGTTTTTGCTCAAAGTCTTCAAAATCCATATGATACCGATTGTCATCTCCCAGATACAGGGGATTGTTTATCACCCGCCTGTCATTGTCCTTTATGACTTGTGTAAAAGGATAATACACCGGCTGCTGAATCAAAACCCCGTCCCCCGGTTCCGTGTAAGCCCTGACGGCCATTGCCAGTGCAAAGACCACACCGGGCGTTTTCACCAGCCAGTCCTCCTGTATCTCCCAGCTGTGCCGGCGCATCATCCAGCCCTTCACAGCATTAAAATATCCTTCCTCGGATTCCGTGTAACCAAAGATTCCATGCTGCAATCTCTGTGCCAGTGCATCCACCACATAGGAAGAAGTCTCAAAATCCATATCTGCCACCCACAAGGGCAGCACATCCTCCGGCATTCCCCATTTCTTTGCAAAATCATACTTGAGGCACCCTGTTCCTCGTCTCTCCACGATTTTATCAAAATCCAGATTTCGTTCCGCCATCTCTCGTTCCTTTCCGGCGCCAGCCTGACGCCCTCTCCCTGGTATTTTCTGACAGCACCCTCACCACATCCGGTGCATCCCTGACATTCGCCGTCTGCACCGGTTGATGCCTGTCAGGTTGAAATCCTGCTATAACAGATTATATTATATAACCTATGCAAAGTTCAACAGTTCTTCAAATCCTCTTCCCAGGCGACAGCTCGCCAGCTATGAAGCAACTGTTCGCGCAACTGTTTGAACCGACAATAATTTTCAAAGCCGATGAAAAGTATGTTAGAATAGAATCTGAAAGGATAAAAGTTTGCTAATACAAATCTGAAAGGAGATGCAATCATGAAAAGTATAGACCAGACAAATTTCCTGGGCGGAGAAGGCACCGTCCACTTTGACCACATTCTGGAAGCAGAAGAAATGCATGGCATGAACCGGGTTTATGCCAAGATAACCCTGCAAAAGGGATGTTCTGTCGGATACCATGTACATAATGGAGATAGCGAAGACTATTATGTGCTCAAAGGAACAGCCACCATCGATGACAATCATGAACGGACTGTGACGCTCCATGAAGGGGAACACCTTTTTACTGCCTCCGGCAAAGGCCACAACCTTGCCAATCTCCATGAGGAGGAGCTGCAGATCATGGCGCTGATCATCTATGACCACGAGAAACCTATCTCATGATACAAAGCGCTCCTGAAAGCCAATCTTTCAGGAGCGCCTCAATCCGTCTTTAAATCTCATTTCCCGGGAACTGCGGGATACCTGCAAGCCCCTTAGAAAGATCTTCTTCTGTCGGAATATAGTCTATCATTTCCCCGTTATTATAACGTTCATAAGCTACCATATCAAAATAACCAGTTCCTGTGAGACCGAAGAGGATCGTCTTCTCTTCCCCTGTCTCCCTGCACTTGATAGCTTCATCCATAGCTACGCGGATTGCATGGGAACTCTCAGGCGCGGGCAGGATACCCTCCACCCTCGCAAACTCTTTCGCTGCCGCGAATACGGAAGTCTGCTCCACACTGGTGGCTTCCATATACCCATCATGATACAGCTGGGAGAGTACAGAACTCATGCCATGGTAACGCAGGCCGCCCGCATGATTCGGTGCCGGCATGAAACCGCTGCCCAGCGTATACATTTTCGCCAGAGGACATACCTTACCGGTATCACAGAAATCATATACAAATTTACCTCTCGTAAGGCTTGGACAGGATGCCGGTTCCACCGCCACGATACGATAGTCAGCCTCTCCCCGCAGCTTTTCTCCCATAAAAGGTGAAATCAGACCGCCCAGATTAGAACCGCCGCCCGCACAGCCAATAATAATGTCGGGTTTCACACCATATTTATCCATAGCCGCCTTGGCTTCCAGACCGATCACTGACTGGTGTAAGAGTACCTGATTGAGTACAGAACCCAGTACATAGCGGTATCCTTCCTGGGAAACTGCGGCCTCCACCGCTTCTGAAATAGCACAGCCAAGACTGCCTGTCGTTCCCGGGAACTCTTCCAGAATCTTGCGGCCCACTTCTGTGGTATTAGAAGGCGAAGGTGTCACATGCGCCCCATAGGTACGCATCACTTCACGGCGGAAAGGTTTCTGCTCATAAGAGCATTTCACCATATACACCTGACAGTCCAGATTAAGATACGCACACGCCATGGAAAGCGCTGTCCCCCACTGACCTGCTCCGGTCTCTGTGGTCACACCTTTTAAGCCCTGCTTCTTCGCATAATAAGCCTGCGCAATCGCAGAATTAAGCTTATGGCTGCCGCTGGTGTTATTGCCCTCAAATTTATAGTAAATCTTCGCCGGCGTCTGCAGCTTCTCTTCCAGACAATACGCCCGTACCAGCGGCGAAGGTCTGTACATTTTATAGAAACTCCTGATCTCCTCCGGTATCTCGATATAAGCTGTATTTTCATCCAATTCCTGTCTGCTTAATTCCTCACAGAAGATTCCCTTTAATTCATCAAAAGTGATCGGCTGTAACGTACCCGGATTTAACAGGGGCGCCGGCTTATTTGTCATATCCGCCCTTACATTATACCAGCTTGTGGGCATCTCATTTTCTTCCAGATAAATCTTGTAGGGGATTTTGGTTGTTTCACTCATAATGGCCTCCATTTCTGCGCCCTTGGCGCTCTCCGCGCTGTTGCAGTGCGCGGGTTATACTGTTGCTATGTTATCATAGTTCGGATTGGAATATGCATTCTTAAATAATGGCATAAAAAAACCTGTCCCAATCCAAAATGCTGGGACAGGAGTCATTCTCCTGCGGTGCCACCCGGCTTGATACTTTACGTATCCGCTCAATGCATACTATCATATGCCCGATTTGGTAACGAAGTCTCCTCTCCGTCTCGTCTACTATCTTCGACTTGCCCTCAGAAGCCCATTCCTTCAAGCTGTCCATACCGCTTCCCACCTGCAGCGGCTCTCTGTGATGAACAGATTCTTACGAATCACTTGGAGTACTTACTCTTCTTCAACGGTTTCTGTTTTCCTTTATAGCATAGTATGCCGGAATTGTCAATATGTTTTCCCTTTGCAGAAAATTTATTGCAGAAAATTTATTTGCTAGGGCTTACAGTTGCCGCAGGGATCATCGTATCCTGCCGCTGCCGCCTCTTCCTTTGTCTGAAAAGGCACCTGATTCTTCTCCGCCGGCAGAGAATGACAGGTGGAACGGTGCAGTTTATGATTTCTCCTGTTGCCGATATAATTGGCAGTGGAAGGCACATCCGGCACCGGCGGCGTTTGGGCGGGAGCAGGATTGTCTATTCTCTGAGTGCTCTGATTCTGGGTACTCTGATCCTGGGTACCCTCTCCTGCCTTCCAGGTATCGGAAGGTGCACAGTTCCACGTAATCTTACTGCCGTCAGAGGAAGCTGTGACAGTTCCCTGCTCGTCCGTTCGGAATACCTGTACTCCCATCCTGCGCAGTGCATTCAATGTCTGAGCATGCGGATGCCCATAACTGTTGTCTTCCCCGCAGCTGATCACCGCATAGGTGGGCGAGACAGCCTCCAAAAATGCTTCGGAAGAGGAACTACGGCTCCCATGATGTCCCACCTTAAGCACATCTGCCTGCAGCGACACTCTGCCTTGCAGAATATCGGCCTCCGCATCCTCCTCCATATCTCCCGTCAGCAGAAAACTGTTCTCCCCGTGTGTCATCCGGATCACAATAGAATGATTGTTAGTATCCTCATAAGCTTTCCCAGGCCCTGCAATCACAAATCTGGCATCTCCCAGAGTATAAGTATTCCCCACTTTCGGCAGCGTATTGCGATACCCTTTCTCCTTCATCGTATCCAGTACATCCCTGTATGACGCCGTATCACTTGCCACGTCCGGCATCATGACGGTATCGCAATCAAATTTATATAATACAACGTCCATGCCGCCAATGTGATCTGCGTCCGGATGGGTTCCCACCACATACTTTAAGGTTTTAACCCCCTGCCTGGTCAGATAATTCTGTACGGCAGTACCCTTGCTGTTGTCCCCCGCATCTATCAGCATATATTCTCCGCCGCAGGCAATCAGAATGGCATCTCCCTGTCCCACATCCATAAAATGTACCGTTAATTCAGATAAACGCTCCGTCTTACCGACTCTACCGCCCAGCTTACCCGTTCCCATAACAGACATATTGCCGCACGCGGTCAGGGACATCAAGAATATAAATGCTATGATAAATTTCCCAAACTTCAACCGCTTTCTGAACTTACAATCTGTTCTCATCTTCAAAATATTCCTCATTCATCCTCTTTCTGAACTTCCTAAATGTTCTTAAGCTGAACCTGCATCTACTCTGCATCCATTGTACCATGTGACAATCTCCCATACAATAAAAAGACTGTCTGCCATCACGCCAATAGCAAACAGTCCTTTTACCAATTATTATCCGAATCCTCCGGGCTTATCCTGCAAACACGCAGCGCCCGACTTTATATCTTTACATCTACCGGCACATATTCATCTGCCTGTTCCCCGCCGTTCTCCTTTCCCTGCTGACTTCCGTCTCTGGCTTCGTTGTCAGCATCCTCCTTGGAACCAGTCCTTTTCTCGTCCTGTTTCTGTGTGTCTCCTTGGATGGTTCCGTCTTCTGCCGCATGTTCCAGTTTTTCCCCTGCGTCCTGCAGTTTGCTCATCTGCGCTGTCTGGGCCGCCTGGGCTTTGCTGTTGACATCCGCCAGCTGATTCTGCTTACTGCTGGTATCCATCCCCCGCGCGCCATCCATCTTCATCTCTGCTTCCAGTACACCGGCTTTGCCCTCCATACGCTGTGCCACGCTTCCATGTGCATCCGCCACCTTCTGGGCACCGTCTGCCGAGATGAGCGCTTCCATGCCAGCCGCTGAAATTCCCATCTCCACGCCCGGTCTGGAATCCTTACGGACATTATCCTGATATTCAGGAAGCCCCAGAGGATTATCTTTCCCCTGCCTTTTCTCTTCCCGTTCCTTTATCTTCTCCTGCATTTCATGCTGACGAAGCTGCATTGTCAGATCATTAATCTCCTGCTGGAGTTCCTGGCGTTTCTCCTGTTTTGCCTTCGGCGGCATGTCCTGCTTACTGCTTAATTCCTGCAGTTCCTTTTGCGCCTGATTGATCTTGTCCTGAATTCCCTTTGCTACCGGATCGTTCTGTCTGCCGCCTGCCATCTCCGGCTGTTGTATCCCCTGGCTGCTTCCTACTGCTCCTACTTTCATATCCGTATCCTCCTTGTTACGCAATCTACTAAACAGATATATCTCTTGTTATATGCTATATCGTAGATCTATCGGTTTAAAACAACCTCATTGCTGTGAGGCGGATATTTTATGTTGTAAACGCGCAGAAGAAAATGTCATGGTTGCCAAGTACTGTCAAGTACCAACTTTATCCTCCTACACCTTGCAGACCTGCAGCATCACACTCAGCCGGAACACCTGATGCTCAGCCGCCACCTCTATATCCCCATGATACTTCTTCGCCACCCGGCGGATATTGCGCAGTCCAAACCCGTGAAATGTTTTATCTTCCTTGGTCGTAATGGGCAGCTGATCTTCCCTGTCCATGACGATTTCATGGTGGTATGAATTTTCCACCTCAATCAGATACACATTCTCCCGCAGAGACGAAACAATCTTAATATATCCTGCCGGCCTGTTTTCTTCCGCACATACACTGTCATCTGTGTTATCTCTTCTTAGCACCGCCTCGATTGCGTTAGCCAGCGCATTATTTAATATGATGCTCAAATCGAAGGCGTCTACCTCCCGGTCTGTCGGATATTGGAAGCCACATGCAAACTCGATTCCCTTCTCCTGCGCCTCCCGACTTCTCTCCATCAGGATTACATCGGTGACTGGATTGCCGCTCTGAATCCGCTCCGTCATCTCACTGTACTGTATTCTCAGAGACTCCACATACTGTTCCTGCTCATGACCCACCAGCTTCTGCATCACCATCACATGGTTGCCCATATCATGTTTTAAACTGCGGATCTCCCGGTAAAGTTCTTCCACCTCCCGGATATGACGCTTCATATCCTCCATCTGTCCGGCAAGCAGGTCTTTGTGCATTTCCTCCTGCTGCCTCTCTTTGATATTCTGATACAAGACAATAACAACCAGTATCGGAATATACAAACTCAGACAATACAAAAGCATCATCCCATGATAAAAAACAGAGGAATCCAGTTCACTGTACTGTAAGCCTACCGGCGATTCCCAGATATATTTCAAATAAGCATACCCCATTACACACGTAAAGGAAGGCAGCGACATCAATAGAAACTCCCGTCCCTGCATCTTCTGCCCCTTGCCGTGGTATGCCCTCACAATCGGTCCTATCGCTATCATAAATAATGCAATCTGTAACAGAAGTTCTATTGCACACTCAGTCACAAACAGGAAATAGCCCTTCTCTACATCTATATATCCCGGCTCACAGAACAAAGATAATTTCCAGAACAGCGCACCAACCGTGATAGTCGTCCGTGCCACCAGCCAGCGGACGGCATAGAATGTCCATGCAAGGAAAATCTTCTGCAGGAAATTCTCCCGCTCCATCAGACACATGACTGCCAGGGCCGCCATCACACCAATCAGATACGCCCAGAAACTTGGTACATAGTAAGGTTCATACCACAAAACAAGCATAACCACCAGATACGCAGCCCCGGTAAGGAACGCTGTCTTTTTCTCTTTGACAAAATCCCGTACCAGATAAACATACGCCCACGCCGCCAGCAGAGCCATCAAAAACTGATATATCTCAGTTGTCACAAAATAGCAAAATTCCCAATCCATCAGCTGATATCCACCTGTGTAAAGTCCATCTTCCTGCTGCCCCAAATTCCCCAGCGCCTGTTTTAGTCATCCCCATCACAGCAGCATAGTACTATGTTGCGATCGCATTTCCCGTATACAGCTGATAGTACTTTCCTTTCTCCTCCAGAAGCTGCTCATGAGTACCCCTCTCAATGATCCGCCCCTGTTCCAACACCATGATGCAATCGGAATTTCTGACCGTAGAAAGCCTGTGGGCAATCACAAAGGTAGTCCGTCCCTTCATCAGTTTATCCATACCATCCTGCACGATCCGCTCCGTGCGGGTATCAATGGAACTGGTCGCTTCATCCAGGATCAGTACCGGCGGATCCGCTATGGCCGCCCTCGCAATGGCAAGCAGCTGCCGCTGTCCCTGGCTTAAATTTGCGCCATCCCCGGAAAGCACCGTCTGATATCCTTCCGGCAGTCTCTTAATGAAACTATGGGCATTGGCCAGTTTCGCAGCCGCCACCACTTCCTCATCAGAAGCATCCAGCTTGCCATACCTGATATTTTCCATAACAGTCCCTGTAAAAAGGTGGGTATCCTGAAGCACGATTCCCAGAGAACGGCGCAGATCCGCCTTCTTAATCTTATTTACATTGATGCCATCGTAACGTATCTTCCCATCTTGTATGTCGTAAAACCGGTTGATCAGATTGGTGATGGTGGTCTTGCCGGCACCGGTAGAACCCACGAAAGCAATCTTCTGTCCCGGCTCCGCATACAGTTTCACATCATGAAGCACAATCTTGTCATCACTGTACCCGAAATCCACGCCGTCAAACACCACATCTCCCCGCACTTCCACATAATCCACGGTGTGATCGGCCTGATGTTCGTGCCGCCATGCCCAGCGTCCGGTACGCTCCGGCGTCTCCAACAGTTTCCCATTTTCCTCCCGGACATTGACCAAAGTCACATAACCGTCATCCACCTCCGGCGCCTCATCCATCATCTTGAAGATGCGTTCCGCACCAGCCATTGCCATAACAATGGAATTAAACTGTTGACTCACTTGGTTAATAGGCCCGTTAAAACTCTTGTTAAAGGTCAGGAAACTGGCCAATTTCCCCAGTGTCAGGCCGGTCATGCCGGAGAGCGCCATTGCGCCGCCCACAATCGCACATACCACATAACTCACATTACCCAGCTGCATATTGACCGGTCCCACCACATTGACCAGATAGTTTGCCTCATCGGCGCTCTCATAAAGAGCCTCGTTCAGTTCACGGAACTCCTCTATACACTGCTCCTCATGACAGAATACTTTGACCACCTTCTGCCCGTTCATCATCTCCTCGATATAACCATTGACCTTGCCCAGGTTCTTTTGCTGTTCCAGAAAATATCTGCCGCTTAATCCCGCAACCTTCTTGGTCACAATCAACATCACACCAATCATCAGAAGTGTCACGATAGTAAGCGGGACACTTAAGATGATCATACTGACAAACACGCTGATAATCGTGATAAAGCTGTTAAATACCTGGGGCATACTCTGGCTGATCATCTGCCGCAGTGTATCTGTGTCATTGGTGTAGGTTGACATAATATCCCCGTGAGGATGGGTGTCAAAATACTTGATCGGCAATGTTTCCATATGGGAAAACAGATCATTTCTCACATTGCGTAATGTCCCCTGCGTCACATTGATCATAATCCTGTTCCAAGCATAGGCCGCTGCCACACCAATCAGATAATAACCTGCCACCCGCACAATCGCCCCCGCCAGAGGCCCAAAATCCGGTCTGTCAGACAAAAGCATAGGCTCAATATAGTCATCGATCAAATGCTGGATAAACATCGTTCCCTGCACATTGGCCAACACACTCACAAATATCAATATCGCTGTCAGTATCAGATGCGGCGTATAATCCCTGGCCACATATTTCATCAGCCGCTTAAAAACCTTACCCGGATTCTCTATCCTCTTACCTTTCGGCATCCCGTGTCTCATTCCTGGTCCTGGCATTACGCTTCACCTGCCTTTTCATCAAAATCTCCGCCGCCGCTTGTCTGGGATTCATAGACTTCCCTGTAAATCTCATTGCCCGCAAGCAGTTCTTCATGGGTGCCAACCCCGTTGATATAGCCGTCTTCCATAACAATGATACGGTCTGCATTCTGTACGCTGGATATCCGCTGCGCAATGATAATCTTGGTCGTATCCGGAATCTCCTGCGCAAAAGCCTTCCTGATCTTTCCATCCGTTGCCGTGTCCACCGCGCTGGTGGAATCATCAAGAATCAGGACCTTCGGTTTTTTCAAAAGAGCCCTTGCGATACAAAGACGCTGCTTCTGTCCGCCGGACACATTGGAACCGCCCTGTTCTATGTAAGTATCATAACCTTCCGGCATCTTTTCAATAAACTCATCCGCACAGGCTAGTCTGCAGACGCGCTTACATTCTTCCAATGTGGTTTCCGCATTGCCCCAGCGCAGATTCTCCAGAATCGTCCCTGAAAAGAGCACATTCTTCTGCAGCACCACCGCCACCTGGTTGCGCAGTGTCTCCAGATCATACTCCCTCACATCACGGCCGCCCACCAGCACAGCGCCCTCCGTCACATCATAGAGTCTGCTGATTAAATTGACCAGACTGGTCTTTGCACTGCCGGTACCGCCGATGATGCCAATCGTCTCACCGGGAAGAATCTGTATGTCAATATCATGAAGCACCGCCTCGTCACTGTCCTTATGATACGCGAAGCGGACATGCTGAAATTCGATTCCACCATCCGCCACTTCATATAGGGGCTTTGCAGGGTTGGTCAGATCACTCTTTTCCTCCAACACTTCGCAGATACGTCTGGCACTGGCAATACTCATACTCATCATCACGAACACCATGGAAAGCATCATCAGACTCATGAGGATATTCATACAATACGCCAGAAGGCTCATGAGTTCGCCCGTGGTCAGTGTGTTGTGCACAATCTGTTTCGCGCCCAGCCAGCTGAGTAACAGAATACAGCTATAGACTGTAAACTGCATCACCGGCATATTGAGCACCACCTGTTTTTCCGCCTTTATAAAGATGTCATAGATGCCCTGACTTGCCTTCTTCAGTTTCTTTGTCTCGTAGTCCTCCCTGACGTAAGCCTTGACTACACGGATCGCACCCACATTTTCCTGTACGGAAGCATTCAATTCGTCATATTTGGGAAAGGCCTCCTGAAAATATTTCATCGCCCCTCTAATGATAAACACCAACACAATGCCTAACAAGACTACCGCCGCCAGATAAACACTGGCCAGTTCGGCATTGATCATAAACGCCATAGCCATGGCGCAGATCATGCTGACCGGCGCCCGGAAACACATGCGCAGCATCATCTGATAAGCCATCTGCATATTGGTGACATCCGTGGTCAGTCTGGTCACCAGCCCCGCTGTGCTGAATTTATCCAGACTGGCAAAGGAAAATGTCTGGATATTGTCAAACATGGCCTGCCTCAAATTCCTAGCGAAACCTGTAGACGCCCTGGCGCCGAATTTGCCTCCCATGACGCCGCAAAATAATCCGCTAAACGCCACCGCGATCATGCATGCGCCCACCAAATAGATATGGCGCATATTACCGGCTTCCACACCATCGTCTATGATGGATGCCATCAAAAACGGAATCAATGTCTCAAAAATCACTTCCAGAATCATAAAAACCGGCGTTATGATCGAAGCCTTCTTATACTCTTTGATATATGCCGCCAATGTCTTTATCATAGCTGCCTCCATTCACAAGTCATTATATTATATGCAAACCACATCTGGGCAATCTCGCAGAGAATGCCAGCATTTTGGGTATTCCCTGGAATATTTAGGAACTCTTGGGCTGCGTATTTTGCTGCCTTAGAGTTCCTGCATGTTCTTCTTACCCACTATTTTTGTACAATTAAAAATTATTGTCAACACCTTCCAAAAAGTTCACAAAAAGTTCACGGGGATTTTATAAGGCAATCACAAAATCTTCAGAGGAATTTCAGAAAACTTCCAGGACAAGAAAAACTCCTGCACATAGCGCACAGGAGTTTTTCCGATCAGATATCGCAGAAATTAATCTTTTGCAATTAATTTTCCACCACGTTTGGATACTACATCGAAGATGACTGCTGCCAAAAGTACCAGGCCTTTAACCACCTTCTGCATATTCTGGTCTACGCCCATCAGGGACATACCCATATTGATGACACCCATCAGAACCGCACCTACGATAACGCCAGGCACCGTACCGATTCCACCGTATGCGGAAGCGCCGCCGATGAAGCAGGAACCGATTGCATCCATCTCATAGTTCTGGCCGTATGTAGGCTGCGCAGAAGTCATACGGGCAATGGTTACCATACCGGCTAATGCGGAGAGCAAGCCCATATTCAGATACGCCAGGAAATATACTCTGTTGGTGTTGATACCGGAAAGCTTGGTAGCCTTCTCGTTACCGCCCACTGCGTAGAAATAACGTCCCACTGTCGTATTGGAAGTAATATAACTGTATACAATAACCACGATCAATACCCAAATTAACACGCTGGGAATACCCTTATGCTTTGCCAGCTGTAAGGAGAATACAAAGATGACTGCACTGAGCAGCACTGTCTTCACGATCATTGGTGCAAACTTCTCTGTCTCGTAACCCTTCTTAATCTTATTCATTCTGCTGCGAAGCTGCGCAACCACAAAAATGATGATCGCCACAATACCTGCCACCAGACAGGTCATATTGATACTGCCACCGCCAAGGACATCAGGTATGTAACAGTCAGCGCCGCCGCCGAACAGTTTCACGAAAGTGGTACATTCCTTTACGGAAATGGTCATACCTTCCAGCACCGTATTACTTAAACCTCGAAACATCAACATACCAGCCAGGGTAACAATGAAGGGAGGGATTCTCACATAAGCAATCCAAAATGCCTGCCATGCACCGATCACCAAACCAAGTAAGAGCATCAGAATGACCGCCACCACCATATTAACGCCCATATTGACCATCAATACAGCGCCTACAGCACCTACAAAGCAGACCACGCTGCCCACGGAAAGGTCGATGTTACCACCGGTCAGGATACAGAGTAACATACCGGTTGCTAAGATAAACACATAAGCGTTCTGAGAAATCAGACTGCTGACATTCATGGGTAACAGGATTGCACCGCCGGTCCGCCACGCAAAAAATGCCGTGATCAGGATCAGCACAAGTATCATGGTATATTTTTTGATAAAATCTATGATTTTTGTCTTATTCATACTTTTCCTTACGCTCCTTTGCTACTGGATTTTAAAATGTGTGACATGATGATCTCCTGCGTGGCCTCGCTTCTGTCGAGTTCTCCCACCATCTTACCCTCGTTCATGACATAAATCCTGTCACACATACCGAGAATCTCCGGCAGTTCCGAGGAAATCATGATGACCGTCTTTCCTTCCGCCACCAATTGGTTGATGATGCAGTAAATCTCGTACTTAGCGCCCACATCGATACCTCTCGTGGGTTCGTCCAGAATCAGTACATCCGGATCTGCAAACATCCATTTTGCAAGCAGCACCTTCTGCTGGTTACCGCCGCTTAAGTTGCCAACGTTCTGTTCCACCGTAGGACATTTGGTCTTCAGCTTCTCTTTATATTCCACTGCCACACCGTACTCTTTATCCTTATCGATGATAGAGTGTGTGCTTACGCCTTCCAGATTAGCTAACGTAGTGTTAATCTTGATAGGATTGCTTAAGATCAGTCCATTGCCCTTACGATCCTCCGTCACATAAGCAATCTTATGTTTGATCGCGTCATGCACGGAATTCAGGTGAAGTTCTTCTCCATTCATATAAAGGTGTCCGCTGATGTTGTCACCATAACTCTTGCCGAATACACTCATGGCAAGTTCCGTACGGCCTGCGCCCATCAGTCCGGAAATGCCCACCACCTCACCCTTACGGGCGTTCATGCTCACATTGTCTACCACTTTCCGCTCGGAATACAGCGGATGGTATACGCTCCAGTCCTTGATTTCCAGCATCACATCCCCAATATGGGACTCTCTTCCGGGGAATCTGTCTGAAAGTTCCCTGCCGACCATACCCTGAATGATGCGTGCCTCAGAAATCTCATCTGTCTTTTTGTCCAATGTCTCAATGGTAGAACCATCACGAATGACCGTAATCTTGTCTGCCACATAAGAAACTTCATTCAGTTTATGGGATATGATAATGGATGTCATACCCTGCTCTTTGAACTTCAAAAGCAGATCCAAAAGCGCTTTGGAATCTGTCTCGTTCAAAGATGCCGTGGGCTCGTCTAAGATCAGCAGCTTCGCATTCTTAGCCAGCGCTTTGGCAATTTCCACAAGCTGCTGCTTGCCCACGCCTATATCTTTGATCAAGGTCTGCGGGGACTCCTGCAAACCAACCGTCTTTAACAGTTCTCCCGCACGGCCAAATGTTTCATTCCAGTCCAGTTTATACTTATGTCCTCTCTCGTTACCGAGAAACATATTTTCACCAATCGTCATATAGGGGACCAGGGCTAACTCCTGATGGATAATGACGATTCCCTTCTCCTCACTGTCCTTAATCTCATTGAACTGACATGTCTCACCATTATAGATGATGTCACCCGAATAAGTTCCGTAAGGATAAATGCCGCTCAGCACATTCATCAGTGTGGATTTACCGGCGCCGTTCTCCCCCACAAGAGCATGTATTTCGCCTTCTTCCACTTTCAGATTGACATTATCAAGTGCTTTTACGCCAGGGAATGTTTTGGTTATATTTTTCATTTCCAATAAAATCTTAGCCAAATTCTATTCCTCCCAACCATAGTTTCTGCAATATCTGATCTGTTCCTTTTTTCAAAATCAGCAGGCGGGAATACCCGCCTGCCAAATTGTGTTTTAAACTAAATCCATTTCAGGATCTCCGAAGTCCGCGATGCCGAACTCGCAAAGTTCACTTCTCCTGTCAAATTCTTTCAGGATTTCCGAAGTCCGCGATGCCGAACTCGTAAAGTTCACTTCCCCTGTCAAATTCTTTCAGGATTTCCGAGGTTCGCGAAGCGGAACTCGTAAAGTTCACTTCCCCTGTCAAATTCTTTCAGGATTTCCGAGGTTCGC
>CAMXIF010000032.1 GCA_947243845.1 uncultured bacterium
ATACTCCCGCAACTATATATTATATTCATGACACTACAAAGAACCCCGTGCCGGTTATGGCATGGGGCTCTTGCGTTTTGCAAACGCCTGGTAAGGATTTGAAAAAAGAAGGAGCGTGAGTTTATGAAAAAGAATCAGACAAAAAATAGGCGAAAGATGCCGCGAAGGTCTCCGGAACTCGTTACAAAGCTGAACCGCTATAGACACGAATATTACAACCTCGCGGCGCCCGGCGTATCGGTTGCAGATGTGACAGCATATGCAAGCAATCTGTTACTAATTTTGTGTTTTCAGCATAAAGAAGGGGAAAAACTGCATATCAGCAATCAAATAAAACAGATGTATTGCATTCGGGAACTGCTGCATTACCTTGATCCGAATGAGAGATTTAAACAGATGATATTGTAATCCCTGTGCCATAACGGTATGGGGATTTTTTTATTGCCGTCCCAGAGATTACAAGCTGTTTGGGAGTGATGGCGTATTATGGCTGCATGACGGAGAGTTTGAATACCTTTGGGATTAGGATATCAGAGTTCTGTATTGTGTAAAGTTGCATACATATCATGTTCCATAAAATGTATACAGCTCAGGGGACATAAAATGATCACGTTTTACTGTACATAAAAATGACCATTTTATGATTGGAATTATGTCCTTTGATACTGATATACTTTGACGGGATTGGAGGTGGCAGAGTGGTCAAAATCGATTTTAGCCATATAAATGATGAGATCGTTTATGAGGCATTTCATGTGGAAGGAAATGAAGCAGAGGCTTTGAATGACAGCTATCTGGAACTGTTTGAACTGATCGGACGGGATGCGATGCTCAAACTGTTCACGCATTTCCATGGGGATAAGATAGATTGTCCCATGCGGCTGTACCGGGCGGAGTTCATAGCTGATCTGGCAAAGAATGAACCGGACAGACGGGAACGGGCCAAGATCGCAAGGGCAGGAGGATATTCGGCCAGAGTGATAGAAGGTGTATTGAGTAAACGGCGCAGGGAGAATGAAACGGAATAGTACAGTATTTCCTATCGGAGATTCCGAAGGTTTCCGTCATGCATTTCATACGGATCAGCAGGAGATGATCCAGATATAACTACGATACGAGTGATACAGAAGAAAAGGAATACAAACGATGAAGAAAAGAATGCACATAAAACTTCTGCTTCTGTTCTTATGCCTGTTGCTGTCAGGGGCTGCAGGCTGTGGGCAGAAAGAAGCGGATACCGTCTGCATTGGGAGCCTTCGGACAGAATACAGGGTGAATCCAGTTGGTATTGATGCAGAAAATCCCCGGTTCAGCTGGCAGATGACCAGTGATATCCGCGGCCAGTATCAGACAGCCTATCAGATATTTGTGGGAGATTCTGCGGAGAACCTGGCGGACGGTGTTTATGTCTGGGACAGCGGCAGGGTAGAAAGCGGCGACGCTGTGAATATCCGTTATGCCGGCAAAGCTCTGGAACCCTGTACCCGTTACTACTGGCAGGTAAAGGTATGGGATAAGGAGGATAAGGCTGTTCTTTCCACACAGGAAGCATATTTTGAGACCGCCCTGACGGATGGGGACTGGAGCGGTGCGCAGTGGATCGCAGTGCCGGAGGAGCCCCTTTATGACAGTGAGGCCAACCCTTATTTTACGGTGGAGGCCGTGGTCAGGGCGCCGGAAGGGGACGCCAGTATTGTCTGGGGATATACCCCGCAGGATGGATCTTCGTGCAATTTAAAAGTCAACTATGAGGAGGATGATACGGTTGCTATCTGCTGGTACCGGGAAAACCGTTTTGGTGAACAGACCGAGAGCGGAGGCCAAAAAACGGACAAATTTCTGGCTGCCGACCTGCAAAGCAGGGCATTTAAGCTGACTTTGAAGGTAACGGAACATAGATTGACAGTCTATATTGATGATGAAGAAGCAGCCAGTGGGGATTTTGGCTGTATAAGAGGTACAAACTGCGGCTTTGGCATGAATGCAGGACGCAACGAAAAAGCAGTCTATTACCAGTCTTTCAGGGTTATCAACGATACGACAGGCGAAGTGGTGTATGACGAGGATTTTTCCGATCCGTATGATACCATTTTCGGGGAGGTCTTTATTGATATGACCGGTGACGGCTGGTACCGGCATAACGGTGCGGTGACCGCCACTCCCTCAGCATATCATATGGAGAACGATCCTGCGCCCATGATGCGTAAGGAGTTTACGGCGGATAAAGGCGCCATAAAGAGTGCACGGCTCTATGCCACTGCCGCTGGTATTTATGACTTCTATATCAATGGTGAAAAAATATCAGACACCTATTTTAATCCCGGAGCGGCAGCGTATCATATCCGCTCTGTCTATCAGACATTTGATGTGACTGATCTGGTCAAAGAGGGCGGCAATGCCATGGGGCTGTATCTGGGGCACGGCTGGTATGATAAGAATACCTCAACAGACAATACGGGTATTGTCTGGGGTGACCATCTGGCCTTTATGGGTAAGCTGGTGGTCACTTATGAAAACGGGGAGCAGGATGTGGTCGTCACGGATGATACATGGAAAATGTATGACGATGGCCCGATCCGCACAAACAGCTTCTGGCAGGGGGAGGTTTACAAGGCTGATAAGGAAGTGGACGGCTGGTGTGAATATGGTTTTGCGGATGATTCATGGCAGGTTGTTGTCATCCGCCGTCCTGCCGATATGAATAGAAACAGTCATGATTTTAAGCTGGTGGCGCAGTTTGACCCGCCTGTCCGTGCGGTTGAGGTTCTGGAACCTGTCTCTGTGACCAATCCTAAAAGTGGCTGTCAGGTTTACGATTTTGGGCAGGAACTGACCGGTGTGGTGCGCGTTACCGTGAAAGGAACGGCAGGGGATGTGATTACCATGCGGCATGGTGAGTGGCTGAATGATGAACATCTGCTTACGGCAGATGACAGTCCCGGAACAGTCTATACCCGCAATCTTTTAGGCGCGCAGCAGACCAACCAGTATTTTCTGAAAGGCGCCGCCGGGGGTGAGACTTACAGTCCCGTATTTACCTATCAGGGCTTCCGCTATATGGAATTTGTCGATCTGGATGATTCGGTAGAGATCGTGAAGGTGGAAGCGCTGGTGTTATCTTCTGATACGGAACGCACCGGTTATTATGAGACTTCCAGCGGACTGATCAATCAGTTATATTCCAATTCTTATTGGAGCCAGGTGGGGAATTTTACCAGCCTGCCAACCGACTGTCCCCAGAGAACGGAACGTTATGGCTGGAGCGGAGACGCCCAGATCTTTTCCCGCACTGCGTCCTATAATGCCAATGTCCTGAATTTCTATGCTGACTATGTACAGGAACTGGCAGATACCCAGCGGGAGGACGGCGCTGTGGCAGATATGGCGCCCCGTACTCTGGGGTATGTGGAGGATAACGGAAAAGGCGGCAATGGCGGTAACAACGGCTGGGGAGACGCTATCGTTATCATCACATGGAATCTGTATCAACAGTATGGCACTACCAGGATCATTGAGGATTCTTATGATGGGATGTGTAAATGGGTTGAATATCTGGTCTGCAACAGTACAGACTGGATCCGGCCAGACAGCGGCTATGGAGACCATTTGACATTGAGTGATCCTGCCCGTGACTGTGTCAATACGGCATGGTCAGCCCATTCCTGCGAACTGCTGTCCAAGATGGCGGCTGTGATCGGCAGGGATGAGGATGCAGTCAGGTTTATGGAGTACCACGATAGTTTCAAAAAGGCATGGATAGAAAATTTTGTGCAGGAAGACGGGACTACCACTTACGATACACAGACTGCTTATGTGATGGGGCTGGCGTTTGACCTGTTCCCGGAAAACTTAAGAGAGAGTGCTGCGGACAGACTGGCTGTGATCATAGAATGGAATCAGAATCATCTGAGTACCGGATTTGCGGGTTTGAGTTTCCTGAACCCGACTCTGTGTGATATTGGCCGTGATGATCTGGCCTATGCACTGCTGGAGCAGGAAGAGGCGCCCGGCTGGCTGTACAACGTTCTGCGGGGCGCTACCACATCCTGGGAGGACTGGAACGCCTATTCGGTTCAGAATGAAGCCGGGGATTACTATATAAAAGGTTCCCTGAACCACTTTGCATACGGCTCTGTCGCTGAGTGGATGTACCGCTATTCTGCGGGTATCGAGCGGGACGAGGAGTATCCCGGTTTCAAACATTTCATTCTGCAGCCCTCAATCGGTGGTAGTCTGACCTATGTAAAGGGCAGCTATGATTCTGTTTACGGTACGATCATGAGTGCATGGACGAAGACGGAAGAAGGCCTGCTGTATGAGGCAGCTGTTCCTGCCAACACCACTGCTACATTATATCTGCCTGCGGGGTGCTATATGGAAAGCGGTGTGTCCGCTGACAAAGCGGATGGCGTTACCTATATGGGGACGGATGGAGAAGATATGGTATTTGAACTGCAATCCGGTGTTTATTCATTTATGGAAGTAGATGGGAAAACTGCTGTAAATTAATGGTATAAGATTAGGAAGAAACAGAGAGGAATCTACATAATAATTGTAAAATCCGACAGTAAAAGACTGTGGGATAGCAGATTTCAAATTCATAACTTCATTATATAGAGGGCGCTTCCTTGTATGGGAAGCGCTCAATTGTATTATGACAGACCAGAAAAAGCGGTAACTTATGGGGGTACAGCCAATGAAGTTAAAAGAAATTTTTTCACAGAAAAAGGCACCGTGTGGGAAATGCCCATACAATTTAGGAATGATTGGGACGCTGGCTAATCCCTGTCCACAGTGTAAGATGAATGGCTATCGGTCTTACGTATGGTTCCAGAAGCAGTTGTCAAAGGAATGTTCGGATTCTTTCAATGGAACAGATATGATGGATAAGGAAAAGAACAGGTATAGTTATATTTTCAATGTCAGACCATGGGGTTGGCTATGATAGAGAACAGGGAGTGTTCTATAAATCACCAGTTGATTTACAAAGATTGGGGAGAAGGCTACGGATACCGTGTATCTACACCTAAAACAAAGGCAGACATACGAACCATACCGTTTACAGAGTGCGGTCAATAACGTGATTTACAATGTGGTAGATAAATATAATAAGGAAGAAGTCATCAAGGGAAAGAAAGAACACCGCAAAGCGGAGCTTCTTCCGAGAATCTCAGCCCACAACCTACGGCATACCGCCTGCACCAGCATGGCAAGACAGGGCATGAACATTAAGGTGCTGCAGTATCTCATAGGACATGCCCACAGCAATGTAACAATGGATGTATATAATCATATCGCAGGCAGACAGGATATTAAGGAGGAAGTGGAGCGGTATGCGTTGGCAGTAGGAGGCTGAGTGTTTGCACCAAACAGTTAAATACTTCGTAGCAATCTGCGATGTATTTGACTCTCGCGGCATTCGCAAAATACCGTGCTAGCACGGTGCTTTGCGAATTGCTCGCGGAAATAAAAAAATGGTGTAAATTTGATGAAAAACACCTGCTATTTTTTAAAAGAGGACAAAATTTGAAACCTGCAAACCCGCACAAAAACCAGGTTTGCAAAATTTTAATAAATTAATTAGCACTCACCTCTTGACAGTGCTAACAATTTATTGTATTGTTATAGCAATAATAGAACAGAAAGGGGAGAATGTTATGAATTTAACGAAATTTACCCAGAAATCCATACAGGCCGTAGAGCAGTGTGAAAAACTGGCATACGAATACGGCAATCAGGAAATTGAGCAGGAACATTTACTGTACAGCCTGCTGACCATCGATGACAGTCTGATTTTGAAATTGATTGAAAAGATGGAAATACAGAAGGAATATTTCTCAAACCGCGTGGAGCAGGGACTTAACAAACGCACGAAGGTGCAGGGCGGCCAGATTTATATTGGACAGGACTTAAACAAGGCCCTGATCAGTGCGGAAGATGAGGCCAAGATGCTTGGCGATGAGTATGTATCTGTGGAGCATCTGTTCCTGGCCATGTTGAAACACCCCAATAAGGAGATTAAGGAAATTTTCCGGGAGTTTGGTATCACGAGGGAGCGCTTCTTGCAGGCACTGTCCACGGTACGCGGCAATCAGCGGGTGACATCGGATAATCCGGAGGCCACCTATGACACGCTGGAGAAATATGGACAGGATTTGGTGGAGAAGGCGAGGAGCCAGAAACTCGACCCTGTGATTGGCAGGGATAACGAGATTCGAAATGTGATCCGTATTCTTTCAAGAAAAACCAAGAACAATCCGGTGTTGATCGGCGAACCGGGTGTAGGTAAGACGGCTGTGGCGGAAGGGCTGGCACAGCGTATCGTCAGGGGTGATGTGCCGGAAGGACTTAAAGATAAGAAGATTTTTGCCTTGGATATGGGAGCGTTGGTGGCCGGCGCCAAGTATCGGGGAGAGTTTGAGGAACGTCTGAAAGCGGTGCTGGATGATGTGAAAAACAGTGACGGACAGATCATTCTCTTTATAGATGAACTGCATACCATTGTGGGTGCTGGTAAGACGGACGGCGCCATGGATGCGGGCAATATGCTTAAACCCATGCTTGCCAGGGGTGAATTACACTGTATCGGTGCCACCACGCTGGACGAATACCGTCAGTATATTGAGAAAGATGCGGCGCTGGAGCGGCGTTTCCAGCCGGTGATGGTGGAAGAACCGACAGTGGAAGATACCATATCCATTCTGCGCGGGTTGAAGGAGCGTTACGAAGTCTTTCATGGCGTCAAGATTATGGACAACGCGCTGGTCAGTGCGGCGGTATTATCAAACCGCTATATTTCTGATAGATTTCTGCCGGATAAGGCCATTGATCTGGTGGATGAGGCTTGTGCACTGATTAAGACAGAACTGGATTCCATGCCCACGGAACTGGATGAATTGAAGCGTAAGGTGATGCAGATGGAGATTGAGGAGACTGCCCTGAAAAAAGAGGATGATAACTTGAGCAGGGAACGTCTTACCAATCTGCAGAGGGAACTGGCCGAGTGGAAAGAGGAACTGAAAAACCGTATGGCTCAGTGGGAGAATGAGAAGGCTTCTGTAGAGAAACTCTCCAAGATCAGGGAGGAGATTGACGAGGTCAACAGCCAGATTCAGATTGCCCAACGTGACGGCGATTATGAGAAAGCGGCGGAATTAAGCTATGGTAAGCTGCCTTCCTTGAAACAGCAGCTGGAGATTGAAGAGGAACAAGTCAGCAAAAAGGATTTGTCCCTGGTGCATGAGAGTGTTTCCGATGAGGAGATTGCCAAGATCATTTCCCGCTGGACGGGGATACCCGTTTCGAAGCTGACAGAAAGTGAGCGCAATAAGACGCTCCATCTGGATGTAGAACTGCATAAGCGGGTGATTGGCCAAGACGAGGGCGTGACCAAGGTGACGGAAGCGATCATCCGTTCCAAGGCAGGCATTAAGGATCCTACCAAGCCCATCGGATCCTTCCTGTTTCTGGGGCCTACGGGTGTGGGTAAAACGGAACTGGCCAAAGCGCTGGCGGCATCTTTGTTCGATGACGAGAACAATATGGTGCGTATCGATATGAGTGAATATATGGAGAAATACTCGGTATCCAGGCTGATCGGGGCGCCTCCTGGATATGTGGGATATGAGGAGGGTGGACAATTGACTGAAGCAGTCAGAAGAAAACCTTACTCGGTAGTGCTTTTTGATGAGATTGAAAAGGCGCATCCGGATGTGTTCAACGTACTTCTGCAGGTGCTGGATGACGGACGTATTACGGATTCGCAGGGCAGGACGGTAGATTTTAAGAACACGATTTTGATCATGACTTCCAATATCGGCGCTAATTATTTGCTGGAAGGCATTGATGCCCAGGGAGCGATCACACTGGAGGCAGAGAATCTGGTGATGGATGATTTGCGGAATCATTTTCGGCCGGAGTTTTTGAACAGGTTGGATGAGACGATTCTCTTTAAACCGCTGACCAGGGAAAATATCGGCGGCATTATCCGGCTGATCATCGATGATTTGAACAGGCGGCTGGCAGATCGGGAGCTGCAGATTGAACTGACGCCGGAAGCGGCGCGATTCATTGCGGAGAATGCTTATGACCCTGTATATGGGGCAAGGCCGCTGAAAAGATATATCCAGAAATATGTGGAGACACTGTCTGCGAAGTTGATTTTGGCAGATCAGGTGAAAGCCAAGGATGTGATACAGATTATACTCAATGGGGAGCATCTGGAAGCAGTCTGTAAAGAACGTCAGGTTATAGGCTAGGATTATAATGCAGGCCGCCGTCTGTATCCAACAGAATTTATGTATATTTTGTTGCCAAAAACGTATGCTATTTTATGAGATTGAAAAGACTCGATGAGATTGAAAAGAATGTTTGAAGCATATGTTATTAAATGGAGGCAAATATGGATTCTGTATGGAGAAAGACGGCGGCTATGCCGCATTTTGGGAAACTGGAAGGGGATGTGAAGACGGATGTATTGATCATTGGCGGCGGTATCACGGGAATTTTGTGTGCCTATTTTCTGAAAGAACAAGGCATTGATTATCTGCTGGTGGAAGGGCAGGAAATCGGTCACGGGGTTACCGGAAATACCACGGCCAAGATTACAGCTCAGCATGGGCTGATTTATGCGAAAATGTTGCGGCATAGAGGACTGGAAAAGACGAAGTTGTATTTGGAAGCGAACCAGAAGGCGGTTTTGAAATATATGGAACTGGCTAAAGATTACGACTGTGATTTTATGAGGAAAAAGGCTTTTGTCTATTCTCTGGACAATCGAAGGAAACTGGAGGAGGAGGCAGAATGTTATGGCAGACTTGGGCTTGTGAATGAGGTGGTGGAGACGCCGGAACTTCCTTTTGCCACAGCGGGAGCGGTGATGATGCAGGATCAGGCACAGTTTCATCCGCTCAAATTTCTGGCTGGGATTGCAAAAGATTTAAATATTCGCGAGCATACTTTTGTTACGCAGTTGATGCCTGGCAGGGCAGTTACGGATGCGGGCGTAATTACCTGTAAGCAGATGATTTTTGCAACACACTATCCGATAGATAATAAACACGGGCGTTATTTTATAAAACTATATCAGCACAGATCCTATGTGATAGCTTTGCAGAAGGCACAGCAGATGGATGGCATGTATGTGGATGAAGACAGGAGGGGCCTGTCTTTTCGTAGTTATAAAGACTTGTTGCTGGTGGGCGGCGGCAGCCATCGTACCGGTAAGAAGGGAGGAGATTGGCAGGAACTCCGGCAGTTCGCCAGACAATATTATCCGGAAGCCGAGGAAAAGTACTGGTGGGCTGCACAGGATTGCATGCCTTTGGATGAAGCGCCTTATATCGGGCTTTATGCCCGCGCTATGCCGGAATGCTATGTTGCGACAGGTTTTCAAAAGTGGGGGATAACATCTGCTATGATATCGGCTATGCTGCTGACAGATATGGTTCAGGGGATTGAGAATCCCTATGCGGAGGTATTTGATCCCGGAAGAAGTATTTTCAAAAGACAGCTTCTGTGCAATACCGCAGAGTCACTGGTAAATCTACTGACGCCCACCAGACCCAGATGCCCGCATATGGGATGTGCGCTGAAATGGAATCCGGTGGAACACTCCTGGGACTGCCCCTGTCACGGTTCCCGTTTTGCAGAAGACGGAACGTTACTGGATAATCCGGCAAATGGTGATGCCAGATTGTAATATGCTTTTAGTTGTGGTATTTTAATAAATAGGAATTTATTATGCTTTTCAGAATACACAACAGAGGATGGATGTTAAATTTGGATTTAACACAAGACTGCTCAGGATGGATGAAAATGTGGATAAAGTCCCTATATATTACTATGTTAAAACAAAATTAAATATATTGGAAGCATTTCAGGGGTTTTAGGAAAGGAGAAAACAATGAGATATCCTCATTTTTTACAAAAAAACGGGACGATTGCCTTTGTGGCGCCTTCCTTTGGGTGTGCGACACAGCCATATAAGGATGGATTTGTGCATGCACAGGAGAAGTGGAGCCGGGAAGGGTATCAGCTGAAACTTGGGCCCAACTGTTATGTGGAAGAAGGTGTCGGAATCAGTAATAAACCCAACCTTTGTGGGAAGGAGTTGACGGAATACTATTGTGATTCGGACAGTGATTGTATGATTTCTTGCGGCGGCGGGGAGTTGATGTGTGAGATTTTGGACTATGTGGATTTTGGGAGGATTGCCCAAGCTGATCCTAAATGGTATATGGGTTACTCGGATAATACAAATATGACTTATCTGTTGGCGACTCTATGTGATACCGCATCTATTTATGGTCCCTGCGCGGCGGCCTTTGGCATGGAGCCGAGACATCAGGCGCTGGAGGATGCGATGGCGCTCCTGCGGGGAGAGAAGCTGACCATGGAGGGGTATGGGATGTGGGAGCGGGAATCTCTGAAAAGTGAGGAAAACCCCTTTGCGCCTTATCAGTTGACAGAGACTTCCGTAGTCAGATATTGGCTGCCCGATGGCAGGACGAATGTGGAGAGTCTGCGGGGAGTCGGGAAGCAACAGGTGATGACAGGCGGACAGACAGGGTCAGGCAGTCAGACAGGGGCAGGTAGTCAGATTGAAGATGCGGGGCGGATACGGATGACCGGCAGACTGTTGGGTGGTTGTATGGATTGTCTGGTGAATCTGTTAGGCACAAAATATGACAGGACTACCGAGTTTGTGGAAAAATATAAAGAAGATGGAATCCTCTGGTTTTTGGAGGCCTGCGACTTGAATCTCATGGGAATCCGCCGTGCTATGTGGCAGATGGAACATGCGGGTTGGTTTAAAAATTGCAGTGGTTTTTTAATTGGCAGGCCATTAAACGGCATGGGAGTGGAGGAGTTTGGCATTGATTACTATCAGGCAGTCTGTGAGATGCTGTACCAGTATCATGTGCCTGTCTTTATGGATCTTGATATCGGACATCTGCCGCCAATGATGCCGCTAATCTGCGGCAGTATGGCAGAGGTTACGAGCATTGGGGAGCAGTATTGCGTCAGGATGAAATTGGAGTGATGAAGAACAGTATTGCGTCAGAGTGAAGTCAGAGTGATGAAGAGCAGTATTGCATCAGAATGAAGTCAGAGTAAATGGAAGAGGGATGCTGTCTGTCAGACGATGGCATGATTTAATTGAAGGAGGCAGTTTATATGTTACCAAAAGATCCGGTCATGTTACTGAGTTTTATCAATTTGAAACTGCGGGATTTTTATCCAAACTTTGCTACACTGTGCGATGATTTGGATGCGGATCAGGCAGAGATAGTCGAAAAATTGGCAGCTATTGATTATCACTACGATGAGGGGAAAAATCAATTTGTCTGAAAAGATTAAAATTACAATAGTTATGGATGACGAAAAACAGAATATGGAAAAAAAGGGAACTTGCGATAATTCTGTGACGATGACACATGATTCATCCATGACGCTCATGTCAACTTTAGTGAAAAACGGGATGCTAGAGGGGAGTTTTTGTGGCGGAAGGGGAGATTGTGGCAGGTGTATGGTACAGTTTCTGCAGGCGGCGCCTTTGCCGACACCGTTGGAAAGAAGCCGCTTGGAAGCACAGGAGTTGCGACAGGGATTTCGTCTGGCCTGTCTTACGAAGCCCAAAAGCGACTGTGTCATAAAAATAATGGTTCCCAAAGAGAATAAGATATCTATTGTGACGGAGATGATGGATTTGTCGGAAGAAGTTGACTGTGATAGTCAACAAAAGGAGTCATCTGTAAAAAGTAAATTGGGTGTTATGGAATCAGATAATTTGGTGGATGCAGGAAGTACTGTCAGAGATGGTCATGTGATAGCAGTGGATTTGGGGACTACCACGATAGCCATGCAGCTGCGGAATATGGACACAGGGGAAACAAGAGATACTTATTGTGAGATGAATCCTCAAAGAACCTATGGTTCGGATGTGCTGTCAAGAATTCAGGCCTCCTGTGAGGGATATAGAGAGGCGCTCAAGCTGTGTGTCTGGGAGATGTTGGAGCGTGGTACGAGGAAATTTGCCAAAACTGTGGAACCAGCCAATATAAAATGTATCTGTGTTGCAGGTAATACCACCATGGAACATCTTCTTATGGGATATGACGTATCCTCCCTGGGGAGAAGTCCCTTTATGCCGGTGGAAATAGGTTTGCAGGTGGCGGAAGGGCCTTTCGGGATTCCTCTTTACATAACACCTGGTATCAGTACCTTTGTGGGGGGCGATATCACGGCTGGAATGTATGCACTGGGGATGGCGCCTGGGGTAGGGATGAGACGATGTGCAGAAGAAAGCCTTACAGATGTGTGTGGGGCAAAAGCATGTCCGGCAGGAAATCAGAACTATGCCCGGCTTTTGATTGATCTGGGAACCAACGGGGAGATGGCAATTACCAATAGAAGGGATATGCTGGTGACAGCAACGGCTGCAGGACCGGCTTTTGAGGGAGGAACGGAGAAAGCGGTGGTGGGAACGGATATGATCGCTGTCACGGATTCGTTAAGGAAGCAGGGAATTCTGGATGCGGAAGGGCTGCTTCAAGAGCCTTATTTCATGCAGGGGGTTATGATACATACTCAAAAGGGAGATTTTCGACTGAATAATCGGGATATCCGGGCCTTGCAGATGGCTAAGGCTGCTGTTCGGGCCGGGGTGGAAATCCTGTGGGAACAGATAGGAAGGCCTAAGATAGGACAGGTATATCTGGCAGGCGGATTTGGTTATTATCTGGATGTGGAAGCGGCTTTTTCCATTGGCCTTTTACCGGAACAGATGCGAGGACATGTGCAGGCGGTGGGAAATACTTCTTTAGAGGGCGCTTTCCGAATCGGAAGGGATCTGTGCAGAGGTGTGACGGATGGAAGGCGGCTGGAGGCAGTTTTTGCTTCTGCGAAGAGCATCAATCTGGCGGAACAGAAGGAATTTGAAAAATTGTATTTGGGATATATGAATCTGGTAGAGAGTTGAGAAAGCTGTCTGGCGCAGCAGTTTAAGGTTGCGTTAAGCTTTCTCTTCTTTTTCTTTAAACTTAACATGCTATTCTTACAACAACAATGAACACAACACTTTCCGGCAGGAAAGGATACAAGGATGAATTTTGGAGGAAATGTCAATGATGTGGTCAAGAAAAGAGCTAAAAGAGCAGGCGAAGGAAGCCTTGCAGAGAAATTATTGGAAGATTGTTCTGGTAGCGGTGCTGATGCTGTGCCTGGGAAGCGGTGTTGGAACTGTCGGCATCGGAAGAATTACGGAAAACAGCAATCGTGATGGAGAAGAAGTGTCTCAGGATGCGGACAGCATGGAAGATATGACTTATGACGAGATAAACGGCAAATCCGATGAAGAGACTTCCGGCAAAAAGCACAGTTTTATTAGAATCGATACATCTTCTGATAAAATAGAAAGTGTTATGGAAAACAACCAGGGTGTGGTGAGAATTGTGGCGGCAGTCATTTTGGTGACAATTTTTAGTGCAGTATTCGTGGCAATCTTTGTGGTGGATGTTTTCCTGTTTAATCCTTTCAGCGTGGGAGCGGATCGCTTTATGCTGAAGAGTGTGGATGACATGGCCAAGGTCAGTGAGATCGCCTACGGTTTTGACCATTGTTATAAAAACATTGTGAAGACCATGTTTCAAAGGGATCTGCAAATCCTTTTGTGGGCTCTGTTATTCTTCATACCAGGCATTTATAAGAAATATCAATATCGGATGGTATCTTATATCATGGCGGAGCATCCTGATATGGACTACAGGAGTGCACTGCAGATGAGCAGGGATATGATGGAAGGGCATAAGTGGCAGGCCTTTGTGCTGGATTTATCTTTTATATTGTGGCATTTACTGGGAACAATAACATGCGGTATTGCAGAGATATTTTATGTACAGCCATACCAGCAGCTGACCTGTGCGGCTCTGTATCGCAGACTGAGCAGACCTGACGGTGAAGCAGAAGAAAACGAGACAGTTTATGGCAGATTGGAACAAAGATATTAGAGTACAGGTGTAAAGTATTCCGTGTAAGAATTGGAGGAGACGGGGATGGCATACAGAATACTGGTGGCGGATGATGAGGCGGAAATCAGGGATATACTGCGCTTGTATCTGGAAAAAGACGGCTATGAGGTGATAGAGGCGGCGGACGGTATGGAGGCCATGAAGGTGTGCGGAAAGGAGAAACCGGATTTGGCCATATTGGATATCATGATGCCGGGGATTGATGGATATCGAGTGTTACGAAATATTCGGGAAAACAGTAATATACCGGTAATCATTTTGTCGGCTAAGAGCAGTGACTCGGATAAGATTCTGGGATTGGATCTGGGGGCAGATGATTATATTGTCAAGCCTTTTGTGCCGCTGGAAGCAGTAGCCAGGGTTAATTCCAATATCAGGCGTTTTTATTCTTTGGGGGCCGGTAAAAACAGTCAGACAGATGAGGACAGGGAATTGATTGTGGGATCATTAAAACTGGACTTGGCGGCCTGCCTGCTATATTGTGGTGAACGGCCGATTGAATTGACCTCGGTGGAATTTAAGATTATGAAGCTTTTTATGGAGAACCCCGGAAAAGTCTTTACCAAGCGGCAGCTGTTTGAGCAAGGCTGGGAGGAGAGTTATATGCTTTCGGACAATAATGTGATGGTATGTATATCTAAATTGCGGGCGAAATTAAATCATGATAAGAAAGAATATATCACCACAATCCGCGGACTGGGATATCGTTTGGAAAAATAACGGATAGAAAGAGCGGGTGATATGATAGGGCCGGAAGCTGCTAATATAGAGACCATGCAGGGTAGAGCGAGAGGAATTACATGCACATGCAGAAGAAAAAATTAAAATGGTATTTAATAAATAGGTTTCTAATCATCATGTTGACAATCTATGTCAGCGGGGAATTGATCAGCATGCTGTATCGCAGTGTAATCTTTCCCTTTTTCATAGGATTTATGAATGATCAGCAGATACAGATTACAGGACAGAGTAACATATTTGTTTTTATAATACAGATGTTATTATATTTTGCGGCATCACTTTTTCCGCATGGGGCGGCGGAGTGGATACAGCACCGGCTTAGTATGGGAATGGGAGAGGCATTGCAGATTAATATCAACTCACCTCTTTACAGTGGGAGGTGGAGTATCTTGCTGCGAATCATGTTTATTGCTGTGTTTTTGTTTATGCTGGGGGTTCGTTTGCTGCCGTATGCGGTGGGTGCAGTTTGGTATTATAGAATAGTGACTGTTCGAGTCAATCAACTTTTGGAGGAGGAAAAGGAGCATCAGCTTGATTATGAGCGCAAAAGGAATCTGCTCCTTTCGGATATCGCGCATGATATTAAGACGCCGATTACTACGATCTGCGGTTATAGTAAGGCATTGTCGGAGGGCGTAGTGCAGGAGGAGAAACGACAGGCATACCTGGATACCATCTATAACAAATCCATGCGGATGGATGAATTGGTGACCCTGTTATTTGAGTATGTGAAACTGGGGAGTGAGGGATATGTTCTTGACAGGCAGCCCTGTAATCTGGCGGAACTGTTGCGGGAATGTGTTGCATTGGTCTATGCGGACTTTGAAGAGAAGGGCATGGAAGTGGTGCTGGAGATTCCGGAGGAAAACGTATCCTATGAGATAGATCGGCTTCAGATGGGACGCGCCATTGGCAATCTGCTCAGCAATGCGGTGCGGTATGGCAGAACAGGCGGGAGGGTGTTAGTACGTCTGCAGGATGAGGTCATCACGGTGGCGGATGATGGGGAGCAGATCGATCCGGTATTTGCAGAGCATATCTTTGAACCTTTTGCAAGAGGGGACAAAGCTCGCACTACTAAAGGAGGAACGGGACTAGGGTTAGGTATAGCCTTCCAGATTGTCAAAATGCATGGCGGACGGCTGGAATTGGATTGTCATTGTGGGGAGGACTATACGAAAGCATTTAAAATCCGTCTGTGATAACCAGAATGTGTCTGCGCATGTGTGCATATATTGATAGGGAAAGAAGGCCGGAGATTTGACTGGTTATGAGTGTGAGAAACAGAATCACTGCGAGTGTGGTGCTTTTGGCGGGTGTGATTGCTGCCGGGATATTCGGAATGATGACACATAAAGAAGAACTGGAGGAAGTCAGTAGTTACATAACGAGTGCTATTGCTGGTGCTGAAGAGGCAGGAGACAGTCCGAAAATCGCACTTACCTTTGACGATGGACCACACCCTTATTATACGGAACAGCTTCTGGACGGGCTGAAGGAAAGGGGAGCGAAAGCTTCCTTTTTTGTGCTGGGTAAACAGGCTCAGGTCTGTCCGGATTTGATCAAACGGATGCAGGAGGAAGGGCATCTGGTGGGAAATCATACCTACAGTCATATTCAGTTGGGAGAAAATAACAGGGAGACTTTTAAAGAGGAACTGATCAAGACCAGTGCGGTGTTGTCGGAACTTACCGGAGAAGAAATACAATATGTGCGTCCTCCGTATGGGAGCTGGGACAAGGGATTTGAGACAGAACTTATGATGTTCCCCGTGCTCTGGACAGTGGATCCCATGGACTGGTGCAGTGATGATGTGTCTGGTATTGTGCGGGAAGTGACTAAGAAATCCAAAGAAAACTCCATTATTCTCATGCATGACGAATACAAGTCCAGTGTGACGGCGGCACTCCAGATTGTAGATATCCTACAGGAGCAAGGATATGAATTTGTAACGGTAGACGAGATTTTATTTGATTAAAGGCAGTGAAGATAAGGACAGTGAAGAACTAGAAGTTACAGGAAAATACGTAAAACTATTGAATTTGTCATGGCAGATACAGTATAATAAACCGGACTGGGCAAAACAGGGAACGGATAAGGAAAAATAGTACATGCAAAATACAGACAAAGCGGGCGAACTGAAAAAAAAGAAGAGAAAACGGACGATTGATAAGGCCAAAGTAGCTGAGAACAAGCAGAAAGCAAAAGCGAAAAAAGCCAGAATGAGGGACAAGCGCCGGGAAGAAAGAGCGCAGGGAAAAAGTGAGAGAACGGAGCGGCTTCAGCCTAAAAAGGTGAGACGGGAAGATATCACGATCATAGAGCTTGGAGAAGAGCAGGACGATGATCTGCTGGAGGCTGTGTTCGCGGAGCGTGAGATTGCAGACGTGCCCGATGAAGAGACAGGAGCAGAGACAGAGATAGAAGCCGTGATGGCTCTGGAAGAGGATGCGGGAAATGAAGCTTCCACGGATTCTGCTGAGAATGTTGAGCGTGTTAAGAAACCTGAAAAGGCAGAGAAGTCAGAGAAAGATAAGAAGTCTGAAAAGGCAGGTAAGTCAGAGAAAGGCAAGAAGCCTGAAAAGGCCGGGAAGGCCCCAAAATCTGACGGCGGAAAAAGAAAGAAGGCAGTGATAATCTGCGCGGCCAGCATCGCGGTATTGGCTATGCTGGGAACAGGCATCACATTCGGGGTGCGCAGCCACCTTGCAGAAGCTGTGGCGGCAAGGGCTGCAGTAGAGGCCATGGTACATACGGAGGCAGTGGAACTTGCCAGGTTCAGCAAAATCCAGCATCAGAAGAAGAGTGTCCAGAAAAATGCGGGCAAGGGTACGGCCAGGGCATTGGTAGATGCGGCGCGTCATATGTTAGATGGCGTGAAGAACAGGCCCAAACCGGTGGAGATTACGGAAGAAAATGCCCTTGATTTCGCCACCATAGAGAGCTGCCTGATCAATACGGAAACCGGTAAGGTGGATGTGACTATGTCGGCGGATGGTCTGGCAATCAGTGATGATGGATATTATTATCTTTTTGAAGAGAAGACATATGATACGGAATTGGTCAGTGAAGAATACATTATCGAGGAGCCAAAGGATGTAGATTTGACCTTTTCGGTCAACTTAAATTATAATTCTGCCAGTTCCAGACTGTTTTCCAAGTTTGTGGTGGCAATCAAAAAAGATGGCAAGTTTATGGCTGTCAGCAGACCGCGTTATATCACGAACCCGGAGGCAGTTGCGAAGTACAGACCTTCCTTTGGCAATACCAAGTCCAAGAAAGGACTTCTGGTGGACCCGAATAAGCTGCGGGGTACGGAACTGGATGATCTTGGTGTCAAGCATGCGGCCTACAATATTCCCATGAGCAAGATTCTGGGAGAAACTACGATGGCGGTCTATCCGACAGTCTATTATACATATAACGGCAGAACTTATGCTTTTAACGGACAGGCTATTTCCGAATATGATTTTGTATTTACCACCCTTTCCAGTAAGGGGATTACGACCACAGCAATTATCTTAAATGATATGGCACCGGGACACACACAGTTGATTCATCCCAAGGCACGTTCCGGTAACAAGCGTTCTCTTTACTATGCGTTTAACGGGACGGATGATGCGGGAACGGAATATATGGCGGCCATCGGTTCTTTCCTGGCAAACCGCTATTCCGGCACAGGACATGGAACGGTCATGAACTGGGTTATCAGCAATGAGATTAATGCCAGAAGTGAATGGAATTATATTGAATACATGGACACAGCAAGCTACGTGGAGGAGTTTGCCAAGGCGTTCCGCGTTTTCTATAATGCGATTGTCAGCGTAAACGGTAATGCGAGAGTGTATATTTCTTTAGACCAGCAGTGGGGGAAGAGCCTGTATTCCAGTAACGGATATGGCTCCAAAGAAATTCTGGACGAGTTTAACAGAAATATTAAGGCATGCGGCAACATTGACTGGGGACTTGCCCAGCATCCTTATAATTATCCATTGACCAGTGCCAAGGCCTGGACGCTCAGCAGCAAGGCGGCTTCTTATGTGACGGAGTCGGAGAATACGCCGGTGCTTACCATCAAGAATATCCATGTGCTCACCAATTATCTGCAAAAGCCGGAAATGCTGACAGATGACGGAGAGGTAAGGCACTTGATTTTAAGCGAGATGGGATATACTTCCACGGCGGGACAGGAACTGCAGTCGGCTTCCTTTGCCTATGCTTACAAGATTATAGAGGCGAACCGGTATATTGACAGTGTGCTGTTATCCAGACAGACGGATGCAGCGGTGGAAGTTCAGCAGGGACTTGCGCTTGGCATCAATGATCCGGGAGGAGCGCGCAAGTCGCTGTATACGGTCTACAAATATATAGATACACCGGAGTGTGCGCAATATACGGATTATCTGCTGCCGGTCATCGGCATTTCAAGCTGGAGCGAAGTGATCAGACAGCATTGAGTGTCAGATATTATGCAGCAAATGAGAAGGCAGAAGATGACGCTGCGGATTGGTTAGAAGAGTTTAGCTACAAGATATTGATAGATATCCTGGTTGTTTTGCTGCCAGTTGTTACAGATGGCAGCAGCGGTATCTTCATCGGGGACGGAGAGAGTGATTTCTACCACTGTCACGTCCTTTTCTTTTGCCAGAAGATGCGCTTCGTACTCACCGGAGGTGGATTTGTAATAGTCAGCCCGGATAGATACCTCATTGCGCATTTCCATTTCATGATCAGTGAAAAAGGTGGAAATGTCCTTCTTAATAGAATCATTTATGCGGTTGCCAAAGAAAGAGAGGGTGGAGCGTCCTTCCTCGGTAATCTCCAGATAGGTTCGGTTCCGGTGGGATTTGGCGGCAATCAATTCCGCATCGATCAGTTCGGCAATCACCTGTTGTAAAGTCAGAAAGTTCGTGTATTCCCGCTCCAGGATAAAATCGCCTAACTGGGCCTTGGTCAGAGGGAAAGTGACACGGTCCAACATATAGAGAACGATCAGTTTATAGAGGGTCAACGGGTCATGAGTCATAGTGTATGCCTTTCATAATGAGAGCCCTGGCGGGCATTTTGCAGTTTCATGGTGTGGTGCAGGGTGTTTAGTACATCCCGCTTGTCCAGACTCCACAAAGGAGCCAGCAGCAGATTTCTGGGACCGTCACCAGTAAGTCTGTGCACAACGATATTGGGAGATAAACGTTCCAGACAGCTGATTAACAGCGCGATATAGTTTTCTTTGGAGAGCGGAAGATAATTACCCTGTTCATACCAGAAGGTCAGATCCGTACCTTGTAAAACATGTAACAACTGTAATTTAATTCCCCAGGTGCCGATGGAATTTAGATGTGCAATCGTCTGTAACACTTGTTCTGGAATTTCATCCGGGAGACCGAGTATCACGTGTGTAATGACGGGTATGCCAGCCTTCTGTAAGTTTACGACACATTTGTCATATACATCCAAAGGGTATCCACGTCTGATAAACAGGGCAGTTTTTTCATGGATGGTCTGGAGTCCCAGTTCTATCCAGACAAATTTGTCAGGATATTTTTTCTTCAAATTGACTAATAAAGTCAACGCTTCTTCCGCAATACAATCCGGTCTGGTGGCAATGGAAATACCAGCCACAGAAGGTTCCATCAGTGCTTCCTCATAAATCTGATGAAGATAAGGCAGGGGACCGTAGGTGTTGGTATAAGCCTGAAAGTAGGCGATATAGCGCTGACCGGTCTGCTTACGGTGAAAAAGCGCCCGTCCGGCTGCAAGCTGTGCCTGAATGGAAGGGTAACTTTGTCTGTCAACAGCAAAGTCTCCGCTTCCCCCGGCACTACAAAAAATACAGCCGTTATTTCCAAGCGTGCCGTCCCGGTTAGGACAGGTAAGCCCCGCATTGATGGCAATCTTATATAATTTCTCTCCGTAGGTATTCTTACAGTAAGCATCCAAAGAGTAGTAAGGCTTACCGTGCCAATTCATATTATTCATAATTTACGCATATCCGAGTCCGCGAAGCAGATTACTTTTGGATATGTGCCATAACGGCAGCTGCCACCACTTCTGCTACCTGGGGGTCAAAGGCCTCTGGCATGATATTGTCTTCATTCAATTGTTCTTCCGGTACCAGGCCTGCAATGGCGCGGGCGGCAGCCAGTTTCATTTCTTCCGTGATCTGTACTGCGCGTCCTTCCAGGGCGCCTTTGAAGATGCCGGGGAAAGCTACTACGTTGTTGACCTGATTGGGGAAGTCGGAACGGCCGGTGCCGACTACCCGTGCGCCGGCGGCTTTGGCCACATCCGGCATGATTTCCGGTACGGGATTGGCCATGGCGAACAGGATGGAATCCTGGTTCATGGAGGATACCATATCGGGTGTTACGATATTAGGAGCGGAGACACCGACAAAGATATCTGCACCTTTTAAGGCGTCTGCCAGTGTTCCGGTTTCATTGTTCGGATTGGTCATTTCCGTCATTTTTTGCTGCATCCAGTTGAGCCCCTCCGTATTCTTGCCAATGATACCCACTTTATCGCACATGATGATATTGTGGAAACCATAGGTAAGAAGGAGTTTGGTGATAGCCACACCGGCGCTGCCTGCACCGTTTACGACTACCTTGCAGTCCTCTTTCTTTTTGTGAACCACCTTGAGGGCGTTGATAATACCCGCCAGCACTACAATAGCAGTACCATGCTGGTCATCGTGAAATACCGGAATGTCAAGAATCTCCTTTAGCCGTTCCTCGATTTCAAAACAGCGGGGTGCGCTGATGTCTTCCAGATTGATACCGCCGAATCCCGGAGCCAGATAGGTCACAGCCTTGATGATTTCCTCGGTGTCCTGGGTATCCAGACAGATTGGCACCGCGTTGACACCGCCAAATTCCTTGAACAGCACCGCTTTTCCTTCCATGACCGGCATAGCGGCATAGGGGCCGATATTGCCCAGGCCGAGAACAGCGCTGCCGTCTGATACTACGGCCACGGTGTTGGACTTCCAGGTGTACGTATAGGCTGCTTCTTTATCTTCAGCGATCACTTTACAGGGTTCTGCCACACCCGGCGTATAGGCCAGAGACAGATCTTCGCGGCTCTTGACAGGTGTCTTGGAGACAGTCTCTAATTTGCCCTGCCATTGTCTGTGCAGTTCCAGTGCTTTTTCATTGGTTGTCATGGGAATACCTCGTTTCTTTCCTGTAACGGGCCATAATAATGGCCGTTGATTTTATAGGAAGGTTTGTTATATAAATAGATTACTTATATCTTCCATGCTTTATATTATAGTATTTGGAGGGGGCTTGCAACTTCTTATTTTTATGGATAGGCCATTGCCGGCCATAGTTGCGCCGGTGCATAGCAAATTTTATAAAAAATAGCTTTCTATTTGAAATGATATGGTGTATAATAGCTTTGTACGTAAAAGATAAGTACATAAAAATCTTTTTCTAAGTCATATCAAGTACAAAAATCCCTAGACGAAAGATTGATATAGAGAAGTATAGAATTGTAGAGGAATGATAAAGAATACGGGAGGAATTTATGAGAGAAAAGTATGAGTCGTTGGCGCTGGCTGATCTGAAAGAGGTTGCGAAGGCAAGAGGAATTAAGGGCACTTCCACCATGAAAAAGGCGCAGCTAGTAGAGGCAATGCTGGCTGAGGATGAGAAAGATAAGGCTGCGGGCAAGGAAGTAGCGGTCAAATCTATTGTACCGCCAGGTACGCCGGTCAAAAAAATTGAAGCGGCTATGGCGGGGGAGGAAGACAAGTATCCCACAGAACTTGACAGCGGCATTACGGCCAGCGGTATTTTGGAAGTTATGAGTGATGGTTTCGGTTTTATCCGTTGTGAAAACTATCTGCCTGGTGAGAATGATGTCTATGTGGCGCCCAGTCAGATTCGCCGTTTTGGATTAAAAACAGGTGATATTTTAGAGGGTAACACCAGAATCAAGACACAGAATGAGAAGTTCAGCGCCTTGTTATATGTGAAATCCATTAACGGTTATGCGCCGGATGTGGCTATGCGGCGTGTGAATTTTGAGGATATGACACCAATCTTTCCGAATGAGAGATTGAAACTGGAAACACCGGGGTCATCTTTGGCTATGCGCATTATGGATTTGATCAGTCCGGTGGGTAAGGGACAGAGAGGTATGATCGTGTCACCGCCCAAGGCAGGTAAGACTACTTTATTAAAGGAAGTAGCCAAGTCCATTACCAGAACAGCGCCGGAGGCTCATCTGATAATTCTGTTGATTGACGAACGGCCGGAGGAAGTGACAGATATCAAGGAAGCCATTGAAGGGCCTAATGTGGAAGTAATCTATTCCACCTTTGACGAATTGCCGGAGCATCATAAGAGGGTGTCTGAGATGGTGATTGAGCGGGCAAAGCGTCTTGTGGAGCATAAGAAGGATGTGGTAATTCTCTTAGACAGTATCACTCGATTGACCAGGGCCTATAATCTGGTGGTACCGCCCAGTGGACGTACCTTATCCGGCGGTCTTGATCCGGCAGCCCTGCATATGCCCAAGCGTATCTTTGGTGCAGCCCGCAATATGAGAGAGGGTGGAAGTCTGACAATACTGGCAACGGCGCTGGTGGAGACAGGCAGTAAGATGGACGATGTGGTGTACGAGGAGTTCAAGGGTACCGGTAACATGGAGATGGTGCTTGACCGTAAGCTTTCCGAGAAGAGAGTTTTCCCGGCCATCGATATTCCGAAATCCAGTACCAGAAGAGAGGATCTGCTTCTGACATCGGATGAACTGGAGGCAATCAACATCATCCGTAAGGCATTAAACGGCATGAAAGCGGATGAGGCTGTGGAGCGTATCCTGGATATGTTTTCTAAGACCAGAAACAATTTTGAATTTGTAAACATGGTCAAGAAGATGAAATTTATCTAAACAGGTGAAAGAATAGACAATATTATCAAAAAAGGGCTTGCATACCCGAAAATCCTATGCTACAATGTAAAAGCTGTCGGTCTATGACAGGTATCTATTTACTTTTGAGTTTAGAAGAGGTGAAAGAGATGAGAGAGGGAATCCATCCTGAATATTATCAGGCAACGGTAACGTGTAACTGCGGTAACACATTTGTAACAGGTTCCACCAAACCTGAGATTCACGTTGAGGTCTGCTCCAAGTGCCATTCATTTTACACTGGCCAGCAGAAAGCAGCACAGGCTCGTGGACGTATTGATAAGTTCAATCGGAAATACGGTGTGGAAAGCAAATAAGCGGGATTTACAAAAAAGGTTGAGTTTATCTCAACCTTTTCTAAGTTATAGTGAAAAAGTACTTCTTCGCAATGTGGAATCATGGTGCAGGAGTGATAAAGGGAATATAGTATGGGCAGAAAGAAAAGAAACATGAAATACTCCGGGATTGGCGGGCAGGCCGTCTTAGAGGGTATTATGATGAAAAATAAAGAGCAGTACGCTGTGGCTGTCCGTAAGCCGAACGGCGAGATTGAAGTGGAAGTGGAGCATTACTATGGGATTATTCATGGCAGCAAACTGATGGAGGTTCCTTTTGTCAGGGGAATCTTTCAGTTTATTGATTCCATGGTGCTGGGGATGCGGAGTCTGAACTTTTCGGCATCATTCTATGAGGATGAGGACGCCAAAGAGACACTTGCGGATAAGGCTTTTCATAAAATATTCAAGGATAAGGCGGAGAAGGTATTCAGTGCAATTGTTATGATCTTTTCTCTGGCGCTGGCAATCGGCATCTTTATGGTATTGCCGTATTATGTGACGTCCCTGTTTGCGGAATATATCAGGAGCGCTTCCTTTATGGCGATCATAGAGGGAGTCTTGCGGATCCTGATCTTTGTGGGGTATGTGCTCGCTATTTCACTGATGAAAGATATCAGACGTGTTTATATGTATCATGGTGCGGAGCATAAGTGTATCAACTGTATTGAGAAGGGGTGCCCTTTGACGGTGCGGGAGGTAATGAGAAGTTCGAAACAGCACAGACGCTGTGGTACCAGCTTCCTGCTGTTTGTTATGTTTGTGAGCGTGATTTTATTTTTCTTTATCCGGGTGGAGAATCCGGTGTACCGTGTGTTGATTCGTGTGGCTCTGATCCCGGTGATTGCGGGTATTTCCTATGAGATCATACGGCTTGCGGGTAAGAGCAATAATATTCTGGTGCGGATTATTTCTGCGCCGGGGATGTGGCTGCAGAGACTGACCACCAAGGAACCGGATGAGAGTATGGTGGAAGTGGCAATTGCGGCAGTGGAGGCTGTCTTTGACTGGAAGGCCTATTTGTATGAGACCTTTGGGTATGAAGTGGATGAGTCGTGGATGGAAGAGAAGGCAGAAAGCCAAACAGATCGGAAAGATTAAAGAGCAGTAGTTATTTATTTGCCGGATAGCGCGAATGATGCAGAAATCAGGAGAGAAATCATGTGTCGGTCATATAGCGGAGTGTATAGAGAGGGTATGGAACGTCTTGCAGGGGCCGGAATAGAGGAGGCAGCGTTAGATGCCCGGCTTTTATTGGAGTATGTCTGCGGAACCGACAGGAATACTCTGCTGGTGCATGGGGAGAGGGAAATATCCGGGCAGGAGTATGAGAGATACAGTGCCCTGATTGCAGAGAGGGCTGAACATGTGCCTTTGCAGCATCTGACCGGGGAGCAGGAGTTTATGGGATTGACCTTCGTAGTCAACGATAAAGTGCTGGTGCCCAGACAGGATACAGAGGTGCTGGTGGAAGAGGTGCTTCGGAATCTCCATGATGGGATGCGGATACTGGATATGTGTACCGGTTCCGGATGTATTCTGCTCAGTCTGTTGCAGTATTCCAATGACTGTGTGGGCACGGGTGTGGATGTGTCGGCGGAGGCGCTTGCAGTGGCCGGGGAAAATTATCAGCGGCTGCAGGGGCAGCGGCCTGGGATGCATGCTTCTTTTATAGAAAGTGATTTGTTTGAGGGCCTGCCCAAAGAGGAGAGATATGAGATTATCGTTTCCAATCCCCCATATATAAGAACGGGCGTTATCGATACTCTGATGCCGGAAGTAAGGGAGCATGAGCCGATAATGGCTCTTGACGGCAGAGCGGACGGATTATATTTTTACAGAGAAATTACGCACCAGGCCAGGGAATATCTGTCAAGAGGCGGCATGTTATTTTATGAGATTGGTTACGATCAGGCAAAGGAAGTTTGTGAGATTATGGCTGGCAAAGGATTCCGGGAGATAGAAGTGGTGAAAGATTTTGCGGGACTGGACCGGGTAGTGTACGGAAGCTGGTTCGGTTAGCGTCATAAGTGTGTAAGTGTAGGGAACATATATAAGTTACACGTGTTATACTATGAGAATAGTATTCATTAGGATAGAATAGCTGTATGTAAGTTGGAGGTAGATATGTTTGATAAATTAGAGGATTTACTCAGAAAATTTGAGGAGATCATGAACGAGTTAAGTGAGCCCACAGTGGCTGAAAATCAGGAGCGGTTTCGAGCGCTGATGAAGGAACAGAGTGATTTGACTCCTATAGTCAATGCGTATAAAGAATATAAAAAGAGCAAACAGGACATTGAAGACAGTTTGGCTATGCTGGATGAAGAGTCCGATGCGGATATGCGGGAGATGCTGAAGGATGAACTGGCGGAGGCCAAGAAGCGGGTGGAAGAACTGGAGCACACGCTGAAGATTCTGCTTTTGCCCAAAGATCCCAATGATGACAAGAACGTAATTGTAGAGATTCGTGCTGGAGCTGGCGGGGACGAAGCGGCGCTGTTTGCAGCGGAAATCTACCGTATGTATGTGCACTATGCGGAGGGACGGCGCTGGAAGGTAGAGACCATGGAAGTGGAAGAGATTGGGATTGGCGGTATGAAGAGTGTTACCTTTATGGTGACCGGGCAGGGCGCTTATTCCGTCTTGAAGTATGAGAGCGGCGTGCACCGTGTACAGCGTGTGCCGGAGACGGAGTCCGGCGGCAGGATTCATACGTCCACCATCAGCGTGGCAGTGATGCCGGAGGTAGATGAGGATATAGATATCGTAATTGAGGACAAAGATATACGAATAGACGTCATGAGGGCTTCGGGCAATGGAGGACAGTGCGTTAACACCACGGACTCGGCAGTGCGCCTGACGCATTATCCGACAGGCATCGTGGTCTACAGCCAGACGGAGAAATCCCAGATTCAGAATAAGGCCAAGGCGTTTGCACTCCTGCGGGCAAAACTGTATGATATGGAACAGCAGCAGCGTCATGACGCGGAGGCGGAGATGCGCAGAAGCCAGATAGGTACCGGCGATCGTTCTGAGAAGATTAGAACGTATAATTTCCCGCAGGGGCGTGTCACAGATCACAGGATTAACCTGACGCTCTATAAACTGGAGAAGATCATGAACGGCGATATCCAGGAAATCATAGACGCCTGTATTGCCGCCGATCAGGCCGCCAAGTTGTGCATTTTAAATCAGGAGGCTTAAAAGCTTGATTATATGCGGGTTCCTGGGTTATACCAGTTTATGACTACTTCATAATATTGCTTAAGAATCGGTTCGTTTGAGATAAAAATGAGCCGATTTTTTATTTTTCCGGTTTATAGCTAATTTCGCAGCCACTTTGTCTGGGGGAGTTTACAGACGTTTGTATAACTATTAGAAGAGTGATACAGCCAGCAATCAATATATGTCCAAATATCTTTATACGATATTGTGTGTTAGATTTGCTTGATATAGGACAGAGGAGGGGAAAGGAATGGTTTGTATTTACAGAAGGAGTCAGGGGTATTGGCGGTGCAGATTTTTGACTTGTGCAAAGGTGGCAAGTATGGTAAAATAAACCTTGAGATTTCAAGAGGACAAGGGTGTACCACCCGGCACTGTTGGCGCAGTGCCGGGCAAGGTTGGTATCATGACTACCACACAATACAGACCAAATCTGCGATACACGCAAGAGTAATTATACCCCACAGGAGGTAAAATTACAATATTTTTGTTCGTGTCAGGGCAGAGGGAGTCTAAGCCTTAAGATGATATATTGAGGTGTAGGAGTGTGGACGCATACTGCTGCACCTCTCTTGATTTCTCACTTGGGTGAATCAGCGGTGGAGAAATCCGCCGCTGTGTATCCAGTGTGGGAAGTCGGAGTTTGAGAGAACTGCGATTAGTTGTTGTGCTTTTCGCAGTTCTTTTTTGCTTACATTTTTTAAAAACTTAAGGAGGAGACAAGGCCATGTTTTGTGTACAGTGTGGGAAAGAGCTTCCAGAAGGCGCATCAGTGTGTCCTGACTGTGGGGCGAAGGTAGAAAAGGAGATTAACTTTGCCGATGTGACAAGCTATGCGGGCCAGAAAGCCCAGCAGGTGTCTGACAGCATACAGACCCAGGTGCAGAATTTTCGTCAGGCACAGGAGGAAGCGGCAGAAAGCAGGAAGGTTAAGGATATCCGTGAGCTGTTTGTAAATGAGGAGGAACAGCAGAAGGCAGTCATAGGAGGAGGCTGTCTGAGTAATATGCTCCATTCAGGGGTACTGGGAAAAGGCTTTGGGGTGCTTACAGACCGTAGACTCTATTACAGAGGTAAATGTTTTTATAGGATTGGCGGCAGATATATGAAGTCAGATGAAGACTGTACGGTGGATTTGCAGGATATTACATCCAGTGGGTTTACATATGCGAGAAACCTTATATGGATGGCGCTCGCAACGCTGTCAGGCATGGCATCACTTTTTTTGTTTGTTACAGTAATTGGGGCGGCCAGATATGATAGACCATTTTTTACATTTTGGTTATTTGCATTCTTAATGGTTACAGTTCTTTTTAGCCTTTTATTTGTTATAAGTAAAAAGACCATATATGAAGTGACTTTTGCAGGAGGGACTCTTTCCATTAAGGCATCCTCCTATGGAGTGCAGGAAGTCAGGGCTTTTGACAAAGCTCTGCGCAGGGAAAAAGACAGTCTTCTGAAAAAGATGCATTGAATGATTGGAAGTTTTATGGAAGAGATGGCCATTTACTGGTTATCTCTTTCATGGCGGATATAAGGAGGAAATAATGTTTTGCAGAAAATGTGGAAAGCAGATAAAGGATGGCATATTATTTTGTCCTTATTGTGGGCAGAAGATTGCGATAGCGCCATCTTTACCGCAGATGGATGTAGTGCCGTTTAAGGGGCAGAAAGAAGAGCCGGCAGTAAAAGGTTCATCCGCCAGACAGGAGATAAGGAAGAAATCCCCAGGGGCAAAGAGCCTGATACTGACTGTCATCATAGGAGCTTTACTGATGATAGTCGCAGTGCTGGCATTTATGCTTTATTCAAAGCAGTCCAAAGATGAGGAAGAGAAACCGTATCGGGGGTATCAGGAAGTTACGGAGAATGTAAGCGGCTATAGTGGAGAAGGGAGTGAAATGCCCGTGGCTGATATGGCTGAGACGATTGATGACGCGGATGCACAGGAACAGCCATATGAGGAAGCGGGTGCAGAACAGGAGCCTGCACAGGAAGAACAATACAGCCAATATGTGCTGCCAGAGAGTGATTCTGCGTATCTTACCATGTCAGATTTAGAAGGGCTTACCAGGGAAGAATGCAGGATTGCAAGGAATGAGCTGTATGCGAGGCATGGGCGAAGATTTGATGATGTAGAACTTCAGGGGTATTTTGAATCCTGTGACTGGTATGAAGGCGCCATTAGCCCAGAAGATTTTGACGATTCTGTATTGAATGAGTATGAGGTGGCTAACCGTGACCTGATAGTCATGTATGAGAAGGAGCAGGGGTATCGATGAAGGTGAGAGCACTTGTAGTTATCTCTCTGTGTGTAATGCTTTTTCTGTCTGGCTGTGGCAGGGGTACCAGCGAGCCTGATACGGAAGGGATGAATATACAGGCATTGGAGGAGGAATATGTGGAAACAGTTCCGGCAGAAGCCGAAGCAATGCCAGAGACATACACCGAAGACATGGAAGAAGAAACGCCGCCTGCGAAGACAGAGGAGCATGCCGGCAATGGTTTTCTGGTGGTGATAGATGCGGGGCATCAGGCAAAGGCCAACACAGAAAAGGAACCAGTCGGACCAAATGCGTCAGAGACAAAAATAAAAGTGTCAGGCGGCACAGCAGGCGTTGCCAGCGGTCTGGCTGAATATGAGCTTACACTGGCGGTTTCGGAGAAGCTTTGCGCCGAACTGGAAAGGCGGGGGTATGAGGTCATCATGGTAAGGGATTCCAATGACGTTGACATCAGCAACAGTGAAAGGGCGGCAGTTGCCAATGAGGCAAAGGCAGACGCATTTGTGCGTATCCATGCAAACGGATCTGAAAATCAGAATGCCAGAGGAGCCATGACCATCTGCCAGACGCCGCAGAACCCATATAATGCCGGACTGTACGAAGAAAGCAGGGCGTTGTCTGAGATGGTGCTGGAGGCGCTGGTGGAGAAGACAGGCTGTGAAAAGGAATATGTCTGGGAGACCGATACGATGAGCGGCATCAACTGGTGCCAGGTTCCCGTGACTATTGTGGAGATGGGATATATGACAAATCCAGAAGAGGATAAGCTGATGGCTACAGAGGAGTACCAGCAGAAGATAGTAGAAGGCATTGCTGATGGAGTGGATGATTATTTAGATGACAGGAAGGAGATGTTACCATGAGTTCCCCCAATAAAACCGTTATGAAGCATTCAATAAAATTGATTTGTGCTGGTATCTTTGCAGTTCTTGGGATTATATTGCTTGCTACTTTGTTTTTTCCTAAGCATAAAGATACTTATAGGCCGGGCACCTATACAACTTCGCTTACTTTGAATGATAATATGATAGAGATTGAAGTTACAGTAGATGAAGAAACTATCAAAAGTATTCGTATGGTTAACTTGGAAGAAGATACAATTACCATGTTTCCATTAATTGAACCAACGTTTGAAGAACTTGTATCCCAGATATATGAAAATCAGTCATTGGAAGGTATAGGCTATTCTGATGAGAGCAAATATACATCCACGGTATTGTTAGAGGCTATAAAGGAATGCCTGGCAAAGGCGGAAGGCGATGCAGAAAAATAATAACAGTATATGTGTATCTTCAAGCCATTAGAGAGATAAGGTGGAGAATAAAGCAGCTTTCAATACAATTTTAGAAGGAGATGTACTATGTTTTGTATAAAGTGTGGAAAGAAGATAGATGATGACAGTGTTTTCTGCCCTTATTGTGGTCAGAAGGTAAATGATCCAGTAGAAACAAAAAATTTATCCAGTGGGGTATCGAAAGAACCAATTTCTGGCGGAATGAAGAATAAAATGCCGCTGGTCGGTATAGCTGTGGCTCTTGTTGCAGTGGCGGCGGTTGTTTTGTGTGTTATCAAGGTGGCAGGCGGAGATAAGTTTGGTAAAACGCTTCCGGAAAAACTTTTTTTGATGTCAGCGGAAGACCATGCATCCCTGACATGGGAAGATGTCAGGGATATGTTGGATGAAGAGGGAACACTGTACCAGCAGATAGATGAGAGCGTGCAGACATCAACTACAGATTCCTTTATGGGGTACGACTGCATTTATGGATATGGAGAATATAGCAATAATGTTGGTGCAGCACCATCAGGAGTGGCTTGGATTTCCACTTCTCCCTATTTTTATGTGGCTTTTAATACGGAAGAAGATTTTAAGGATGGTCAGGAATCCATAAAGAAATATTTGGAGAAAGAACTTGAACAAAACTCTGTTGCCCTTAAAACAGATAGTCTCTTTTTGTCAGGAGACACCTATCTGATAGAGTGTTCAGATAAAGGCGTGGATGAGTTTTGGGATAAACTTCTGACTTGGGAGGATGGAAGTGTAGATATAGAAAACGATTTATTTGGGGATGATAACAGTCTGTTGAGAAAGTGTAAGGAACTTATTCAATCTGGAGAGAAGCTTGATGAGAAAGCTTTTCGTGAAATAGCAGACAGTATGGATTATAAAATGTATAAATTTGTTCAGGTATGCTATCCGCAGATGGAGGATGGGGTGCGTGAAATGTTTCCAAGAGATAAGTCATATACAGATTATATGTGCGTTTTGCAGATAGTATGTGTTCCCATGACAGAAGAACAATATATAGCGTTTGCGGGAACATGGGGATATGATGCGGTTAGCCATAAGGATATTGATTTGAGTAAATTTGAAACAGATATTGATTTGTCTGTCTGGGAAGATGATAATATAAAACTGCCTTGGCAGGATGAAAGTATTGAAATGAAAGATGCAGCCAAACGTGTTCTGTTTTTTATGCAGGAGTACGATTATGATTTGCTGTCAGGGGAATATCTGAAAGATGATATGGAAAAGCGAAAATGGTATCTTGACCATTTCAGGTGGGATATTCATACAAATACAAAAGTTGATTTAGAAGAATACAGGGGGGCTGTTGAAATTTACCTTGCTGTTACGGATGATTATAATTCCGCAACCCATAAGCCTTTTGAAAGTGAATTAGATAAAGCCTTATATTTAGCAGAAGTGAATTGTTAGTAAAGTGGGTTTTGCCAAAAACAAGTGGAAGAAAAGCTGG